>NZ_JACIUZ010000026.1 GCF_014145505.1 Limosilactobacillus fastidiosus
GGTCTTCAATTCCGAGGAGATTTAGGATAGAATTATTTAGGGACATCTGTATAACCTTCTTTACATGATTTTTGTGGTGAATTGATTGTACAACACGAGGGCAACAGTTGTCCTTTTTTGTGTACAAAAAACTGGTATTGATTTTTCATCAATACCAGATAGTGTATACCCAGACAAATTTGTCTTTAAGCTCTTTTCTTTTTTATTATTTAAAAACGAATGATTAATCATTTACAAAGGGAAAAGTTCGTGTTAATCTAATGATACAAATTTAGTGAAAGGAAATCGTTTGATGGAGAACCTAGTTATTTATGGGACTTACTATACTTCTAAGGACATTAATGAGGTAGAAGTTTATCAAGATACTTTAATCTGTATTGATCAAAGTAGGACCATTAGCCGAACATTATCCCCTGATGATAATGTATCAGACGGAACAACAGGATATTCAAAGTGTTTATGTTGCAGGGAAGAAAGTATACGGAAGAGATTAGGAGGATGCTTTAATGGATGAGAAAGCACAATTATTGATTGGACCAGATGAAAAGATTCCTACTGGTGAAGCAATTTTGCTTGGGTTACAACACGTTTTGGCAATGGACGTCTATGTTCCGCCAATTATTTTGGCTGGAATGTTAACAATGGGAGCTGCTGATTCTACTGGGTTACTTCAAGCAACGTTCCTAGCCTGTGGAATTGGCACAATTTTACAAACCGCGTACTTTATGAAAATGCCTGTATCTCAGGGACCATCATTTGTTCCTTTAACTGCGGCCGCAGGAGTGGTTCTTGCAAGTGGCGGTCTTCATGGTGGTGGAATGGCAACGCTAATGGGAGCATTGTTGGTTGGGGCAATTCTTTTAATTCTTTTGGGATTAAGTGGCTTTTTCCAAAAAATTATTAACCGTTTAGTTCCAGCGGTCGTTGGTGGAACAATAATTACCTGTGTTGGGTTATCGTTGCTTCCTTCCGCTTTGAATGACAATATTTTTGAAGCTAAGGGTGACGTTTACCAGAACATGGAGTTAGCAGGAATTACAGCTGCCATTTTGATTGTATGTGTCGCAATTAGTATCCGTTTTCCTAAAGTTCAAAAGTTATTTAAGACGGGGTCAATTGTTATTGCTTTGTTAGCAGGGACTGCAATTAGTGCTTCAATGGGACGATTTGATGCTTCATCAGTTGCGGCCGCTCCATGGTTTAGTTTTCCTCAACGAACAATCTTTCATTGGGGGATCCACTTCGATATGACCGCAATTTTTACGTTTATCATTATTTATGCAATTTTAACTACTGAAACGACAGGAACTTGGTTTGCAATGGGGGCTGTAACAAACCATGAAATTACCGATAAGCAATGGAATCGAGGGATTATTGGTGAAGGTCTTAGTTGCTTAATTGCTACAATTACGGGCTCAACACCGGTTACTGGATATTCCACGAATGCGGGAATTATTTCAATTACTGGAGTAGCAAGTAAAGTTGTCTTTGTCGCGGCTGGTGTATGGTTTGTAATTCTGGGTTTTTGTACAAAACTTTCTGCCTTTCTAGCTGCTATTCCAGCACCAGTAATCGGAGGAGTCTTTGCAATTATTACAGTAACAATTATGCTAAACGGACTAAATGTTATTCGAAACTTACAGGTTCGGGAAAGCGATCTTTACATCATTGGACTACCAATTGTAATTACGATTGCTTTGGTATTAATTCCTCAAAAAGTTGTTCATAGTGCGCCACAAATGATTCAGTACCTTTTAGGGTCTCCAGTTGCGATGGCTGCAATTACAGCAATTGTTCTTAATCTTTTGATGCCAAAACAGGCTAAAATTTAGTTGGTAAAAAACCTTCCCTAGCGTAATAACGTTAAGGAAGGTTTTGAATTTTTACTTATTTTTGTTGAAGATTAATGACAGTATAGCGGCTAAAATAGTCCAAATTAGGCCGATGATACTAATGACGATCCCCGTACGGAAACCAGGCAATTGATAGTTAAAAGTTATCCGGTGAGTTCCAGCAGAAAGGGGAATTCCCAAGAACGCTTGGTTTGTTCTGACGGTTTTGACAGTTTTGCCGTTTACTGAAGCATGCCAACCACTTGAGTATGGAATTGAGGATGTCAATATTCCCTTCTTATTCGTGCTAATTGTCCCTTGAACCTTATTCGGACTAAATTTAAGCTTACGTAAGCGATGCTGTTGAATCGTTGCTACTTGCTTATGATAATGATTATCAAGCTTTTCGGCGACTACTTGATACTTTAGCCGATAAGTACCAAGTTTCGTTGGCTGAAATGATAATTTATCAGGAAGACCACCATTGTAGTAGCCAATATTCAACGTTGTTTTTTTAACCTGTTTAAAGAAAGATAAGGTACTTTGCTTTGGTTGATTAATGGTTGCAGTTCCAAAGCGACTACCAACGTTAATCTTAAAACTGATATCAGGTGAACCATTAAGAATGTGGTAGCGCCAGTACCGATATTGATTGTACTTATAGTTAACTATACTTCCTGGATTAGTAGCCATTTGTTGTAAATGTTGTTGTTCATACTTAATCTGTTCTTTCATTGAGAAAGGTGTGAACTTGATTTGGCTGAATTCAATATGAAGTTCGGAGCCACGAAGCTTTCGACGGAGAGTTGAATTAGTTAGCTGGGGAAGTTCAATATAATACTTCTCTTCACTATCTGTATATTTCAAGTGCTTGGGATTAACCTTATTTAAGCGATTTGAGATCAGGTTACTCCTTAATTGATAGACATGATTATCGAGATTTGCCTGTTCCATTCCCTTAGTAACCTTTTCTTGGTTAACAACAACCCCACTTGCGAGTGCCCGTTCTTTTTCAGTTGGGGATAATTTTTGGTAACGTTTTTGACTAATATAGCTACCCTGCCAATAAATTAGGGGGAATTCATTATTAGTTTTATAGCGATTTGTTTGGGTAGGGATAAAATCCTTTTTATCCTGAATATCACTAGGTTGGCCAGAGTCATAGTTAATAATTGGTTGGGATGATTGATCTAAGAGGTACCCTTCAGGAATCTTTGTAGCATTTTCACCGTTACTTTGAACGAAGAGGTATTTAACGCCTAAGAAGTTATTTAAGACAGTTCGATCGTCTACCTGGCGAAGGGGGACGTTAGTTTGATACTGGTTATTTTGTAAGCTCGTACTAAAGTTGCCTAAGTATTGATTTTGTAATGAATAGTATGAGTCAATATTATGAAGACCAGAGGTGAGATCGTTATCGATGGTTGGAACGTCAATAATTTGATTTTCACTAATTGTGGAAACTCGGTAAGAAGGTGTTCGGTCTAATCCTTGATCAAGCCCCCCGTACCGCATTGCCATCATGCGTTGGTATTGACCTCGGCTGAGCATTTTAGTGCTGAAATCACCGTTGTAAGGGAACGATGCATAAATTGCATTGAACCCAGCGTTTAGAACAATAATACTCAAAAGCCATAATTGAGGATGAGTAAGACGGTGAAAACTAATAAGCCAGAGAAGAAGTAAGGAAGTTAGAAGAAAAAGAAGTGGGATAACAATATCATTTTCGTTCTCAAAAAGAAATGTAAGAAGCAGGATAGCTACATAAATCCCGGTTGCAAAGGAAATAATCTTTAATGAATGGTGAGAAATGCAATGAGCGTTTTCTACCAATAAACAGATTGCCGTTGATAGTGGGAGATAAATAAGAAGTGTCCAACGATTTGAAGCAGCCATCATCCCGTTAAAGGTAGCTCCAACTGCAGGAATTAGGAGCATGAGGAGGGCGAGACCTAAACTGATTGTTATTAATGGGTACTTTTTAGCGTGGATGTAAACATATACCAGAGCGATGAAGCCAATTGAAACAATCCCTAAAGCGCTCCAGAACATAAACGACCATTGATCTCCATTAATTAGTTGTTTAGGCAAAAAAAGGTAATAGTAAAGAGGATATACTTTTAGACCATTTGCGAATTGTGCACCAAGTCTTGTGGAATGCCTAACAGCAATTAGTTCAGGAATCCACATAATTGCTGATAAGAGCAGACTTGTGATAGTGGCAAAAGCAAGCTTGATAAGAGCGTGAAGGTAACTAAGGGTTTTGCGGTATTTAGTGGTAACTCGCAGAATGAGGTAGATCAGTGAGCCAATACCGAGAATAAACGCTAAATAGTAATTACTAATTAGCATCCAGGTAAAGGCACCAGCTAATGGCCATGCTGAGCCACCCTGCAAAATTCGTTCAATTTGAACAACTATTAAAGGAAAAAGAATAAAGGGGGTTGTGAAGAACGGCTGAGCAACACATGCATATAACAGAAATGAATTTACCAAGTAAGCAGTTGTTCCTGCAAGGATGGTTGTATTCCTAAACTTAAAATGCTGAGCGAAATAGACAAAAGCCAAGCCAACGCAATACATTCGAACGATACTAATAAATTGGTAGGCGCGAGTTATTTTATGCGCTGGGAAAAGTAATGCTAAGTATGAAAAAACGTCCCCTATATTATAGTAAGAAAAAACTTGAAAAGTATCAGAACCGATCCCAAATTGCCAAGACCAAAAATTTAAAGTTCCTGGATGGTGGAAGAAGTTAATGACTGCTTCACGATATTTAGCTAATAGGGGAAGATGCTGATTTAATGCATCTTTACTCCAGATAAAACTATGACCAGTTATTAGATATGTACCAAAAATACATAGTGCAAGAAAAAGAAAAAGGACTGTGTATTCAAGGTACAGCTTTTTTACTGATCTTTTCTTAAACGAAAAATCCATAACTGACTCCTTAAAAATGATTGTACAATGATCATATTTTAGCATTTGTTGGAACAAACACGTCAAAAACAGAGAAAATATTGCGAGAAAATTTCAGGACTGCAATCAATTTGTAAAGAAAAACTTGAAATTAATTTCCTAAAAAGGTTGATATAACAATCATTCTTTAGTATTATGGATAGGTGCTTGAGTTCTAGGGAGATTTTTGATATACCCCAAATGAATTGAGCTGCGAAGCGATGATGCGGAAGGTTGCGACACACCCGGCCGCTTTGCCACAGGATGTGGCGGTAATTTCCGCGGAGCTAGTCAAATTTTAAATCTGACGAAGGAGGGAATATAATGGCAAAACAAAAGATTCGTATTCGGTTAAAGGCTTATGAACACCGTATCCTTGATCAATCAGCAGACAAGATTGTTGAAACTGCAAAGCGTACAGGTGCTCAAATTTCAGGTCCTATCCCGTTACCAACTGAACGGACTATCTACACTGTTCTCCGTTCACCACACAAGTTTAAGAAGTCTCGGGAACAATTTGAAATGCGCACTCACAAGCGTTTGATTGATATCGTTGATCCAACACCAAAGACTGTTGATTCACTTATGAAGCTCGATCTTCCAAGTGGTGTTGATATCGAAATTAAATTGTAATTATTATTCTAAATTAAACTAAATTTTATTAGGAGGTGTACTCATGGCCAAAGGAATCTTAGGTAAAAAAGTTGGGATGACTCAAGTTTTTACTGACAACGGTGAATTGGTACCAGTTACTGTTATTGACGTAACACCAAACGTTGTTATGCAAATCAAGACTGTTGAAAACGATGGTTACAACGCTGTTCAACTTGGTTTTGATGACAAACGCGAAATCTTGAGCAACAAGCCTGAACAAGGTCATGCAGCAAAAGCAAACACGACCCCTAAGCGCTTCATCGGTGAAATCCGTGACGCTGAATTAGGGGATGACATCAAGGTTGGAGACGAAGTTAAGGCTGATGTCTTCAATGAAGGTGAAACTGTCGACGTTACGGGTGTTACAAAGGGTCATGGTTACCAAGGTAACATTCACAAGGACAACCAAAGACGTGGACCTATGTCACACGGTTCCCGTTACCACCGTCGTCCAGGTTCATTAGGACCAATTATTAACCGTGTCTTCAAGGGTATGAAGTTACCAGGTCGTATGGGTGGCAAGACAGTCACTATGCAACATCTTGAAGTTGTTAAGGTTGATCTTGATAACAATGTTCTTTTAATTAAGGGTAACGTTCCTGGTGCTAATAAATCATACGTTACAATTAAGAACTCTGTGAAGGCTAATACTAAGAAGAGCCTGAGCAAGCAACATAACAAATAATTAAGAAAGGAGGAAGTTAATAATGACTAGCGTTAATTTGTACAAGCAAGATGGTAGCCAAAACGGTACTATCGATTTGAATGCTGACATTTTTGGTGTTGAACCAAATGAAAATGCTGAATTCGAAGCTATTCTTCGTCAACGTGCTGCAATGCGTCAAGGTACACATGCCGTAAAGAACCGTTCAGCTGTTAGCGGTGGTGGTAAGAAGCCATGGCGTCAAAAGGGTACTGGTCGTGCTCGTCAAGGTTCAATCCGTTCACCACAATTCCGTGGTGGTGGTATTGTCTTCGGACCTACTCCACGTTCTTACAAGTACAGCCTTCCTCGCAAGGTTCGTCAACTTGCTATTAAGTCTGCCCTTTCTCAAAAGGTTCTCGACAACGCATTGGTTGTTGTTGATGCATTAAACTTTGATGCACCAAAGACTAAGGAATTTGCAGGAGTTATGGATAACCTTAAGGTTGCCGAAAAGGTACTGGTTGTTGTTACTGATGATGACAAGAACGCTGCTTTGTCTGCTCGCAACTTGGCAAATGCCACTGTTGTTACACCAGCTGGTGTTAACATTTTAAGTGTTGTTGACAGTCAAAAGATCGTCATCACTAAGTCAGCTCTTTCTCAAGTAGAGGAGGTGCTCGCATAATGGAAGCACGCGAAGTTATCTTACGTCCAGTAGTTACCGAAGCTTCAATGGCTGGTATGGACGACAAGCGTTACACATTCGATGTTGATTTACGAGCAACTAAGACACAAGTAAAGAATGCTGTTGAAGAAATCTTTGGTGTTAAGGTTGTTAAGGTAAACATCATGAACTTAAAGGGTAAGAAGAAGCGTCAAGGCCGTTACGTTGGTTACACTAAGCGTCGTCGTAAGGCTATTGTTACTTTATCTGCCGACTCAAATGAAATTAAACTGTTTAACGACAGTGAAAACTAATCATTAGAAAAAGGAGGAAAACATAGTGGGAATTCGTAAGTACAAACCTACTACTAACGGTCGCCGTAATATGAACGGTTATGACTTTGCTGAAATTACAAAGTCAGCTCCAGAAAAGTCATTATTGGCTCCTTTGAAGCACAAGGCTGGTCGTAACAGTTACGGTCACATTACTGTTCGTCACCGTGGTGGTGGTGTAAAGCGTCAATACCGTATCATTGACTTTAAGCGGATTAAGGATGATGTACCTGCAACTGTAAAGGCAATCGAATATGATCCAAACCGGACTGCTAATATTGCTTTACTTGTTTATGCTGATGGTACTAAGTCATACATCTTAGCGCCTAAGGGTCTTAAGGTTGGGATGACTGTTCAGTCTGGTCCAGAAGCTGATATCAAGGTTGGTAATGCTCTTCCTTTGAAGAACATCCCAGTTGGTACTGTTATTCACAATATTGAATTAAAGCCGGGTAAGGGTGGTCAATTAGCTCGTTCAGCTGGTACTTCTGCTCAATTGCTTGGTAAGGAAGAAAAGTATGTACTTGTTCGCCTATCATCTGGTGAAGTTCGGATGGTTCTTGCAACTTGCCGTGCTACTATCGGTACTGTTGGTAATGATGAACATGCATTGCTTATTAAGGGTAAGGCTGGTCGTACTCGTTATGCTGGTCAACGTCCACACGTTCGTGGTTCTGTTATGAACCCTAATGATCACCCTCATGGTGGTGGTGAAGGTAAGCAACCTGTTGGTTTACCATCTCCTCTGTCTCCATGGGGTAAGAAGACCGCTGGTAAGAAGACTCGTTCACACAAAGCTCGTTCAAACAAGTTTATTGTTCGTGGCCGGAAGCGCGGTCCACATACTCGTTAAGATTAAATATCACTCAAATACCCGAGAGGAGGTACACTAAATGGGTCGTAGTTTGAAGAAAGGACCTTTCGCTGACGCTTCTCTATTAAAGAAGGTTAAGGAACAAGAAGGTTCTGATAAGAAAACTGTCATCAAGACATGGTCACGTCGTTCAACAATTTTCCCAAGTTTTATCGGTTATACTTTCGCCGTATATGATGGTCGTAAGCATGTGCCAGTTTACGTACAAGAAGACATGGTTGGTCACAAGCTTGGTGAATTTGTTCCAACACGTACATTCCATGGTCACGCAACTGATGACAAGGCAACTAAGTAAGGAGGGTGAACGATAGACATGGCTGAAAACATTACATCCGCTAAGGCAACTGCTAAGATGGTTCGTGTTTCTGCACGAAAGGTTCGTCTTGTTTTAGACGCTATTCGTGGTAAGAGCGTTGCTGAAGCATTTGCTATTCTGAAGTTCACTCCTCGTGGTGCCGCTTCAGATGTTGAAAAAGTATTAAAATCTGCTGTTGCAAACGCTGAAAATAACTTTGACTTGGATCGTGCTTCACTTGTAGTTAGCGAAGCATTTGCAAACGAAGGACCAACCCTTAAGCGGTTCCGTCCACGTGCCAAGGGTTCCGCTTCACCAATTAATAAGCGGACTAGTCACATCACAGTGGTTGTTACAGAACGATAGGAGGAATGAATAGTGGGTCAAAAGATCAATCCTAATGGTTTTCGTGTTGGGGTCATTCGCGACTGGACTGCTAAGTGGTACGCAGAAAAAGATTTTGCTAACTACTTAAACGAAGACCTTCGGATCCGTAAGTACATTGAAAAGCGACTTGCTGATGCCTCAGTATCAACCGTTGAAATTGAACGTGCTGCTAACCGCGTAAACGTTTCAATTCATACTGCCAAGCCTGGTATGGTTATTGGTAAGGGTGGTTCAGAAGTTGAAGCACTTCGTAAAGAATTAAACAAGTTAACTGGTAAACGTGTCCACATTAACATTGTGGAAATCAAGAAGCCAGACTTAGATGCTCACCTTGTTGGTGAAAGTATCGCTCGTCAATTAGAAGCACGTATCGCATTCCGTCGTGCAATGCGTGGTGCTATGCAACGTGCAATGCGTGCTGGTGCTAAGGGTATTAAGACTCAAGTTGCTGGCCGTTTGAATGGTGCTGATATGTCACGGGTTGAATCATACTCTGACGGTACTGTTCCTTTGCACACATTACGTGCTGACATTGATTACTCTTGGGATGAAGCTAACACTACATACGGTGTTCTTGGTGTAAAGACTTGGATCTACCGTGGTGAAGTTTTACCAACCAAGAAGAACAATGATGAAGAAGGAGGGAAGTAAACATGCTAGTACCTAAGCGAGTTAAGCACCGTAAGGTTCAACGTGGCCACATGCGTGGTGAAGCTAAGGGTGGTAAGACTGTTTCATTTGGTGAATTCGGTTTACAAGCATTGGATTCCCACTGGATCAGTAACCGTCAAATTGAAGCTGCTCGTATTGCTATTACCCGTTACATGAAGCGTGGTGGTAAGGTTTGGATTAAGATCTTCCCTCAACTTTCCTACACTAGCAAAGGTGTTGGTGTCCGGATGGGTAATGGTAAGGGTGCCCCAGAAGGTTGGGTTGCCCCAGTTAAGCGTGGCAAGGTAATGTTTGAAGTAGCAGGTGTATCTGAAGAAACTGCTCGTGAAGCTTTACGTCTTGCCGGTCACAAGTTGCCAGTTCGCACTAAGATCGTAAAACGTGAGGAAGTAGGTGGACAATCTAATGAAAAGTAAAGATTACGTACAAGAACTGAATGGATTAACCACTGAGAAGCTACTTGACCGTGAAAAGGAACTGAAGGAGCAATTATTTAACTTACGTTTCCAATTAGCAACCGGCCAATTGGAAAACACTGCAAGTCTTAAGCAAGTACGCAAAGACATTGCCCGGGTTAAGACAGTTCTTCGTCAACAAGAATTAAATAAATAAAGAATACGAAAAGGAGGATTAGCGCATGAGTGAAGAACGTAATGCACGTAAGGTTTATCAAGGCCGCGTTGTTTCCGATAAAATGGATAAGACTATCACCGTTGTGATTAACACTTATAAGAGTGCACCAATTTACGGTAAGCGTGTTAAGTACTCAAAGAAATACTATGCACACGACGAAAACAACGAAGCTAAGACTGGCGACACTGTACAAATCATGGAAACACGTCCATTATCAGCAAAGAAGCGTTTCCGTCTTGTAAAGATTGTCGAAAAGGCTGCTACCCTTTAATTAGCAGATAACTCTAAATTTCGTATTCTAATTCTTATTCAAAGATGGAAGGAGGACATTAACCGTGATTCAACAAGAAAGTCGGTTGAAGGTCGCTGATAACTCCGGTGCCCGTGAAATCTTAGTAATCAAGATTTTAGGTGGTTCCCGAGTAAAAACAGGTAATATTGGTGATATTATTGTTGCTACTGTAAAACAGGCAACACCAGGTGGCGTTGTCAAAAAGGGTGACGTTGTTAAGGCTGTTGTAGTACGGACTAAGCAAGGTCTACACCGTAAGGATGGTTCATACATCAAGTTTGATGAAAACGCCGCTGTTTTGATTAACAACGATAAGAGCCCTAAGGGTACCCGTATTTTTGGCCCAATTGCTCGTGAACTTCGTGGAGATGACTTCATGAAGATCGTTTCATTAGCTCCAGAAGTTCTGTAAGATTTACCCAAAAATAAGGAGGTGCACTATCAACATGTTCATTAAAACAGGTGACAAAGTTCGCGTTATCGCCGGTAAGGACAAGGGCAAAGAAGGTACTGTTAAGAAGACCATTGCTTCTGCTAACCGTGTGATCGTTGAAGGCATTAACATGGTTAAGAAACACCAAAAGCCAAGTAACTCAAACCCTAATGGTGGGGTTGTTGACACTGAAGCTGCTATCAGTGCTTCAAATGTTATGCTGATTGATCCTTCTACTAACGAACCAACCCGTGTTGGTTTCAAGTTCGTTGATGGTAAGAAGGTTCGTTTTGCCAAGAAATCTGGCAAGACTATCGACTAAAATTAATTACGAAAGGAGGAATAACTTCTAATGGAAAATCGTTTAAAAGCTAAGTACGAAAATGAAATCCGTCCAGCATTGATTGAAAAGTTTAACTATTCATCAATTATGCAAGCGCCTAAGATTAACAAGATTGTCTTGAATATGGGTGTTGGTGATGCTACTACCAACTCAAAGAACCTTGATGAAGCCGTTGAAGAATTAGGATTGATTTCTGGTCAAAAGCCTTTAATTACTAAGGCTAAGAAGTCAATTGCTGGATTCCGTCTTCGTGAAGGTATGTCAATCGGTGCCAAGGTCACTTTACGTGGTGAACGCATGTATGATTTCTTGGATAAGTTGATTAATGTTTCATTACCTCGTGTTCGTGATTTCCATGGTGTAAGCAATAAGTCATTTGATGGCCGTGGTAACTATACTTTGGGTATCCGTGAACAATTAATTTTCCCTGAAATTGATTTTGATAAGGTTAACCGTGTTCGTGGTTTGGATGTTGTTATTGTTACAACTGCACAAACTGATGAAGAATCACACGAACTATTGGCTCAACTTGGTATGCCGTTCGCTAAATAAAGGAGGTTCCACAAATTGGCTAAAAAATCAATGATTGCTAAGTGCAACCGTCCAGCTAAGTTCTCAAGTCGTGAATACACGCGCTGTGCACGTTGTGGACGTCCGCACTCAGTTTACCGTAAATTCCACTTATGCCGGCTTTGCTTGCGAGAACTTGCCCACAAGGGACAAATTCCTGGTTTAAAGAAGGCTAGCTGGTAAACAAATCACCGACAAAAGGAGGAAAACATCGATGTCTATGAGTGATCCAATCGCAGATTTCTTAACTCGTATTCGTAACGCTAATATGGCTCAACACGAATCAGTAGAAGCACCTGCATCAAAGATGAAGAAGGACATCGCTGAAATCTTAAAGAATGAAGGTTTCATTCGCGATGTTGAATACGTTGACGATAACAAGCAAGGCATCATTCGTGTCTTCTTAAAGTATGGTAACGATGGTCAACGGGTTATTTCCGGATTAAAGCGGATTTCTAAGCCTGGTCTTCGTACATACGTTAAGTCTGACGCAGTGCCAAAGGTTCTCAACGGATTAGGGATTGCCATCATCTCAACATCTGAAGGTGTTGTGACTGACAAGGTTGCTCGCGCCAAGAAAATTGGTGGCGAAGTTATCGCCTACATTTGGTAATTAAATAAATTAAGTTAGGAGGTGCAAGCATGAGTCGTATTGGTTACAAGGAAATTGATCTACCAGAAGGCGTAGAAATTTCCCAACAAGGTAATGTTGTGACTGTAAAGGGACCTAAGGGTACTTTGAGTCGTGAAATTTCACCATTGATCAAGATGAGCGTTGAAGGTAACGTTGTAAAATTTGATCGTGATGATGACAGCAACCAAGTTAAAATGATTCACGGGACTACCCGTGCAAATGTCAATAACATGGTTGAAGGTGTTGTTAATGGATTTAGTAAGACCTTGAAGCTTGTCGGTGTTGGTTACCGTGCTCAATTTAAGGGTAACAAGCTTATTTTAACTGTTGGTTACTCCCAACCAGTTGAAATGGACAAGCCAGAAGATGTTGATATTAAGGTTCCTGACAACACAACTATTGAATTAAGCTCAATCAACAAGCAACATCTTGGTGATTTTGCTGCCTTAGTTCGTGCCGTTCGTTCACCTGAACCATACAAGGGTAAGGGTATTCGTTACGAAAACGAACACATTATTCGTAAGGAAGGTAAGACTGGTAAGTAATATTTTTTACTACTTAGTTATTATCTGCAAATTAAACTAAATTTTATATTAAGAGGTGACTGTTGTGATTTCTAAACCAGATAAGAACAAGATCCGTCAACGTCGTCATATGCGCGTTCGCGGTAAGATTTCTGGTACTGCGGAGCGCCCACGCTTAAGTGTTTATCGTTCAAACAAAAACATTTACGCTCAATTAATTGATGACGTAAAGGGTGTGACGCTCGCAAGTGCCTCCACAATTGACAGTGAAGTTAGTGGAAAGAGCAAGACAGAACAAGCTAGTGGTGTTGGTGAATTAATTGCCAAACGTGCTACTGCTAAGAACATCACTAATGTTGTTTTTGATCGTGGTGGATATCTTTACCATGGTCGTGTTCAAGCATTAGCTGAAGCTGCTCGTGAAAACGGACTTAAATTCTAAGGAAAAGGAGGAATAACCTGCAATGACATCATCAGAATTCATTGATCCAGCAAAGTTGGACTTAGACGATCAAGTTGTTGCCATTAACCGTATTACCAAGGTTGTCAAGGGTGGTCGTCGGATGCGTTTTGCCGCTTTAGTTATTGTCGGCGATCGTAAGGGCCATGTTGGTTTTGGTACTGGTAAGGCTCAAGAAGTTCCAGAAGCTATCCGTAAGGCTCAAGCTGCTGCTGAAAAGAACCTGATTACTGTTCCTATCGTTGGTACTACTATTCCGCACGAAGTTATCGGAACATACGGTGGTGGAAAGATTATGTTGAAGCCTGCCGTTGAAGGTTCTGGGGTTGCTGCCGGTGGTGCGGTTCGTAACGTTATGGATCTTGCCGGTGTAGCCGATGTTACTTCAAAGCGTCTTGGTTCAAACACTCCTGTTAACGTTGTTCGTGCAACATTTGAAGGTTTGAAGCAATTAAAGAGCGCTGAAGAAGTTGCTAAACTTCGTGGCGTTTCTGTAGACCACTTAGCAGAATAAGGAGGGCACTAATTATGGCTCAAGTTAAAGTTACTTTAATCCACAGTGTTGCCCACCGTCAGCCTACTCAACGTCGGACTGTGAAGGCATTGGGGCTTGGTAAAATTAACAGCTCTGTTATTTTGCCAGATAACGCTGCAACACGTGGCCAAATCTTTAAGATTGCTCACTTAGTTTCTATTGAAGAAGTTAAGTAATTACAACTAAATAATAAGGAGGTGCCTACTAAATGAAGTTAAACGAATTAAAACCTGCTGCAGGTTCTCGTTCAAAGCGTCTTCGTAAGGGTCGTGGCCTTTCATCTGGTCATGGTTTTACGTCTGGACGTGGTACCAAGGGTCAAAAGGCTCATGGTAAAACACGTTTGGGCTTTGAAGGGGGCCAAATGCCACTTTATCGGCAAATTCCAAAGCGTGGTTTCACTAATATTAACCGTAAGGAATACGCTATTGTTAACTTAAGTACTTTGGATCGGTTCGAAGATGGTACTGAAGTTACTCCACAATTATTGATGGAAAGCGGTATTGTTAAGAATTTAAAGAGCGGTGTTAAGGTTCTTGGTAGTGGAAAGCTTACTAAGAAGTTAACAGTAAAAGCTAATAAGTTTTCTGCTTCAGCAGTATCAGCTATCGAAGCTGCTGGCGGTAAAACTGAGGTGATGTAATTGTTTACAGCCGTCAAAAATGCATTTAAAGTTAAGGATATTCGAAAAAAAATATTCTTTACTTTATTTGTATTAATTGTTTACCGGATTGGGGCGGCGATCACAGTTCCTGGGGTTAATGCTGCTGCTTTGCAGGAAATTTCATCGACTGGATTGGCTTCAATCCTGAATACTTTTAGTGGTGGTGGGCTTGAAAATTACTCATTATTCGCAATGGGTGTTTCTCCATATATCACCGCACAAATTGTTGTTCAATTACTGCAAATGGATATTGTTCCACGATTTGTTGAATGGAGTAAACAAGGTGAAGTTGGTCGGCGAAAATTGAATAAAGCAACCCGGTGGCTAACAATTGTTCTTGGATTCATTCAGTCGATTGGTATAACTGCAGGTTTTAATGCCTTAAGTTCAATCAAGCTTGTCAATCATCCAACCCCAATAACGTACTTAACCATTGGATTAATTCTTACGGCTGGTACAATGTTCGCTACTTGGATGGGGGATATGATTACTGAGCGTGGATTAGGAAACGGTGTTTCTATGTTGATCTTTGCTGGTATTGTTGCCCAAATGCCAGGTGGTATTTATCAACTTTGGCAGGATCAAATTGCTGGTGAATCTGGATCAGGCCTTTGGATGGGGATTGGCTTTGTTGCATTAGTGGCAATTGCATTAATTATTATCGTTGCATTTGTTACTTGGGTACAACAAGCGGAACGACGCTTACCAATTCAGTATACTCGGCGGACTACAACTTCACCTGCTAGTAGTTATTTGCCATTAAAGATTAATGTTTCTGGTGTTATTCCAGTTATTTTTGCTGGTTCGTTTATTTCTACACCACAAACAATCTTAATGGCATTTCAACAAAATCATGGTGGAGATACCTGGTACCAAGTATTATCTACGATTTTCAATATGCAATCTGGACCAGGAATTACATTATACGTTTTCTTAATTGTTGTATTTACCTTCTTCTACGCCTTTGTTCAAGTTAATCCAGAAAAACTTGCGGAAAATTTGCAGAAACAAGGGAGTTACATTTCAGGTGTTCGTCCTGGAAAGGGTACTCAGCAATATATTTCAGCATTATTAATGCGGTTAAGCACTGTTGGTTCACTTTTCTTAGGGTTAATCTCGTTAATTCCATTAGTTGCCAGCAATGTATGGAACCTAAGCCAGTCAATTGGATTAGGTGGTACAAGTTTACTAATCATTGTTCAAATTGCTCTTGATGTTGTTCGTCAATTAACTGGTTTAACAATGAAACGTGAATATATTGGATTTATTCGTGAACCTAGACCTGAAGGGGGAGAATTATAATGACAATGAATCTTGTTTTAATGGGTTTACCTGGTGCCGGTAAGGGTACTCAAGCCCAAAAGATTGTTGAGGATTTTGATATTCCTCATATTTCTACGGGAGATATTTTCCGTGCAGCAATTAAGAATGAAACGCCAATGGGAATTGAAGCTAAGAAGTACATTGATAAAGGAGAACTTGTTCCTGATGAAGTTACCAATGGTATCGTTAAGGAGCGACTTTCAAAAGATGATACGAAAACTGGCTTCATGTTAGATGGCTTCCCACGTAATCTTAATCAAGCAGCTGCTTTGGATAAGATGTTGGCGGAAAGTAATCGACAACTAGATGCTGTTATCAATATTCACGTCGAACCAGATGTATTGGTAGAACGACTAAGTGGTCGATTTATCTGTCGTAATTGTGGTGCAACTTATCACCGTCTTTACAACCCACCTAAGGTTGAAGGTACTTGTGATGTTTGTGGTCATCATGATTTTTACCAACGTGATGATGATAAACCTGAGACCGTAAAAAATCGGTTAGATGTTAACATTAAGTTAAATACACCACTGGTAGACTACTACCAAAAGAAAGGTGTTTTGTACACAATCGATGGTCAACAAGATATTGACAAGGTTTATGAAGATGTTAAGAAGGTATTAGATAACCTTTAAGCTGTTAAACCTTGCGAAGTTTACATAGTTATGCTAAACTTTGTAAGGTTTATATAGCTTACAGTGGGAAATATAATTATTTCCCACCGTTTTTACGTCATTTCTTGGTTATGCAAGGAGGAACCAATTGTGGCAAAAGCCGATGTGATTGAAGTTGAAGGTAAGATTACTGAAACCTTACCTAATGCGATGTTTAAAGTTGAATTGGAAAATGGTGCAGAAATTTTAGCCCACGTTTCTGGTAAGATTCGTATGCATTATATTAAGATTTTACCAGGTGATCGTGTTAAAGTAGAAATGTCACCATATGATTTGACCAAGGGTCGAATCACTTTCCGGTTTAAGTAGAAATTAAACAGTAACTCTCTAGGAGGATTAATAAAATGAAAGTAAGACCATCAGTCAAGCGGATGTGCGAACACTGCAAGATCGTAAAGCGTCATGGACGTGTTATGGTTATTTGCTCTGCTAATCCTAAGCACAAGCAACGCCAAGGCAAGTAATTTATTTAAATAAGGATGGAGGTGTAAATAAATGGCTCGTATCGCAGGTGTCGATTTACCTCGTGACAAGCGAATCGTAATCGGCTTAACATACATTTACGGAATCGGTAACACTCGTGCTCAAAAGATTTTGAAGGATGCTGGTGTTTCAGAGGATATCCGGGTTCGTGATTTGACTCCTGAACAAGAAGAACAAATCCGTACTCAAGTTGACCAATACCAAGTGGAAGGTGACTTACGTCGTGAAGTTACTTTGAACATCAAACGGCTTCAAGAAATTGGTTCATACCGTGGAATGCGTCACCGTCGTGGTTTACCAGTTCGTGGTCAACACACTAAAAACAATGCTCGTACTCGTAAGGGTAAGGCAGTTACTATTGCTAACAAGAAAAAGTAATTTTATTTTAATATAAAGGAGGTTAGTACTTAATATGGCAACCAAAAAAGGTACGCGTAAGCGTCGTGCAAAAAAGAATGTTGAAACTGGTGTTGCTCACATTCACTCAACATTTAATAACACTTTGATCATGATTACCGATGTTCAAGGTAACGCTGTTGCTTGGTCATCAGCTGGTGTATTAGGCTTTAAGGGTTCACGGAAGTCAACTCCTTTTGCTGCCCAAATGGCTTCTGAAGCTGCCGCAAAGCAAGCTATGGAACACGGTATGAAGACTGTCGAAGTTGAAGTTAAGGGTCCAGGTTCTGGTCGTGAATCAGCTATCCGTGCTCTTCAAGCCACTGGTTTGGAAGTTACTGCTATTCGTGATGTAACTCCAGTTCCTCATAATGGTTCTCGTCCTCCAAAGCGTCGTCGTGTTTAATTGACATTGCTGGAGTTACGAATCCACCAATGGACTTTTAGTCTAAAATACGAACTGCGTTTGAAAGGGGTACAGAGATAGAATGATCGAATTTGAAAAGCCAAACATTCACAAGGTTGAAGAAACTGATAGCTACGGTAAGTTCGTTGTTGAACCACTCGAACGTGGTTATGGAACTACGCTTGGTAATTCCTTAAGAAGAGTTTTACTAGCATCCTTACCTGGTGCTGCTATCACTAGTATTCAAATTGATGGGGTTTTACATGAATTCAGTACTGTTGAAGGTGTTACTGAAGATGTAACTCAAATCATTTTGAACTTGAAGAAGGTTTCCCTGAAACTTGATTCAGAAGAACAAAAGGATCTTGAAATTGATGTTAAGGGTCCTGCTGAGGTTACCGCCGGTGATATTCAAGGCGATAGTGACGTTAAGGTTCTTAATCCTGACTTGTATATTGCTACCGTTGCAGATGGTGCCGAATTACACATCAAGATGACCGCCGATAAGGGGCGTGGATATCTTTCTGCAAATGATAACAAAGCTCGAATGGATGATCTTGCAATTGGTGTATTGCCGATCGACTCCATTTATACCCCGATTGAACGTGTTAACTACACAGTTGAAAACGCTCGGGTTGGCCAACGTAATGATTACGATAAACTAACCTTAGATGTATGGACTGATGGTTCATTAACACCGACTGAAGCTGTTAGCTTAGGTGCAAAAATTTTAACTGAACACTTGGCAATGTTTGTTAACCTTACTGAAGAAGCTCAGAATGCTCAAGTAATGGTTGAAAAGGAAGAAACCCATAAAGAAAAGATGCTTGAAATGACGATTGAAGAATTAGATCTTTCTGTTCGTTCTTACAATTGTCTTAAGCGTGCGGGTATTAACACTGTTAAGGAATTATCCGATCGGACTGAAGCTGACATGATGAAAGTTCGGAACTTAGGCCAAAAGTCACTTGAAGAAATTAAGTTAAAATTAAACGATCTCGGCGTTTCATTCCGTCAAGATGATTAATTAATCAAACCAATGGAAAAGGAGGGACAACTTCATGAGTTACCGTAAATTAGGACGTACAAGTTCACAACGTAAGGCTTTATTACGTGATTTAACTACTGATTTAATTGTTAATGGTCGTATTACTACTACTGAGGCTCGTGCTAAGGAAGTTCGTAAGACTGCTGACCAAATGATTACCCTTGCAAAGCGTGGCGATTTAGCTTCACGTCGTAAGGCAGCTGCTTTTGTTCGGAACGTTGTTGCTGATGTTAAGGAAGATGGCGACAATATTCGGATCCAATCTGCTCTTCAAAACTTATTTGAAGAATTGGCACCTAAGTATGCTGAACGTAATGGTGGTTACACACGGATTTTGAAGACTATGCCTCGTCGTGGTGACGGTGCTAAGATGGTTATTTTGGAATTCGTTGACTAACATTTTCGTTAATCAAGGTTTATTAATACGTAATAAAGAATCACTATCACTGAAGTATAGAGCGTTACGATGGTGGGATTATTATCCCTAGTCTAGCTTGAATGCGGGAAACCGTGCACTTCTTTGGTAAGTGATTTTTTATTTTAAATTATTTTAATTTCTCTGTTAAAATAGTAAATATTAATGTAAAGGATAAAAAAGATGCGAGAAATTAATTTTAACCATGTTACATTTAAATATCCGAATTCTAGAACATTAATGATAGATGATCAATCCTTTAATTTACCTACTAATAAATGGATTGGTATTATTGGTCATAATGGAAGTGGCAAAAGTACTATTATGCAGCTTCTTGATGGACTTCTTCTGCCTAATAAGGGGCAAATTACAATTGGTAATTTAGCAGTAAATGAACAAAATTTAGAAGAAGTTCATAAGCTTGTTGGAATGGTATTTCAGAATCCAGAAAATCAATTTGTTGGTTCGACGGTTGCCGAGGATGTTGCTTTTGGTTTGGAAAATTATAATATTGCACCTGAACGAATGCCAATGAAAATTAAACATGCTTTAGCAACAGTTGGAATGACAAAGTATGAAAACAGTTTAATTTCCGATCTTTCTGGTGGTCAAAAGCAGCGGATTGCAATTGCTGGTGTTTTAGCGGTTAGAACCCCAATAATTGTTTTAGATGAGGCTACGAGTATGCTTGATCCAATGGGGAGAGAATCAATCATGAAGCTATTAAGAAAGCTTCACGATGATGGTCATTATACGATTATTATGATCACTCATGATTTAAATGAGGCCGAGTTAGCCGATCACATTTTAGTTCTTGATCAAGGTAAGGTATTGGCAAATGATGTTACTGAGAGAGTTTTATCAAACCGTAAATTATTAAAAGAACTTCAACTAACTCCGGCAGCTGGTGAACAAATAAGAGAAAAATTAATTGGTGCAGGAATTAGGGTGCCTGATAAATATTTAAGAACGGAGGAAATGGTTAGATGGCTAAAACAAAAATTGAATTAAAAAATGTTAGTTTTACCTATCAACCGGCAACTCCCATGGAATATCAGGCCTTGAGCAATATTAATTTAAAAATTGCCGATGGTTCATTTACCGTCTTAGTAGGGCAGACAGGTAGTGGCAAATCTACTTTAGTAAATTTAATTGATGCTTTAATACGCCCTACATCAGGTCAAATTATTGTTAATAATCGTTTTCTTAATAGTCAAACTTCTAAAAAAGAGCAGGAAAATTTTCGACAAAATATTGGCTTTGTTTTTCAGTTTCCAGAGCGTCAATTATTTGCTCAAACTGTTCGTGAGGATTTAGAATTTGGCCCTCGTAATCTTGGATGGAATCAATCTAAAATTGATGAGGCGGTTATAATGGCTTTAGAAACGGTTCAATTGGATCCTAGTGTACTTAATGTTTCGCCTTTTTCTTTGTCTGGTGGTCAAAAGCGACGCACAGCAATTGCTGGAGTGTTGGCGATGAATCCGGAAGTGCTAATTTTGGATGAGCCTGCTGTAGGATTAGATTCATTATCGATTAAACAGCTTCTAAATATCCTTACAAAGTTAAATCAACGTGGCGTCACTATTATTATGATTACACATTATTTAGAAATGATTACTTCTCTGGTAACACAAATCGTAGCTCTTCATAATGGGAAAATCACATTTGATGGTAGCCCACAGGACTTTTTTAAGAGTAAAAGCTTGTTAAAAAAGAGTAAATTATTGGCGCCTAAAAGCATTCAGATTTCCCAAGAAATAGGATTAAATGGTTTGCCATTGTCAATTGATGAATTATCAATTGAGCTTATTAAGCAGTTAAAAAATGGAGGTAGTGCTAATGAGTAACATGGTTGTTTTTGGAAGCTATGTTCCACTTAGTTCGCCCATTCATCGTTTAGATGCAAGAACCAAGCTGATTCTTTGCTTTTGGTATGTAATTAGTGTTTTTTTTGCTAACCACTTATTGCCCGCTATCTGGGTTTCGTTAGTTTTATTAGCAGTACTAGTTGTGAGTCGTGTACCTCTAAGGATGTACTGGAAAGGATTGAAGCCATTTTTAATTGTTATTTTAATTACGGTTTGTCTCCAGGTCTTGTTTAGTAGTGGTGGACAGGTGTACTGGGACTTTGGTTGGATGTCAGTTACCAGTGATGGAATTAAAAATGCTTTTTTGATTTTTTATCGATTCACTGTAATTATTACTGCGTCTACTGTCTTAACTGCTACTACACCGACGCTTCAGTTGGCAAGTGCATTTTCATGGTTAATTTATCCTCTTAAATGGTTGAAAATTCCAGTAGACAAAACTTCACTGATGTTATCAATTGCATTAAGGTTTGTACCCACGATTATGGCTGATATTAAAGTAATTATGGATGCACAACGTTCACGAGGAATGGATTTTCACCAGGGCAATTTAATAACAAGGTTAAAACATCTGTTGACGGTCGTGATTCCATTATTTGTAAATTCACTCCAACATTCTGAAGACCTTGCAATTGCAATGGAAGCTCGTGGTTATTCGCTTGATCGTCAGCGTACTCAATATCAACAATTACGGTGGCACAAGGGGGATAACTTTGCATTACTCTTAATGGTAGTGGTTGATGTTGGAATTGGTATATTAAACTTAATTTAGTGAGGAAGGTTTTTGATTGTGTATCGCTACAAAATAACGTTTGCATATGATGGGGCAAATTTCTCTGGTTTTCAGATTCAGCCTCATAAACGAACAGTTGAACAGGTGTTGAAAAATGCGGTTAATAAAATTGCTAAGCATCCTACTCCTGCAATTCCTGTAATTGGTTCTGGAAGAACGGATGCGGGGGTTCATGCTTTAAACCAAGTAGCTCATTTTGATATTCCGTATCATTTAAGTAATGAATCAATGCGAAAGGCATTAAATAGTATTTTGCCACTCGATATTTTAATAAAAAAGGCAGAGTTAGTGGATAGTAACTTTCATGCCCGTTATAGTGCTCACGATAAAACCTATCGCTATCGGGTAGATCAGGGGGAATTTGTTAATCCGTTTAAGAGAAATTACACAGCCCATTTTAAATATCCATTGGACCTAAATTTAATGCGAAAAGCTTCCAACGACTTTATCGGTGAACATGATTTTACCAGTTTCGTAGCGTCAGGAAGTCAGGCTAAAAGTAACGTAAGGACAATTTATGCGATTAATGTTAGGCGTGATGAATTAAGAAATGAAGTTGTTTTTGATTTTACAGGGAATGGTTTTTTGTATAATCAGATTCGGATCATGGTTGCATTTCTTTTAGAGATTGGAAGTAAACAGCGACCAGTTGATGATGTTAAACGGGTTTTAGCAGCTAAGGATCGAACAGAGGCCCGAATGACGGCACCTGCAAGTGGTCTTTATTTAGTTTCTGTAGATTACGGGAATGCTCAGGAAAGTATTTGACGAAGTGCTAGTAACAAGGTATACTAGCACTTGGTATTTCTTTTCCATCTAATAACTCGGTACACTATTATATGTAAAAGAAAAACAAAATTGGAGGACTTAATCGTGAGAACGACATACATCGCAAAACCTGGTGAAGTTGATCGCAAGTGGTACGTTGTCGATGCTAAGGATGTCCCAATGGGTCGTCTTTCATCTGCTGTAGCATCCATTTTGCGTGGTAAGAACAAGCCAACATACACTCCACACGTTGATACTGGTGATTACGTTATCGTTATCAATGCTGCGCAAGTTAAGTTAACTGGTAAGAAGGCATCTCAAAAGATGTACTACCGTCACTCAGACTACCCTGGTGGTTTGAAGCAACGGACTGCCGGTGACTTTCGTGCTAAGGAACCAGAAAAGTTATTGGAACACTCTATTAAGGGTATGCTTCCACACAACTCTCTTGGTCACAAGATGGGCTTGAAGCTTCATGTCTACGCTGGTGAAGATCACAGTCATGCAGCACAAAAGCCTGAAGCACTTGATATTACTAACTTAATTTAAGGAGGGAATGGAATTGGCTCAACAAGTTCAATACAGTGGTACTGGTCGGCGTAAAGACGCTACTGCGCGTGTTCGCTTAGTACCAGGTTCTGGTAAGATTACAATGAACGGCAAGGCAATTGAAGACTACATTCCATTTGCCAACTTACGTGCTATCGTTAATCAACCATTTAACGTAACCAAGACTGATGGTCAATACGATGTTTTAGCTAACGTTAATGGTGGAGGTTTCTCTGGTCAAGCAGGTGCAGTACGTCACGGTATCGCCCGTGCATTGCTTGCTGTTGACCCTGACTTCCGTGACGCATTAAAGAAGGCTGGTCTATTGACTCGTGACCCTCGTATGAAGGAACGTCGTAAGCCAGGTCTTAAGAAGGCTCGTAAGGCTGCTCAATTTAGTAAGCGTTAATATTTCGATTTATCGCTTCCAAAAGAGAAGTTGGATTTCATCCAGCTTCTTTTTTTATACAATTAAGTATGCAAATTTCTTTTTTCTTTCGATTAAAAGACGTATAATAAAATTGTTATAAACAATTGCAAATTGTAGGAGGCATGAATTATGGCAAAAAGAGTTGCTTTAGTTACCGGTGGTAGTCAAGGAATCGGCAAGGCAATTGTAGAACGCTTAGTTAACGATGGTTTTGCTGTTGCCCTAGTTGCTTTGGAAGAAGATAAGTTACAGCAAACAGCTAAGGAACTTGAAGAAAAGGGTGGCGAAGTATTACCACTTGTTGCGGATGTTTCGGACCGTGACGCCGTATTTGCAGCAGTTGAAAAGACTGTTGATCATTTTGGCGACTTAAATGTTATTGTCAATAATGCTGGTCTTGGCCCAACTACACCAATTGATACCATTACTCCAGAACAATTTGAAAAGGTTTATGGTGTAAATGTGGGTGGTGTTCTTTGGGGAATTCAAGCTGCTCATAAGGCATTTAAGAAGTTAGGTCATGGTGGAAAGATTATCAATGCTACCTCACAAGCTGGGGTTGTTGGTAATCCAAACCTTGCCCTTTATTCTGGTACTAAGTTTGCTATTCGTGGGATTACTCAAGTTGCAGCTCGTGACTTAGCTGACGAAGGAATCACTGTTAATGCTTATGCTCCTGGCATTGTTAAGACACCAATGATGTTTGATATTGCTCACCAAGTAGGAAAAAATGCTGGTAAGAGCGATGAATGGGGAATGCAAACATTTGCTAAGGACATTGCGTTGAAGCGTCTCTCTGAACCAGAAGATGTTGCTAATGTGGTTGGTTTCTTAGCTGGACCTGATTCAAACTACATTACTGGTCAAACAATCATTGTTGATGGTGGGATGCAGTTCCATTAGAATATTTGAATAAAATTTATTAAGGGGGTTGGAGTATTCCAATTCCTTTTGTATTTTAAATTTAAAATGATAAAATATTCTCCCAAACAAAACTTATTTTGCTACAATCAATAGTTAGTAGGAAATAAGGGAGGCATGATTTTGGCAAAACGGCGCCGGAAAAAAATGAGAAAGAAAAGAGCACAGGGGAATATTTTCGTTTGGTTATTAGTCATTGTTATTATATTCTTAGGTGTTTACGTTGGTCACCATTTTTACCGAATTTGGAATCAACAACGGATTGAACAGGCTGCCTTGAAACGTGATCGTGAAGCAAAAGAGTTGTTTATTAAACAAGTTGCTCCGGAGGCTCAAGCAATGCAGAATACGTATCATGTGTATGCATCTATTACAATTGCCCAAGCAATCCTGGAATCCAATTGGGGAACAAGTAAATTGTCTACCGAGTACCATAATCTTTTTGGGATTAAAGGAACCGGTGCTAATTCGAAAGTCATGACGACTAAAGAATATGTTGGCGGTAAATGGATTGTTATTAAGGATCGGTTCCGCGTTTATAATAGTTGGAATGATTCAATTAAGGATCATACCCGGTTAATGCTTCAAGGGACGGATATGAACCGTCAAAATTATGATCGGGTTGTTAAAGCTGATAATTATGAAGAAGCTGCAAAAGGATTACAACAATCTGGTTATGCAACTGATCCAAATTACGCACGAAAACTTATTTCAGTCATTCAAACATATAAGTTATATAATTATGATAAATAATCAAGAGGGGTACATTATGAAAGAATTGCAAGAAAAAATTAAGCAATACGGAACGATTCTTCCTGGTAATGTGTTAAAGGTTGATGCTTTTCTTAATCATCAAGTTGATCCAGAATTGATGTTTAAGGTGGGTCAAGAATTTGCTCAGTTATTTGCTGATGAAGGCATTACTAAAGTTTGGACAGTTGAGTCCTCTGGCATTGCTCCGGCAGTAATGACTGGGCTTGCCCTTGAGGTTCCGGTAATTTTTGCACGAAAACATAAGAGTTTAACCCTTAATCAGAATATGTATACCGCTGATGTATATTCATACACTAAAAAAACGACCAACAGAATTTCTATTTCTAAAAAGTATGTTGATCCAAACGATAGAATTCTAATGATTGATGATTTCTTGGCTAATGGTCAAGCAGTTGAAGGAATGTTGGAGATCGCCGATCAAGCAGGGGTTGATGTTGCTGGTGCTGGGATTGTGATCGAAAAAAGTTTCCAACCAGGAGCCCAAGAGTTAAAGGCTCGTGGTATTCGCGTTGAATCATTGGCGCGGATTAAATCATTAACGGATGGTAAAGTAACCTTTATGGAAGATTAATTATAATATGGAGAGGGGAACCAAATGAGTAGTACAATTTTTCCTGGCAGTACTTTAGGGATTATTGGTATTAACCGAAACGGGGTAGCAATGATTGCTGCTACTAAAAAAGCTGGCTTTAATGTTGGTGTTTATGTCGATCATTCTCAACCAGATATTACTAAAATGGCTGATTTCACTATTGATGGTGCTTATAATGATAAGCAAAAGTTAACTGAGTTTGGTGAAGCCTGTGATGCAATTATCTATCAAACACCAAATATTGATTCAACTGTAATTCGTTTTCTTGGACAGTATGCTGCGATTCCTCAAGGTATTAACGGCCTAGAGATTGTTCAGGATCGATTAATGGAAAGGGCATTTTTGGATCAAATTAACATTAATATTGCTCCTTACGTTACTGTTGTTGGGTTGGATGATGTTTATCAATCAATTGATTCAATTGGTTATCCTGCTCTTTTGAAGCCAATTCAACGGGGAATTGGTGAACAATCAATGATGATTAAACGATCATCAGATATAACGCGGGCTGCAGACTTTATCGATACGGGAACGTATCTCCTTGAATCATGGATTGATCATACTTCTGAATATACATTGACAGCAGCATGTACGAAAGATGACGTTGAGATCTTTCCGTTAGCTCAGCTAGAGTATACGGAAGATCGGAAACTAATCTCAGTTGCTTCTCCTGCCAAAGTAAACGACGATATGTTAGAGGAAATGCAACGGATCATTAAGAGTGTTGCCGCATCTCTCCAATATACGGGGGTCTTTTCCGTGAACTTTTATGTGACCTCAACTGGAACGCTTTATGTAAAGAATATTGAGCTAGGCTTAACGTCAATCGCAAATGTCTACGATAACACGACTAACGTCGATCAATATGAACAACAATTACGGGCAAGCGTTGGAATGCCCCTCCATGTTATTCGCCAATTACAGACTGCCTTATTGATGATTATTCGTAACTATCAGGCGATTGCAATCAAGCGACAATGGTTATTGAAAAATAACTGGAAGTTTCGTTTCTTTAATAATTCAAATACCGATGATCCGGAAGGGATCCTTGGCTTTGTTTGGGTTACCGGGGATGCTGATCTGGAAGCATTACGGAATCAGGTCGATGATACAGAAGTTTGGAATAAACCATTACCAACTTCTGATACTGAAGAAGCATCTAAGTCAATTGACGAAGAGCAAGAAGAATAATTTGCTAAAACTGAGCTAAGACTGCTCACTGAAAAGTCTTTGGTTCAGTTTTTTTATTTTGCAACATATGTTCGTTAAAGGACCAAAAGACGGTGAAAATTTGGTATAATATGAGCCGATTGAAATTTAGAGAGGATGGAAAAAGGCGTGAATAGTCAAGCACTTTTAGACGGCATGAATGATAAGCAAACCGAAGCAGTCCTAACAACGGAGGGACCACTCTTAGTAATGGCCGGTGCTGGTTCAGGTAAGACGCGAGTGTTAACTCATCGGATTGCGTACCTAATCGAAGAAAAAGGTGTTCTTCCATGGAATATTTTAGCGATCACCTTTACAAATAAGGCCGCACGAGAAATGCAAGAACGTGTTGGAAAACTTCTGGGTGAAAGTGCCCGTGATATTTGGGTTTCTACTTTTCACGCCTTGTGTGTGCGAATTTTACGTCGGGATATTGAAAAATTAGGTTACAACCGTGCCTTCACAATTGCTGATACTAGTGAACAGCGAACATTGATGAAGCGGATTTGTGCGGAATTAAATATTGATACTAAGAAATTCGATCCTCGCAGTATTCTAGGTGCAATCTCCAACGCTAAGAACGCTTTGCAAACACCGGATGATTATTCAAAAGAAGCTAATAGCATGTTTGAAAACATGGTTGCCCGTGCGTACAAACTTTATCAGCGTGAATTAGAGGCTAACCAGTCTCTTGACTTTGATGATCTGATTATGAAGACGATTGAACTCTTTGAAAGGGATCAAGAAACGCTTGAATTTTATCAGGATAATTTCCACTATATCCATGTTGATGAATACCAGGATACTAATGATGCCCAATATAAGTTGGTTAATATGTTAGCTCAGGGTTACAAAAATCTCTGTGTCGTCGGGGATGCTGATCAGAGTATTTATGGCTGGCGTGGTGCCAACATGAATAATATTTTGAATTTTGAACATGATTATCCTCAAGCTCATACAGTAATGTTGGAACAAAACTATCGATCAACTCAAACAATTTTGGACGCTGCTAATGAAGTGATCGACAACAACGTTTACCGGAAGAAGAAGAAGTTATGGACGGAAAATGGTAAAGGAGATCAAATTTCTTACTACCGAGCGCAGAATGAGCATGATGAAGCCCAATTTATCGTTTCAAAGATTAAAGAAGAACGGGAAAAGAAAAATTATAAGTATAATGATTTTGCGATCCTTTACCGGACAAACGCACAGTCACGGATGATCGAAGAAACCTTCCTTAAGAGTAGTGTTCCTTACACCATGGTTGGTGGGCATAAGTTCTATGACCGGAAGGAAATCCGTGACATTCTTGCCTACCTGACATTAATCGTTAATCCTCAGGACTCAATGAGTTTTGAACGGGTTGTCAATACTCCTAAGCGGGGCATTGGGATGACTAGTGTTGAGCATTTACGAGATTTTGCTAATGATAATAACTGGTCACTTCTTGAAGCAGCAGAAAACGTTGATGTGGCAAATAATATCTCAACACGAACGCGAGTGAAGATTGATGAATTTGGTCAATTAATGCGGAATTTGAAAAAGCAGGCTGAATTCTTAAACATAACTGAATTAACTGAGGAGATTTTGGAGAAGAGTGGTTATAATAAAGCTCTTGAACAAGATAAGAGTCTTGAATCCCAAGCACGCCGGGAAAATCTTGATGAATTCAAATCAGTTACTCAGGAGTATGATGAACATCACAAGGATGACGATAGTGATAATATCCAAAAGATTACTAATTTTCTTGCTGATTTAGCCTTAGTTTCTGATCAGGATGATGTTGATGAACAGGCACCAGCCGTAACTTTAATGACACTTCATGCGGCTAAAGGGCTTGAATTCCCAGTTGTTTTTCTAGTGGGGATGGAGGAAGGGATCTTCCCACTTTCTCGAGCAATCATGGAAGACGATGAACTGGAAGAAGAACGACGGCTAGCATATGTTGGGATTACCCGGGCAAAGAGGAAACTGTACTTAACAAATGCTTTCTCTCGGTTACTGTATGGTCGAATTCAACGAAATCAACCATCGCGGTTTGTAGAAGAAATTAATCCTGACTTGCTTGAATTTGAAAACGACCGGACTAGTAACACTCTTAGTGGGCAAAAACTTCCTTTTGGTGGTGAGGCAGCAACTGCGATTACTTATCGTGAACAAAAGCAACGTCGTCAATATCGGAGTGCCGGGAAGCGAGTTAAACCAGTAACTAATACGGGAACAGGTGCTGACCAAGTTTCATGGAAGACTGGTGACAAAGTAACCCATAAGAAGTGGGGAGAAGGAACTGTTGTAAAGGTTAGTGGAACCGGCAATGACAAGGAATTAGATATTGCATTTCCCCAACAAGGTGTCAAGCGTCTTTTAGCTAGTTTTGCGCCAATTAAGAAGGTTACTAACTAATCAAAGTGAGGCCAATAAAATGGATAATCAATTAACCCCAGTGGAGCAATTAACGGTGGAACAAGCAAAAAAAGAAATTGGCCCATTACGTGAGCAACTTACTCAATGGGGAAAGGAATATTACGAACAAGATAATCCAACGGTTGAAGATTACGTTTATGATCGGCAATATCAACGACTTGTGCAGATCGAGCAACGCTTTCCTGAACTTCAAACACCTGATTCGCCAACACAACGGGTCGGTGGTGAAGCAGAAAGTCAATTAACAAAGATTCGGCATGAAATTCCGATGCTATCCATGGGGGATGTCTTCTCCGTTGATGAATTGATGGACTTTAATCAACGACAACAGGAAAACCGTGATGTTGATGTCGAACCAGAATATAACCTGGAACTAAAAATTGATGGTCTTTCATTATCCCTTGTTTATGAGAACGGAAAATTAATTCAGGGTTCCACCCGGGGGAATGGAGATATCGGTGAGGACGTTACCGAGAACGTTAAGACAATTAAGTCTGTTCCTCAAGAATTACCCGAGCCACTTTCCGTTGAATTCCGGGGAGAGTGTTATATGCCTAAACAATCGTTTGCTAAATTAAATGCTCAACGAGAAGCGGATGGACAACCGGTCTTTGCTAATCCCCGGAATGCGGCAGCTGGTAGTTTACGGCAGTTAGACCCAAAGGTAACGGCTAACCGTGATTTAGACACATTTATGTACTATGTTCCGGAATATCAAAAAATTGGTGTTACAACTCAGGCAGAAGCGTTAGATAAAATGCGTGAACTTGGCTTTAAGGTTAATCCAAATAATCGGGTTGTTCATAACCGGCAAGAAATTGAGGATTATATTAAAGAATATACGACTAAGCGCGATCAGCTAGCTTATGGTATTGATGGGATTGTTGAAAAGGTTAACGACCTTGAAACCGAGGAGGCCCTTGGTAACACTGTTAAGGTGCCTCGTTGGGAAATTGCCTATAAGTTTCCACCAGAAGAGCAGGCAACGGTTGTTCGGGATATTGAATGGACAGTTGGCCGGACCGGCAACGTTACGCCAACAGCAGTGATGGATCCAGTTCAACTAGCTGGAACAACAGTGAGTCGGGCTTCCCTTCATAACCCTGATTATTTGAAAGAAAAGGATGTTCGGCTAGGTGATACAGTATACCTTCACAAAGCTGGTGATATCATTCCAGAAATCTCTAAGGTAGACTTGAGTAAACGGCCTGCAGATAGTGAACCGTATCAAATTCCAATAAACTGCCCAGCATGTGATTCAGAGCTTGTTCACCTTGATGATGAGGTAGCACTTCGTTGTATTAACCCAATGTGCCCAGAACAAATTAAAGAAGGATTAGCTCACTTTGCGTCACGAAATGCGATGGATATTGGAGGCTTAGGCCCGAAGATAATCGAACAGTTATGGGATAAGAAGTTAATTCATGATGTTGCTGGACTTTACGCATTAACTGAAGACCAATTATTAACTTTAGATAAATTTGGCGAAAAATCAGCGACAAACCTATTGACTTCGATCAATAATAGTCGTAATAATTCTGTCGAACGCCTTTTGTTTGGCCTTGGTATCCGCCATGTGGGTGCCAAAGCTGCTCGGCTAATTATGGCTCAATTTGGTAATTTGGATCGATTGATGGCTGCAAGTGCAGAGGAAGTTTCCGCTGTTGATGGGATTGGTCCCACAATTGGCGAAAGTGTTGAAACCTATTTTGCTAATGATCAGGTTCGGTCGTTAATCGAAGAACTTCGTCAATCTGGGCTTAACTTTGAATACCTTGGTTCAACTACTTTAGTTGACGAATCAAGCGAATGGAACGGTAAGCGAGTAGTTTTAACCGGAAAACTGGTAGAGATGACTCGTGGTGAAGTTAAGAAATGGCTTGAGGAACACGGAGCTAAGGTAACAGGGAGCGTTTCTAAAAAGACAGATATTGTCATTGCCGGTGAAAAAGCAGGAAGTAAACTTAGCAAGGCTCAAGATTTAGGGGTTGATGTCTGGGATGAACAACGCTTTAGTCAGGCAATGAAGGAGGAACAGTAAACGTTGAAGAGTAAATTAAAAAAAGTAACTGTTGGGGTTGCCCTTTTGATGTCAACGCTAGTTTTGGCTTCATGCGGTTTAGGTCAAAAATCATCAAAGAACTACAGTACTACTGGTTCTTTAAGTGGGACGTATCAGGGAGTCATTAAGGGTGGCCATTATAAAACCAGTAAGGCACGAGGAGTTAACGTTACTCAAAATAGTAACCCTTACAACCTTAAAAGCTTTGAAAGTGGGCTAACCCAAGTTTCCAAACGGGTTTTCTCAACGAAAAACTATATTTTCCAAGAGGGCCAATATCTTGATACCAGTACAATTGAAAATTGGTTAGGTCGGAAGAGTAAGAGCAATCCAGAAGGACTTAATCCTGCCCAAGGGAAGAAGAGTGATCCTAATCCCGAATATATCCAACAAATTGAAGAGCAGGATTATATGCAAGAGAGTGGTAATTCAATGAAACTTCATGGTGTTACTATTGGGATTGGAATTAATTCTGAATATAACTACCAGAAGAAGACTGATGGACCAAATTTCACTAAAAACATTAGTGATGAAGAGGTTAAGCGTCAAGGTGAGATTGCTGCCCAGAAGGTCTTAACTCGTTTACGGAAAAAGGAAGCATTACGAAATGTTCCAATAGTGATTGCCTTGTACAAGCAGGCACCCGATGATAGTCTTGTTGGTGGAAGCTTTTTTGCGTACAGCAAGAATAATGGTAATAAGATTAGTAGTTGGCATAAGCTGGATTACCGGACTGCAGTATTACCCAAGGCTAATGGTACCGATCAAGAAACAAAGTCTGATCAAGCTGATAATGATAGTTTCTCAAACTTCAAGAGTCAAGTTCAGAGTTTCTTCCCGAACCTTAGCGGGGTAACAGCTCAGGCACAGTACAATGGCAATTCATTAACTGGGTTACATATTACAATTACTACGCAATTCTATAGTCAGACTGAAATCACCAGCTTTACTCAATACATTGCCCGAGCTGCAAGAAAGTACTTGCCAAGTGGGATTCCAATTGATATTAAAATTCAATCCAGTTCTGAAATGCAAGCTGTTGTTTACCGTAATTCTGGATCCGATAAATTCCAAAGTCACGTCTTTGATTCGTATTAAATGAGAGTTCAAGCCCGTTAAAACCTATTGTTGTCCACTGAGCGAATCGTCGGAGGTTATACGCTTGAGGAAGCTTAGGGGAGCAGATTTTGGTTTTAGTGCCTAGAATTTTAGTTCTAGTAAGTTCCTGACGAGTAGCTTTCGACTTAGTTGTCTTGAACATTAGGCGAGTATTCCACAACTGCATAATAAAAGAAAGTGTTTCATAACTTGAAGTTCTATTTCTTCGATGATTATGAGACACTTTCTTTTCATCCAATATTTAGGAACGAATAGTGAAAACCATTGTTATTCTGTGCTAAAATTATAAAATGTATGTACTATATTTAAGCCATAATTACTGGAAAAGAGGTAGAGAGAATGGCCAGTAAGATCACTGAGCAACAAGTAGAACACGTTGCTGAACTTGCTAAGTTGGAATTTAAAGATGAAGAACTTACCAAGTTTACCACTCAATTAGGAAGCATTATTGATATGTTTGAAGACCTCACTAATGTTGATACTGATGGTGTTGAACCAATGACTTCAGCTTCAGATCGGGAAAACGTTATGCGTGAGGATAAGGCAGTTAAGAGTTCAAAGGAAGAGACGGATGCACTGCTTGATAACGCTCCTGATACTGATGATGGGTACATTAAGGTTCCTGCAATCATCGATGAAAGTGAGGACGGCGAATAATGGATTTCTATCAAACCGATTTAAGTCAGTTACATGATGATTTAAAGAATAAGAAAATCAGTGCAACTGAATTAACGAAGGAAACCTTTGATCACATTAAGGAAAACGAAGACCAAGTGAAGGCCTTTATCACCTTAAACGAAGATGAAGCTATGAAGAAAGCTGCTGAGATTGATCAGCAAGGAATTAACGATGACCAACTAACTGCCGGAATTCCGTTAGCAGTTAAGGATAACATCTTAACTAAAGGATTGAAGACGACTGCAGCTTCTAAGATGCTGGAAAAATTCAAGCCCGTTTATGATGCAACGGTTGTGGAAAAGTTAAATAATAACGGTTTTATTAATGTCGGAAAGACTAACCTGGATGAATTTGCGATGGGTTCATCAACCGAAAACTCCGCATTTTTCACAACTCATAACCCTTGGGATCTTACTCGTGTTCCTGGTGGTTCTTCAGGTGGTTCTGCTGCAGCAGTTGCAGCTGGTGACGTTCTTGGAGCCCTTGGTACTGATACCGGTGGTTCAATTCGAATGCCAGCATCATTTAACGGAATTGTTGGAATGAAGCCAACGTATGGTCGTGTATCTCGTTGGGGAATTATTGCCTTCGGATCAAGCTTTGACCAAGTTGGGTGGCTTACCCGAACTGTTAAAGATAATGCATTATTGACTCAAATGATTAGTGGTAATGATGAACATGATATGACTTCATCAAGGAAAGAGGTTCCTAACTGGGCAGCTCAATTGAATGATGATACTAGTGTTAAGGGGTTGCGGATTGCCGTTCCTAAGGAATACTTCGAAGGAATTAACGATGACGTTCATGAAGTAATTAAGAGCGCCCTTGCCCACCTTGAATCACTTGGTGCTGTCATTGACGAAGTTTCATTACCACACACTAAGTACGGTGTACCTGCATACTATATTTTAGCTTCATCTGAAGCTTCCTCAAACCTTCAACGGTATGATGGAATTCGCTATGGTTTCCGTGCTGAAGATGTTAAGAATATTGAAGACGTCTACGTTCGTTCACGGACTGAAGGGTTCGGTGAAGAAGTTAAGCGGCGGATTATGTTGGGAACTTTCTCCCTTTCAGCAGGATTCTACGATGCTTACTTCAACAAGGCTGCTAAGGTTCGTCGCTTAATTGCCCAAGACTTTGAAAATGTCTTTAAGGATTATGACGTTATTCTTGGTGCTACTGGTGCTTCAACTGCATTTAAGATTGGTGCTGAGATTAATGATCCACAGACGATGTACATGAATGATGTTTTAACTGTTCCTGTAAACATGGCGGGTCTTCCTGCAATGTCTATCCCAGCAGGCTTCTCTTCTAAGAACGGCATGCCTGTTGGTTTACAAATTATTGGGAAGCCATTTGATGAACAAACGGTTTATAACACTGCTTATGTCTTTGAACAAACAACTGATGCCCACAAGAAGGCACCTAAGTTAGGAGGTCAAAACTAAGATGAACTTTGAAACAACGATTGGGCTAGAAGTCCACGTCGAATTGAAGACGAATTCTAAAATTTACAGTCCATCACCAGTAGAATACGGTGACCAACCTAACAGAAATACTAACGTGATTGATTGGGGATACCCTGGTGTTCTGCCAACTTTGAACAAGGGTGTTGTCCGAGATGGAATCATGGCTGGACTAGCACTTCACGCTCAAATTGCCCGCCACATGCACTTTGACCGTAAGAACTATTTTTATCCAGATAACCCCAAGGCTTACCAAATTACTCAATCTGAAACGCCAATCGCTCATGATGGGTGGATTGAAATTGAAGTTGATGGGAAAAAGAAAAAGATTGGGATCAAGGAAATGCACATTGAAGAAGATGCTGGTAAGAACACTCACACCAGTAAGTACTCATATGTTGACTTGAACCGTCAAGGAACACCTTTGATCGAAATTGTTTCTAAGCCTGATATTGCTTCTCCTGAAGAAGCAGTTGCCTACTTGGAAGCTCTTCGTCAACGGATCCAATTTACTGGAATTTCTGATGTAAAGATGGAAGAAGGGTCGATGCGTGTCGATACTAACATTTCTATCCGGCCTGTTGGTTCTGATAAGTTTGGTACCAAGACTGAAATGAAGAACATCAACTCCTTCAACTACGTACGGAAAGCATTGGAATTTGAACAAAAGCGGCACCAAAACGTTCTTCTTTCAGGTGGTCACATTGCCCAAGAAACACGGCGTTACGATGAAGCAACTGGTGAAACAATCTCAATGCGGACTAAGGAAGGCTCCGATGATTACCGTTACTTCCCAGAACCAGATATTCCAGATTTGAATATTGAGCAAGAGTGGATCGATGAAATTAATTCTGAGATGCCTGAAATGCCAGGTGAACGTCGTGCTCATTATGTTAACGATCTTGGCTTGACCGATTACGATGCCATGGTTTTGACTCAGACTAAGGAAATGTCCGACTTCTTTGAAGAAGCTGTTAAGGACGGTGGCGATCCAAAGCGGGTTGCTAACTACTTGATGAACGATGTTAACTCATACTTGAATGATAAGCAGGTTGACTTGCCAGATACTAAGTTAACTCCAGCTAACCTTGCCGGAATGGTTAAGTTGATTGAAGACGGTACTATTTCGTCCAAGATGGCTAAGAAAGTCTTCAAAGGAATCCTTGATGGTGAGGAACCACAAGCCTATGCTAAGGAACATGGCTTGGTTCAATTATCTGATCCTGCTCAATTACAACCAATCGTTGATGATGTTCTAGCAAATAATGAACAGTCGATTGAAGACTTTAAGAATGGTAAGGATCGGGCTGTTGGTTACCTGATGGGACAAATCATGAAGCAAACTCGTGGGAAGGCTAACCCACAAGTTGTTACGAAGTTGTTGATGAAGTCATTGAACGCTAAGTAGTTTGGAGGGATGACCATGCGAAAACGTGCTCGGATAATTTATAATCCTACATCTGGTCGTGAAACGTTCCGCAGTGATCTTGTAGATATTCTTTCAATCTATGAAAAAGCAGGTTATGAAACTAGTGCATTCGCTACTACCCCTGCACCGGACTCTGCTAAAAACGAAGCTACCCGAGCAGCAAAGGATGGCTTTGACTTGATTGTTGCTGCTGGTGGGGATGGGACTCTCAACGAAGTAATTAACGGAATTGCTGGGCTCAAACACCGACCAACCTTAGCGATTATCCCGGCTGGAACAACAAATGATTATGCACGGGCGTTACGGATCCCACGTGATGATCCAATTGCGGCAGCTAAGTTAATTTTGAAGAAGAATAAGAAATTCAAGATTGATGTTGGTAAGGCTGGTAAGAATTACTTCATGAACATCGCTGCTGGAGGAACGATGACGGAACTTACCTATGAAGTTCCGTCCCAAATGAAATCACTCTTTGGCTACGCTGCTTATTTTGCCAAGGGTGCCGAATTAATTCCACGAATTAAGCCAATCGAAATGCAAATTAAGTATGACGATCAGGAATATCGGGGGAATGCAACGATGTTTATGATTGCTTTGACAAACTCAGTTGGTGGGTTTGAACAAATTGTTCCCGATGCTTCTCTTGATGACGGAAAGTTTACCATGATCATTGTGAAGAAGAGTAACATGATCGATATGCTGAGTTTGATGGCAAAAGCATTACAAGGAAAGCACTTGGACGATCCACGGATTATCTATGCTAAAGCAACTGATATTGAAGTAATTCCGTTAAATAAGGATGAACGCTTGATGGTTAACCTTGATGGTGAATATGGTGGTGATGCACCAATGGAATTCCATGATTTGAAGCAGCATATCGAAGTTGTTGCTAATTTAGATGAGATTCCTGATGATGCAATCACGGTGTCTGATGATTTTAAGCGAGTTGAAAAAGACTTCGTAAAAAGTATTGATGACATTCAGGATCAAGAAAAAGAGCAAAATTAAATAATTAAACGGCTAGCATCCTAAAATGGGAAGTTAGCCGTTTCTTTTGCTATAATAGTGGAAGTTTGTAACGTGAAATATATGGAGGAATAAGCTTGAAATTAAACATTCCAGTACATAAAAACGAAGAATACCCTGCCAAGGTAGTTGATTTGACTTATGAAGGTAACGGGGTCGTTAAGATTGACGATTTTCCGGTATTTGTCCCCAATGCTTTGCCCGGTGAGGAGATTACGGTGCGGATTACAAAGGTGGCTAGTCACTTTGCCTGGGGGCGGGTAATGGATTGGCAAACAAAAAGTCCGGATCGAGTTGATGTTAAGAATAAGAAGTACATTCAAACGGGGATTGCTCCGCTTGGTCACTTGAAATATGATGCTCAATTAAAGTTCAAGCAACACCAAATTGCAGAATTATTAGAAAAGGCTCACTTGGACGACATTAAGGTATTGCCAACGATGGGAATGGAGCAGCCATACCATTATCGAAATAAGGCTCAGGTACCAGTAAAAACAATACATGGAAAGTTAGAGACCGGTTTTTACAAACGGGGAAGTCATAATCTCGTACCCATTGAAGATTTCTATATTCAAGATCCCAAGATTGACCAAGCAATTGTCGTTGTTCGGGACTTATTACGGAAATACCACATCCAGCCCTATGATGAACGAACAGGAAAAGGTGTTATCCGGACGGTGATGGTTCGTCGGGGTTACTATAGTCATGAAGTGATGGTGGTGTTAGTAACTAATACCAAGCGTCTACCAATGGAAAAACAGATTGTGGAAGGAATTGTTGCTGGTGTTCCCGAAGTAAAGAGCATCGTGCAAAACATTAACGATAAGAAGACCAACCGTCTCCTTGGTGAGAAAAACAAGACTTTGTGGGGGGCCGATGAAATCCATGATCAGCTTCTTGGCATTGACTTTGCAATTTCGCCATTATCCTTCTATCAGGTTAACCCACAACAAACAGAGCGCTTATACCAAACAGCAATCGATAATGCTGGCTTAGATGGCAGTCAAACTGTCATTGACGCTTATTGTGGAATTGGGACAATCTCACTTGCCGTGGCTAAGCACGCTAAGCAGGTTTACGGGGTGGAAATCGTTCCAGCGGCAATTGATGACGCTAAGCATAATGCTAAACGGAATGGCATCAAGAACGCTAAGTTTGTTGTCGGCAAGGCAGAAGAACAATTTGCTAAATGGCAGGCAGCAGGGTTGAAGCCAGATGTTGTGATCGTTGATCCACCACGGAAAGGCCTTGCTGAATCGTTAATTGAAGCCACTGGCAAAATGGCGCCCAAGAAGGTTATTTATGTTAGTTGTAATCCGGCTACCTTAGTCCGTGATATTCAACGTTTCGGTGAACAAGGTTATCATGTTACTAAGCCAATTCAGCCGGTGGATCAGTTCCCACAGACGACGCATGTGGAGAGCGTTACTTTGCTTGAACGTGACTAGCAGGAGCGTGAAAGCTTAGGAACGCTCCCCGCAATAATGTCCGAAGAATGAGGAACTTGAGACGAAATGATTCGAAAGACGCGAACTGCGGAGAGTATCACAGTACTGTCAAGGAGCTAAAGCGACGAAGAGACTGCTAGTGATGCTCCATGCGATAGCTACCCAAGAATAAGAAACGTAATGACGAATGATTGGTTAGTGGCGAACTGTAGAGAGTGTGGCAGTGCCGGAAAAATAATAGAAAAATGGTAAGGTTAACATGAATAAAAAATTTTGCCAGTAATGGCGTTACGTTGCTTAATAGTGCGTAACATAGGAAAAGTACTGATGTGTTTAAGACGAGGAGTGCTTTTTTAATTGGCGTTATTATATAGAATAGGTTATATAAATATTTATTATGATGTAAAGTTTAGATAATACTTGAATTTCCTTTTTTTAGGTAAGATTTAAGGTTCATTCACTTCTAAATTATTTGAACAGTAGGAGAAACGAGCCAAACAAAATTGCATATTGCAATGTCAATTTTTTTGTGGAAAATCGATATGCTTTTGGAATTTTTAAGAGTCTGATTGCATTACTAAAAGATATTTAAAAAGGATAAGTGAGTTTTATGGATGTAAAAGTTACAGATAAATATATAAAAGAAGAATTACCATATTTAAGTTTGGAAAATAAAGATTTTAACTCAGTAGAGTTTAATAGTGGTGTATATAACTCGGTACTAAATATCAAGATTATGAATGAAGATAGTAATGAAAAAATATTAGCTTCAGCACGCTGCTTTATGGTAAACGGTGAGGTTACTAATATAGTTGATGCGGCAGATAGTGAATCGGGTGATTTATTCTTAGTTGCAGATGTTATGGTAAAGATTTTAAAATTAATAAAGAAAGTTCAATTGTTATCCTTGATGATTACGATTTATTTTCTTCAAAAGCTACAGCTCAAAGTAAGAAGCTTATATTTGAGAGGTGTATATTACCCTACTTTAAAGATCGAAAAATCGATTATGTAGGGTTTTGTAATGCTGGTTTTGAATTCACAGATGATAATAATCAACAACAATTATTGAGTAAGATTTTTAGTGATATGGCAATTGAAGATAGTAAAAAAACAGAAGGTGACGATTGGAAAAGTACGGTTAATTTAATTGATGTTAACTATGCTACAGAGTTAAAAATTGATCCTTTCTTAGAAGAATATAAGGCAGAAACAGGAAGAAAATTACCAGAAAATTTTGAAGATAAATATGATGACTACATTTTTAATGACGATAAGGACAATTTAACTGGCGACATAAAAGAAGAGATTAAGAGAGTATATAAGTTTAAGAAGAATATTTATTATGCTGAGGATGGTAGAAGAATAAATATTACTAGTGAAGATAGAAAAGAAATGAAGGTATTTCAAAATATTAGAGGAACTTTTGAGAATATAGATGAAATGTATGACAGAGTTGCTTATTCATATAAAAATTTAATTAGTAATTTTATATCTAATGATGATACTAATAATCCAAATACAGTGGCAGGAGCATTTCTTGTTGATGGAAAAAGGTTCTTAGATTATCTTGAGGAAGAGTGGTTAAAACATAATATGCCTGAGTTTCAAGAGAGTTGGAAAAGAATTTGTACTTACATTTATGATACTAATTTAGGGTATAGACTTTGTTATAATCTTAGAAATTATGATCAACACCCACGAAATCATACAGCTAGGCAAATAATAAACGAAATGGTTGAAAATCTTAATGAAAATAGAGTCGAATACTATTTAAATGTTATAGATATTTGTAAAGATAATAAAGTAATAAGAAAAAAACATGAATCAGATAGAATTTATTTGCAGAAAAATGGTAATAATGAATTTTCTAGGTATGCACGAAATTATATGATAAATATAACTGCACTGTATAATTTAGCGTTAACGCAATTTCTTACAAAAAATATCGAAAACATTAAAAATATTTACAGTTATTTATGTGAACATAATTTTAATAGGGTAATGATAAAGTCAGTTGATGATTGTGAGCTAAAAGTTGTAGGTGTAGATTATGCAGATGATGTAATTTCAACGGTAGATATCGATGATTTCTTACATCGTTTAGAGAATAAAGGAATTATAAATAAACAAAGTATTTTAGATATTAGAAATGGAAATAGGGATACTCCCGAACCTCATTTGACTGCAGAACAGATAGTGAGAAACATAATAAAAGAACGATTCTTGTATGGTGAATAAGAGAGATGGAAAATAAAGGGAGAAAGATTAAATCATGTGGTTTAATTGCATAATCGTCCCGTAGCTGAGATATTGTAACTTAAAAATTCGAGGTATTATATAAATATAAAATTATGTGTCTTTATGTTTTGTGTAGTGTGTAGAAACTATAAGAATTCACATTTCATTCTCGCTTTCTTGACGTATTTGTTTTAAGTTAAATTCGTTGTCCCCAATCCGTCCTTGTTGGTATAAGAGACGTAAAATTCTATTTTATCGCAATTCGTCGATTCAATTATTGAAAGCTGATACTGTTTAATAGAAATCCTTTAGAGTAGTTTTGATTATGATGAGCCGTTAGTATTTAATTCACTCAGTTATTTATAATTACTAGGCTTCCTCGCCTAATAATTGTAGAACATTTTAGAATTATTGAAGGCTAATTTAATAGTTATACCTAAATTTTACAATTAACTATGTTAAAATAATAAATGTACTATAAGAAAGTCCTGATGTAAATTAGGGTGATCCCGTACTTTAAGAAGAAGATATGTATTCCTCATCTAAATGAGGGTAAGTACTTATATGGTAATGATTTATTAGAATTTAAGAAATGAGGGAATTCCTTGAATAAAAATGCTCGTATCGATCAGGCTTGTGATCGCTTTAAAAATATTGCTGTTCCAACATCATATCATTATAAACAAAAATTTCAGTTTTTACCTAGTTGGTTGGATAATACATCTTATTCTTATGAGAAAGAAGCTAAGGGACATAATCCTAAAAGATATTACTCCTTTAAGAGAGGAACAGTTATAAGAGTTAATTTTGGTGTCAATTTAGGAAGTGAATTTAGTAATATTCATTTTGCTATTGTTCTTGATAAACATGATGCTCCTCAAAAAAGAACTTTAACAGTATTACCATTAACTTCTAAGCAAAAAAGTAATCGCTTTTCTCTAGGAAGTGAAATTTTTAATCAAACTACTATCTTGCTGGGAAATATGAAAGATAGGCTAAGTAAATTAGCAAAAGAATCTACTAGTAACCAGAACTTTGAGTCTTCTAACAATATAGATAAAGCTATTCAAGAACTTGATCAAGTTGTGAAACTTTACGAGAGATATAATAAGCAATCATATGTCAGATTGAGTGACATTACAACCATAAGTAAACTACGTATAGAACGGTTAAATAAATATGATCCATCTGGTAAGATTCGTTTATCGAATGCGCAAATGGCACAAATAAGTCATGAACTAATGAAACTATACTTGAATAAATAAATTGACATGAATATCGATTTATGTAAAAATACAAGTACTGGGAGCTTGACTCCTTAATTTAATTTTACGTGGACCTTGAGTCCTTGGCGCCATTAGTTGTACAGCTAATGGCGTCCTTTATCTTTAAAATTATCAGGAGTCGAGCTTTATGAAAATATTATCTAATCGAGCTAAATCGTTATGGGCTAAAAAGGAAAATAATGATGGCCAGGAACTGTGGTTGCCATTAGTGGCTCATTTAATGGACGCTAAAAACGTTATTAATTGGTTATATAATATTTGGCTGGATGACAGTCAAAAATCAGTGATTCAGCAAAATTTATCTACTGATGACACACAGAAACTAGTTAAATTTATTGGATACTTCCATGATATCGGTAAAGCAACACCGGCTTTTCAAACTAAGCCATCTTATAACCGTGATCTTCAATTAGATGATGAGTTAATGGAAAAATTGCTTCGTAATGGATTTACTAAATTAAGTGATTATAGACCATCTTCACGCCGCTATTCTCCACACGCAATCGCTGGAGAAACGTTATTGGAAAACTTTGGGCTTAATGACTCGATTGGTTCGATTATTGGAGCTCACCATGGGAAACCAGCAGAGAAATTTTTTGATTATGAGGATCAAATATACGATTATACAAGCAATTATTTTCAATCTGATAATGATACTAGTGTGCAAAATAATTGGGAAAAAGTCCATAAAGAACTTATTCAATATGGCTTATCACAATCAGATTATAATCAACTCCAAGATGTTCCAAAAATTAATCAGGAACAGGCTGTTTTACTGACTGGTTTATTGATCATGGCTGACTGGATCGCTTCTAGTGAATTTCTCAATAATGATCTATCTCGGCCAATGTTCCCACTGATTCGACTAGATCAGTCAATTGACGATATTAATTTAAAACAGAGATTTCAAAATGCAATTATGACGTGGGATATTAGTGGTCATTGGACACCAATACCAGTGATAAATATTGATGAGCATTATGAAAAACGGTGGGGCTTTAAACCGCGAAGTGTCCAACGGTTAATGTCACAAGTGATTGGTAAAATTACAGATCCTGGACTGATTATTATCGAAGCCCCCATGGGAATTGGTAAAACTGAAATTGCCCTTACAGCAGCTGAACAATTATCATTAACTAGTGGTACTTCTGGTGTATTCATGGGCTTGCCAACTCAAGCAACTAGCAATGCAATGTTTAGCCGAGTCGATGATTGGGTTGGTGATCTTGTCAAAGAAGAAAACACTAGTTTACCGATCAAATTAATGCACGGTAAAGCGCAGTTTAATCAGGAGAACAAAAATCTACCACGTGCGGAAAACGTTGGTGATCAACAATCTGTAGTAATTAATAGCTGGTTTTCCGGTAAAAAATCAATGCTTGCTGATTTTACTATTGGAACAATCGATCACGTGCTCTTAATGAGTCTTAAGCAGAAACACCTTTTTCTTCGTCACCTAGGTTTAAGTGGTAAAGTGGTTATTATTGATGAAATTCACGCGTACGACTCATATATGAATTCATATTTAAAAAGAACTCTTCAATGGTTAGGCGCTTATCACATTCCAGTTATTGCTTTATCTGCTACTTTACCTAAGGAAAGACGAGCGGCATTAATGGCTGCCTATTATCGTGGAAAATATGGCCATAAGATAGGCGATGGTAAGTGGCAAGATAATCAATCATATCCATTGCTTACTTATCTCGATGGTAAAACAGTTCACCAATTTGATGAATTTCCTAAAACTAATAATCCACACAAAAATAAAATTGTCCGCTTGGATGTTGACGATGACGAATTAATAAGTAAAGTAGTTGAGTCCATTGAAAACGGAGGAGTTGCCGGTATTATTGTTAATACTGTTAAGCGTGCCCAGAAATTATCACAACTTATTCCGGAAAACATTCCGACACTTACATTACATTCTTCGTTTCTGGCCCCAGACAGAACAAAATTGGAAGATAAATTACAAAGTAATATTGGTAAAAATGCTAATCGACCAGATAAAATGATAGTTATTGGGACTCAAGTTCTTGAACAATCTTTAGATATTGATTTTGATGTCCTATTTACAGATGTAGCGCCAATGGACTTGATATTACAGCGTATGGGAAGATTACATCGGCATAACATAACTCGCCCTAGCCAACTATCGGAACCCACTACTTATATTTTAGGTATTCATTCTTTTGGTGATTACGGTGACGCTAATGAGTCGATTTATGCGAAGTATTTGTTAATGAAAACTGATTATTTTTTACCAAGCAAAATACAATTACCGACGGATATATCACCATTAGTTCAGAAAGTATATGAATCCGAGAACGATCAAAAAATAGCTGAAATTACAAAGCCATATGTTGAATTAAAAAATTACGAAAAACAGGAGCAACGAAAAGCGCAGGTGTATCAAATTGAAGCACCTTATCCAAAAGCTAGTCTTCATGGGTGGTTAGATCGTTCTCAACAAAATATTGAGGATGATGCTAGCGCAGAAGCTGCGGTTCGGGACATCAAGGAATCTATTGAAGTGGTGATATTACAACATGCTTCTGATGGGGATTATTTATTAGATGGCCGGAACATAAACGATGTGGATGAGGATATTATTGCTCAACAGTTAATTAGATTACCAAATGCAATTACTCCTAATATTTCAAAGTCAATTGATAGACTCGAACAGCTAACAGAACGATACTACCATAATTGGCAGGATAGCATTTGGCTTAAGGGAGCAATCGCTTTGCCGCTGGACCGCCATTTTGAGGCTAAGTTTAATGGCTGGAAAATTCATTATTCGAAAAAACTAGGATTAATGTATGAAAAGGATGAACAAGATGAGTGAACAACAATTTAACCTCGTAACTGATCCTTGGATTAAAGTTATTGACGAGAAAAATCAGGAACAAACAGTTTCACTAAATCAAGTCTTTGAAAAGGCTACTCAATACCAGAGACTAGCCGGAGAAATGAGATCACAAGATTTAGCTATTTTACGGTTCTTATTAGCTATTCTAACAACGGTTTATTCACGCTATGATGCTTATGATCAACCATACCATTGGCTACAGATAGATGATAAGACAATGTGTCCAGTATCCTTTGATGATGATTCTTTTTCGGAAGACGAACAGCAGATTAAGGATGAGCTACTGAGTACCTGGAAGATTCTTTATCAGTCAAAGCAGTTTTCTCAGGCAGTAATCATGTATTTAAATAATCATCAGGATAAGTTTGATCTGCTAAATAAGGATAATCCCTTTTATCAAGTTACTAAGGAACAATATGACGATTTAGTACCAACTAATAAGAGTGTTGAAAAAGGTAAAGGAACTGTAGCCGTCAAACAGATTAATCGGACAATTTCAGAAAGTAATAATAAGCCAGATATCTTTTCACCAAATTCTCCAGCACATAAAAACGACATTTCATTAGATTCTTTAGCACGGTGGTTAATTACTTATCAAAATTTTACTGCCGTAACAGATAAAACTAAGGTTAAATCTGAAGATAAATTTAGCGTTTCGAGAGGATGGCTATATGGACTGAATCCAGTTTTTGCAGTTGGCAAAAATTTGTTCGATACCCTAATGTTAAATATGATACTTGTCCCTCAAAAAGAATTATTTGATGATGACTTAATTAATCAAGAACCTGTCTGGGAAGTATCTGTTAACGAATATGTACACTTTCGGAAAAATAATCAATTTCCTACAAACTTAGCACAGCTATATACGGTTTGGTCACGGATTATACATATTGAATGGGATGGTGAACGACCGATTATCTTTAGTGCAGGGTTGCCAAAACTCGATAATCAAGATGCGTTTCTTGAACCAATGACTACCTGGAAACCAGGAAAGAAGGGTGAGGGAGCTAAGCCAAATTTAAGGTGGCTAAACTCACTTGGTAAAGCAATGTGGCGGAATTTTGGACAGTATGTTGCCATTAGTAATAATGACGATTTAGAGCCTGGTATTGTAACCTGGTTAAAGTTGTTAAAACATAATAAATTCATAAGGTTAAATGATAAGATTCACTTAATGACAGTTGGTTTAATTAATGATGGTAATGCTACATCACAATCACCTGCTGCTGAGTTTTATGATGATATGCAGATTAATGCAGATGTATTATTTGATGATAATTCATTGCAACGTAATTACTGGCCACGTCGAATTGAAGATACTATAGAACTTACTGAAAAGGTTGGAGCGTATGTTTGGCACTTTGCCAATAATGCTGGTAAATTGCGAGGAGTTGCCGATGCAGGCTCCTTTGCTAATAGAATTTCTGCTGAGTTCTATAATCAATTAAATAGACCATTTAACGAGTGGCTATCTCAACTGACTAATCATGATGATCGTGATCAACAGGTGAATGAATGGAAACGTATTTTAAAACAAATCTCATTAGGAGTAAGCGATGATTTAATGAGGAAAGCAACGCCACAGGAAATACGCGGTAAACAAAATGAGGATGGGACAGAAAACAATATTTTTGTTCAATACCGTATTTTTAAATCATCACTAGTTAAAGCATTAAAATAGGAGGAGTTTGTATATGGAATCTCGAATTAAGCAGGTGACCGCTCGTGTTATTCATCAAATATGGACAGATAGGCAGCCGAATAAAGCTGTTTTAGCAGCGTTACGAAATTCCAGAAATATGATGAACAAGAATGCGTCAGTTGTTTGGCCTTTGATGTTATCAAACCTAACCGAAGAAGAGCTCTCGCATAATGGCCAACCAACATATGCAGAAAACGCTATTTTTGCGGCGTTACGTTGTTTTGCGATTTACCAACAGGCTAATGATCATTTAACCTACGAACCAGATGGAGAAAATCAACAGGGACAGCAACTATTTAAGGTGCTATCTACACTTCGAGCAGATGAGTCTATAAAAAAAGCACTTGATCGTCGAGTGCAAACTATCTTAGGGAACGGAAACTCAAGTAGTGTTATTTATGCTATTTATCATTTAGTTTCTATTCTCAAAGCGAATGTTGGATCAGAGTTAATTGATTTTGCCCAGCTTGCCCAAGATCTTTATTATTTTCAGCTAAGTGCTGATTCATCACGTCAAGTTTGCTTGAAGTGGGGTCAACAATATTATTGGAATTCTAAGAAAACTACAGAAAAATGAGGAGAATAATTATGAACTCTAAAAATTTATATGTCGACATCAATATTTTGCAATCTGTTCCTTCGTCAAACATTAATAGAGATGATACTGGAGCACCAAAGACTGCGATATATGGAGGGGTAACGCGATCGCGAGTATCATCACAAAGCTGGAAACGAGCCATCAGAATGGAATTTAATAAGCAAAGTGAGAATGCTGAATGGCTAGAAGGAATTAGAACTACCAGAGTGCCATTATTATTGGCGAAGGCACTGCAAAATCAAAATAGTGATTTGTCAGAAGAAGATGCACTGGATATAGCAGTAAAAGTGCTAAGTAAAGCTAAAATTAAGTTAGATAAGAAGACTAACCGGACCAAGGCTTTGTTAATGGTAAGTAAAGGGCAAATTGAGAAATTAGCTAAATATGCATTATCTAATGATGAATTGGATTCTAAGGCGATTAAAACGGTTCTCCAGGGCGATCATTCATTAGATATGGCATTGTTTGGACGAATGGTTGCTGATGATCCATCCTTAAATGTTGATGCTTCTTGTCAAGTAGCCCACGCTATTTCAACTCATGAGATAGTACCGGAATTTGATTACTATACAGCGGTTGATGATGCAAAGGAAAACGATGAATCGGGTTCAGCAATGATTGGAACGATTGAATATGATTCTGCTACTTTATATCGTTATGCAAATGTAAATGTTAACGAATTAATCCGCAACCTAGGTAATTCTGAAATTGCTATTAAGGGATTACAGTTGTTTATTCAAGATTTTGTCATGTCAATGCCAACTGGTAAACAGAATAGTTTTGCGAATAGAACGGTGCCCCAATATGTAATGGTAACTATTAGGGAAGATACGCCGGTTAATTTAGTTTCTGCTTTTGAAGAACCAGTTAAATCTCGGAACGGCTATATTCAAATCTCTGTTGATAATTTGGAAAGTGAATATCAAAAAACACAAAAATTTGTTGATGCCCCCCTTGCTACTTATGTACTAACTAATTGTGGTTCTAAGTTAAATAATCAGGTTGAAAATATTAATGATATGTTAAAGAAAATCAGCCAAACTATTGAAACGAGGGTTGATGATGAGAACACTAACGATTAAATTAGCAGCTCCATTGCAGTCATATGGAAACGAGGCAACATTTAGTCGACGGACTAGTTATCATTATCCTTCTAAAAGTGCTGTGTTAGGAATGATTGCTGCTGCTTTGGGTTATCGTCGAGATGATCCACGAATTTTGCAACTAAATCGGCTAATAATAGCAGTACGAATTGATCAGCCTGGTAGAATATTAACCGATTTTCAAACTATTCAGTATGATCAGAAACATAATAAACGAAGTCTCTCGTACAAGGATTACTTACAAGATGCGGTTTTTATAACTGCTATTAGTGGTGATGACCAGCAAATAATGACAATTGAAAATGCCTTACACCATCCTAAATTTCAATTATTTTTAGGTAGAAGAGTAAATGTACCTGCAGGGCCATTACATACTCAAGTCTTTGAAAATTCAGATCCCGTATCTGTTTTAAAGACTTATCCTTGGCAAGCGGCTAAATGGTATCAAAGAAGGGTACACCAAGATTACTACTCTGCTGAATTAATAACAGATGCTAATTTGGTTAAAAGTCATTTTACCTCTTTTGTTAAGGATAATATTGGTAGTTTTGATGAAAATCACCGTTGGCATGTTTATCGGTCTGTTGCTAGTATTCGTGTTAAATTACTAAATAAATCTTATCAGAATACTGAGCATGATATTATGGCGAACATTTAAGGAAGGTTGCTATGTATTTATCAAGAGTAGAGATTGATGATCAAAATCGTCAAAAAGTAAAGGATTTAACGCACTTAGGGGCTTATCATAATTGGGTAGAAAACAGTTTTCCAATCGAAATTGACCAAGGTAAAAGACTACGGCATCTTTGGAGAATTGATCGCCTTCATGATAAACGTTTCTTGCTTATCGTTAGTTCTGATAAGCCAAATTTAGATAGGTTAGAACGCTATGGTGTTGCTGGCACTGCAGTAACTAAAAATTATCAGCCTTTTTTAGAACAGATTAAAAATAATGAGATAATGCGTTTTCGTTTGACGGCAAATCCCACTTATCGAACTAATGATAAGGTTTATCCGCATATTACGGTAGAACAACAGAAAAAGTGGTTACTTGATAGAACAAACCTGGCGGGCTTTAGTATTGTGAAAAATGGTAATGGGATGTTAAACTTCGACATCGTTAATCGCGAGTGGTTAGTACTATATCATCATCGACGTATTCGTTTAAGTCAGGTAACTTTCGAAGGTGTTCTTCAAGTTACAGATGCAGAGAAAATAAACCACACGTTGATACATGGAATTGGTCGTGAAAAGGCTTATGGTATGGGGATGCTTACAGTTATCCCGATTGGAATAAGATAATGAAAAATAATTATGGAGCGCCAAAAGCTGAAATAAATGAGTTAGGTCGGGTTCAGGACCGTGTTTCTTTCTTGTATTTAGAACATTCAAGAATTAATCGTCAGGATAGCGCAGTGACAGTGACTGATCAACGAGGCACAGTCTTTATCCCATCAGCGATGGTAAATGTTTTAATGCTTGGTCCAGGGGTAGATATCACTCATCGTGCTATGGAACTAATTGGTGATTCAGGAATGGCTGTTGTATGGGTTGGCGAGCATGGTGTTCGCCAATATGCTCATGGTCGGTCACTTAGTCATTCATCTAGATTTCTGGAACAGCAGGCTAAATTGGTCTCTAATCGTCGGACACGAGTTGCAGTTGCTCGAAAAATGTATCAGATGCGTTTTCCTAATGAAGATGTTTCAAAAATGACCATGCAGCAATTACGAGGTAAAGAGGGAGCACGTATCCGTAGAGTGTACTTAGAACAGTCTAAAAAATTCAATATTCCTTGGGAGCGAAGAGAATACAAAGTTAGTAATTTTGAAGCTTCAACACCAATTAATAAGGCCCTGACTGCTGCTCATCAAGCTCTATATGGTCTAAGTTGTAGTGTCATTGTTGCATTAGGTGCATCTCCCGGATTGGGATTTGTTCATACTGGACATGATTTATCGTTCGTCTATGATTTTGCAGATTTGTATAAAGCAAAGTACTCAATCCCCGTTGCCTTTCAGATGACTGCAGAGCATGGTAACCAAGATATTGCTGATTGGACCAGGAGAAAGATGAGAGATGCTTTTTCAAACGGAAAAATTTTGACTCAGATGGTTCAAGACTTAAAATACATTCTAGATATTGATGATCAAATAAGTGCTGATACTATGCATTTATGGGATGATCGAAAGGGACTACAAAAGTTTGGGGTACAATATCACGGGGATGATCAACTGTGATAGTAATTACACTTACTAAAGTACCTGCGTCATTACGTGGTGATTTAACTAAGTGGTGTCAAGAGATCCAGAGTGGGGTTTATGTTGGTAATGTTAATGCTCGTGTGCGTGAACACTTATGGGAACGTATCAATAAGAATATCGGTCAAGGCGAAGCAACTCTTGTTTACAATACTAATAATGAGTTAGGCTACATATTTCGTACTACTCGGAGTGACAGAGAAATTATTGATTCTGATGGGATTCCATTAATGGAGTCATTATTTAAATCGCAAGATAATAGAAGAAGAGGGTTTAGTAATGCCTATCGTTACCACAAAGCTCGAATCATTCCCCGTAAGAAACAGCATCAATTTATATCTTTAGATATAGAAACTACAGGATTAACTCCTTCTCATAATCAAATCATCTCTATTGGTGCAGTAAAGATGAACAAGGACTTTGAAACTTTCTACCGGTTAGTGAAGCTAGAAAAAGGCAACAAGTTACCAGAGGATATCTCTAGAGTAACCGGACTTAATGACCATCTTTTAAATACTAAAGGTGTACTTATAAAAGATGCAATAATTGATTTAAAAAGCTTTATTAGTGATATGCCAGTCGTGGGGTACAATCTTACCTTTGACGAACGTTTTTTACGGACTGCGATTGTTAAGAATAGATTAATTCAGTTAAATAATAAAATGATCGATTTGCTACCTTACGTTAAGAAAGTCAATAAATTTAGTGATAACTATCACTTATCAACAATTCTAAATCAGTATAATATTATTAATGAGCATCCTCATAATTCTTTGTCCGATGCAAAAGCTACTATGGAATTAACAAAGAAACTCATTGAAAAATATGGATTTACCATTTAGAATTACTCTATTAGCAAGGATCTTTTAGTGTATTCCCCATATATATGGGGGTGATCCTAATAGCTGTAAGTTAATTTAATAGAAAAAGTCGTATTCCCCATATATATGGGGGTGATCCTTAAGATTGACTTTGTAGAATAAATGTATATAAGTATTCCCCATATATATGGGGGTGATCCTTACGTTGTTTCGGCTATGCCCGGGTAGGTGGTAGTATTCCCCATATATATGGGGGTGATCCTTTGTTGTGGGGAACGATTGTCCCGTTGAATCAGTATTCCCCATATATATGGGGGTGATCCTAATCCTTGTAAATCTTGGTTAGCAATTTCTAAGTATTCCCCATATATATGGGGGTGATCCCATGGACATGGCGCAATGAGTGAAAGTGAAACCGTATTCCCCATATATATGGGGGTGATCCCTTTTAATCGCTATTCGGGAATTACCGAGAACGGTATTCCCCATATATATGGGGGTGATCCTCATCGTACGCGTTGTCAAATTTGTTATATAAGGTATTCCCCATATATATGGGGGTGATCCCAAGTTGGCGATATCACAGTCGACTACATTTTAGTATTCCCCATATATATGGGGGTGATCCCAAGTTGGCGATATCACAGTCGACTACATTTTAGTATTCCCCATATATATGGGGGTGATCCTTAATTCAGTAAATCCAAATTTTTTATTTTCAAAGTATTCCCCATATATATGGAGGTGATCCTATTTACGAACATCTAACCCGGTATACTTTAACGTATTCCCCATATATATGGGGGTGATCCCGTTACGGACGACTTATCGTCAAGATCAAAAGGAGTATTCCCCATATATATGGGGGTGATCCTCATCGTACGCGTTGTCAAATTTGTTATATAAGGTATTCCCCATATATATGGGGGTGATCCCACTTACACTCTAGAGCCTGATTACGGTGGTAAGTATTCCCCATATATATGGGGGTGATCCCAAGACAACACTGGCGGTGATTCTGGTGGTGGTAGTATTCCCCATATATATGGGGGTGATCCTATTGGTCTTGGTTGTCATAGTTCACTACATAGGTATTCCCCATATATATGGGGGTGATCCTTTAAGTAGATTATCTAAATTCAGAATCAATCCGTATTCCCCATATATATGGGGGTGATCCTATAAGTATTATTTTCTCGCCTACAGCGCCAAAGTATTCCCCATATATATGGGGGTGATCCCAAGGTACCAAAGATTAATCCAACTAAGGATGTGTATTCCCCATGTATGTGGGGGTGATCCCGGTCAATATAGTGTCTTGCTAGATACCGATGTAGTATTCCCTATGTATATGGGGTGATCCCATCCGAGAGCCATAGCAAACATCTAAGATTCTGTATTCCTCACGTATGTGGGGATGAGCCTGACTCAAAGGATTTAACTTATGTTATTTAAAGGAATGTTACAAAGTTCCTAAAACACCAGCATGATTATCAATAAGATAGTCATGCTGATGTTTTATACTGGCTCTTCGTCAAGAAGTACTGATAAGAAAATAGAATAAGTTTTTAAGCAGCTCGTGTCTGGAAATTGGCATGAGCTGTTCTTTTATGGTTCCAGTTGATGGCAATATATGAATTAGGTAGGGCGAGCAGGATACGAGCCCGAAAATTGTAGAAGTTACGAAAACCATAAGCGGTTCGTTTAATAACTTTAATCTTGTTATTTGTCCCTTCTACTGGACCATTAGTATAGGTTTGATATTTGAAGCTATTAATAATCTCTAATTTATGAATGCGCAAGGTTCGTTGAACCTTTTGGAGTGGCCAGGGTAGCGTAGTCCACTTCTGGCTGAGTAATTGGTTCAATTCACCTTGATCACGATGACTGACAGCTAGAATTAGCTCCTGATAATAGCGATATGTTTGACTTAAATCCTCATTGAAAGATAGTAAGCGATGGACCACTTCAACGTCGGTAAGTTGAGCGTAACCAAAATTGCGTCGTGACCAATAGTTATCATATTTAAGCAGTCCTGCCGGGGTTAAAATTAGTTTCCAGAAGTGTTTAAGGGCTCGCCACTGATGGGTTCCTTTCCCGGCGCTATTCATAGCCTTGATACGAATTTGATTCAAGGCCCGATACGCTTGTGCGACCACGTGAAAGTGGTCGGCAATGATAATGGCATGCGGAAACAATTCATGAATAAGATGACGGTAAGGTGTGTACAGGTCAACCGTAACGGTCTGAACTGCTAAACGAGCCGAGTGGTCGTAACGCAGAAAGTAATTACGTAAGTAGCGACTTCGTCGTGACAAAATAATGTCTAAAGTGCGGTGATTTTCAATGTTCATTAAGAGCATACTCATGCCACTGGGCGCAAAGCGACCAGACTTAAAGTCATCAAAAGCGATGTGTCGTGGTAGCCAGTGGTAGTTAGGCTTGAAGGATTGGTCGAGGTTCAAGATCACTCGTCTGACCGTCCAATCAGAGATACCGAGTTCCTTAGCAATATCAGTTTGCGATTCATTAGCGGTTAGCTGCATCATAATTCGCAGGTTAATGGCCTGACTGATATGGTGGCGATACTTAACGTCTTTAACTCTGGCCACCTTGGTAATCGTTTGTGGACAGTCCGGTGATGGCTTACAAAGGTATTTTTGTTTACGAATTGACCAAATGGTCGGCTCATAGTGCAAGCTGGGGCCCAATATTTTGACCAGCTTAAAGCCATTCTTGAGCATTAATTGACCGCAACGTGGGCAATGTAAGGGATAAGACTGGACAAGGTGAACAATTATCTGGTTGCCTTGATCTTCAATCGCATCTTTAAAATGTGCTGTATCCAATTCAAGGTGAGAATCTTTAATTCCTAAAGCAATTTTGGTAGAATAATTCATGAAAGATGGTCCTTTCTTAAACGAAGACGGGGTTCTGAGCCATCTTTCGTTTTTTATTTTAAATTTAAACAAAAATAAGTACCGATGTTAAAT
>NZ_JACIUZ010000027.1 GCF_014145505.1 Limosilactobacillus fastidiosus
GCTGAAGTTACCGGGCTAACTTCTACATCCTGATCCTTCAAAATCTCCCGGGCAAATTCATACCAGGTACAAGCATCATCATTCGATAATTGGTAAGTTCCATATGGTACCTGATGGTCAACCGCATAAACCATAAACTCGGCAAGGGTCCGGGTCCAGGTTGGCCGACCAACTTGGTCATTTACCACCGTTAAGTGATCATGAGTCTTGGCTAACCGCAACATCGTGTAGACAAAATTCTTCCCGTATTCACCAAAGACCCAAGAAGTTCGGATAATGTAATACTGAAATCGAAATCTTGACAAAAAAAGACCAGTAAGTGAGCTAATGCCCATTTACTGGTCTTTTAATTTGCTAATCTTCATTTACTAAATATTCATATACTTTCGCACAACATTATCCCGAAACTTAACCAGGACCTTTAAATCAGCCACTTTTTCAGGTTCAACAATCAGTTGTGGGATAATTTCTTCCTGGTCATCCATCTGTTGGCGACCCCAAACGCTTAACGAAATTAACATATTCCGCAAGTCTTCACCATCATTCGACAGTGTCCACTTTTGTTTGTCGTCCTTAATTGGATTAACAACACCATTCTCACGTAGCTTTTGTAACGCAAGCTCAATTGCTGCACTTTCACGATCGATCAGAACAGCGAGTTCATCTTCATCGAAGGGTCGAAATCCCAGCCAGAATATCAAGCCAGCTTGGTCTGGATCAGCCAGAATCTTTCTGGCGTATGTGAATCCACTTTGTTTAGAAACATTCGTCATAATAACACTTCCATGTCTTTCCGCTCTGAATATTCCCCCTCACTAATATTCTAACAAATTACCAGACAAATTGTTAGTATCATGTCCATCATTTCCCTTAATATAGGGTCAAAGTCCTACGCAACTGCGCATAAAATTCAGCTGTCAAATCCTCACCATAGCATTTATCTGCTGTCTGTTTGACTCCCTTTAAAATCTGTTCCAGAAAAACTTTCTCGTATTGTTTTCGGTGAAGGTAACGCTCATGGTAAGTCGTCGTACAGGAAAGATGGTTTAATTCTTGCTCCCCAATTCCAAACCGGTTACAGAGGTTCTTCACCGACTCTAGTTGGATCTGCCCAACCGCATGGGCCTGTTTCAAATGCCGCTCAAATGTCTTTACACAGGCATCAATCATCACCGTTATTAATTGCTGATTGGTTCCTTTAAACGTAAGCAAAACACCATTATTATCCTGACTCGGCTGGTAATTATCCATAGAATGTGCCATGTAATAAGCAACCCGCGAATTTCCCTGACCACAAGTCGGCACTAATTCATAGTGACCAGCAATAATTCCCGGTGTCCGTCCACCGACTATGCTATACAGGGTCTGCATTTCGATCCGGTGAACATTCGCCCACTTACTAAAATCATGCAGGGCATCTTTCAACCGCTTCGGCAAGACATATTCTTCACCATCTACTGTTAATACGTAGGTCTGTTCTCGATCATACGCTGTCAGTAACAATACATTATCCCAACGCGGCTGAAAACCGTTCGTAACTAAGTACTTCTTAAGCTCCCCTAGTCGTGAAATATCAATCATTCCATCCATGTAGGTGGCCTCCCTTTGCAAATTTTAAAATTAGATATAATCATTGTAAAATTTGTTCATCTAATAACGGATAATACAATATGTGATTATGCAATCGGTGTCAATAACTTTTTGATTGGGTTAGACCATTTTCTATCACTCGCTTAGTCAGCGGCTTTTTAGTAACTTTAAGGTACTCAAGAGCTCTTGGGAATAATCTCACAAAGGATGTTTCCAAATGACAAACAAAAAAATTATCGAAGGTCTCGTTTACTTATCGACAAACAAGCGAATTAATCTTGTCCACAGTGTCTTAAAGCAACTCCAACTCTCACCACTACACGACTGCTACGACGACTTCTTTCAGGAAGGCTGTCTGAAAGCTTACATGAAATTTCCCGATGACCCCACCGCTCCCGAAAACGAACGACAGTTAATGAACTTCGCCTTTAAACGGATCCACTGGCGACTACTAGATAAACTTCGCCGCCAGATCTGGGAAAGGGAGTACTGGCTTGGTTCAATGAATGATGAGTCACTCGATGAAACAACCCGTAACCGCTTTAACCTCGATCCTACTAGTCAGACTGGCTTTACCCATCTCGAAAACAGTGACTTCTTCATCCAACTAGCGGCTTGCTGTTCACCAAATGAAAAGCGCTATCTGAAAGCTGTCCTCCTCCTGGATCTTAAAGACGCCGAGATTGCTAAAAAATATCACGTTTCTCGTCAGTCAGTTTACTCCTGGAAACGAGGACTAATTAAAAAGGCACGGTCGCTTGATTGTCCAATCTAGTCTATAATGTTGGTGAGGTGGTATCGTGAATGAACATCAAACAAGCAACCAGGATCTGTGGTTCCACTCCCGATATGACAGCGAAGATCAAGATGATGGTTGCCAGAACGAACTCAGTATTAAGCCCAGCCAGGAGGAAGGCGGTCGCCTTGAATTGCTTTTAACCAATGTCGGCTTTGATAACCACTCTTTTGACAACACCTTCTCCCTCACCCGAGAGGATGCTAAGTTGCTCCGAGATTTTTTAAATAACTGGCTTAGGCATTAATTTAATAAGGCATCAGGATCGTTTCCTTCGTTCCTGGTGCCTTTATTAATTATTATCACTTAGATAATTTATGAATAGCGCAGTAAACAAAAGGTCTTCAGTGCTCGGCCAAGCCGAACTGAACTGCCCTAAAATTGTTAGACAAATCTAACAATTTTAGGGTGGTTTTTTATATGACGAAGTATTCAACACAATTCAAAATTAAAATTGTTCAAGAATATTTACAAGGTGGAATAAGCCAAGATAAACTATGCAAAAAATATGGTATGGCGGATAAAACAGTCGCACAGCACTGGATTAATTTGGTTAGAGAACACGGCTTTGAGTCTTTAGTGATTAAGCATACCAAGAAACGGTATTCAGTTAAATTTAAGTTACAAGTCCTGAATTATTGCCAAACTCATGACTTAAGCGTAGAAAAAGTAGCTGCTCATTTTGGTTTAAATAAATCACTCGTTAGTTTATGGTATGGTAAATACCAAAAAGAAGGGATTGCCGGCCTTCAACCGAAGGTAAAAGGCCGGACTGTAAAAGCTATGAAAAGACATACGACGAGTAATAAAGAACGGGTAACTAAAGATAAACAATATCAACAGGAAATAGAAAAGTTAAAAGCAAAGGTTGCATATCAAAAAATGGAGATTGATATCTTAAAAAAATTGCATGCCCTAAGACAGCAAGAAGAAAAGAACAAGCAGCAGTAATTCAAGTGCTTAGGGCAGACTATCCATTAAAGGAGTTACTGGCTTATTTTAAGATGCCAAGGTCGACATACTATGAACGGTTAAAGGCAATCCAAGCAACAGATAAATACGGCCATATTAAACAAGTCATCAAACAGCTTTTTCGCCAAAGTCGGGAAACATACGGTTATCGTCGAATCTATTACAAGTTAAAGAAATTAAACTATACAATTAGTCCAGAGACAGTACGTAAACTGATGAAACAGATAGGATTAAAGGTTTGTGTTTATAGCAAAAGAAGCCATTATTCTTCTTATCGAGGTCAGCTCGGGCGTGTAGCACCTAATATTCTTAAGCAAAAGTTCAATGAACGACAGGTTTACCGAGTCCTGCACACCGACATAACGCAGCTAAAATTGGACAATAATCAGTTTGGCTATATTTCAGCAGTTATTGATGAAGCCAGCAATGAAGTCTTAGCAACGCAGGTTTCCGCTAGTCCTAATCGAATTTTGATTGAACAAACACTGCAAGAATTAAGCTCCCGACTACCAGCAGGTAGTCAGCCAATTATACATTCCGATCAAGGTTGGCATTATCAATTACAGTATTATCGAAATGAGTTGGCTAAAGCTAATCTTACTCAAAGTATGTCTCGGAAGGGAAATTGCCTAGATAATGCACCAATAGAAAGCTTTTTTAACCTAATGAAACGCGAATGCTTAAAACGGTTAAAGATTTCATCGATCAACCAATTACGTGAAATCGTCCAAGACTATGTTTCTTGGTTTAATTACGAGCGAATTTCATTGAATAAGAAAGGATTGACTCCGGTCGAATATCGGAATCAATCCATTAATTAAGATTTAATAAAAT
>NZ_JACIUZ010000028.1 GCF_014145505.1 Limosilactobacillus fastidiosus
AGCTTGCACTTTGAAAACTAAATAATATCAATTTTCTTTATTAATTAACAAAACAAACCGAGAACACCGCGTTATTTTGAGTTTTAAGAAATAATCGCTAACTCAATTAATCCGATAATCACAAAGTGATTATCAAGGTTAAGTTATGAAGGGCGCATGGTGAATGCCTTGGTACTAGGAGCCGATGAAGGACGGGACTAACACCGATATGCTTCGGGGAGCGGTAAGTACGCTTTGATCCGGAGATTTCCGAATGGGGAAACCCAACCAACTTAGTCGTTGGTTGCTTGACTAGTGAATCTATAGCTAGCAAGCGGTAGACGCAGTGAACTGAAACATCTCAGTAGCTGCAGGAAGAGAAAGAAAAATTCGATTCCCTCAGTAGCGGCGAGCGAACGGGGAAGAGCCCAAACCAACGAGCTTGCTCGTTGGGGTTGTAGGACTGAACATTTGAGTTACCAAAGAGCGACGTAGTCGAAACAGTTGGGAAACTGTGCCAGAGATGGTGAGAGCCCAGTAGACGAAACGTCACTCCCTCAGTTCAGGATCCTGAGTACGGCGGGACACGTGAAACCCCGTCGGAAGCTGCGAGGACCATCTCGCAAGGCTAAATACTCCCTAGTGACCGATAGTGAACCAGTACCGTGAGGGAAAGGTGAAAAGCACCCCGGAAGGGGAGTGAAATAGTTCCTGAAACCATGTGCCTACAAGCTGTCGGAGCCCATTAATGGGTGACGGCGTGCCTCTTGCAGAATGAACCGGCGAGTTACGATTGCATGCAAGGTTAAGGTGGAAAAACTGGAGCCGCAGCGAAAGCGAGTCTGAAATGGGCGTATGAAGTATGTAGTTGTAGACCCGAAACCAGGTGACCTACCCATGTCCAGGTTGAAGGTGCGGTAAAGCGCACTGGAGGACCGAACCCGTGTCAGTTGAAAATGGCTGGGATGAGGTGTGGGTAGCGGTGAAATTCCAAACGAACTTGGAGATAGCTGGTTCTCTCCGAAATCTCTTTAGGGGGAGCCTTGGGATAAAGAATCGTGGAGGTAGAGCTACTGTTTGGACAAGGGGCCCGTCATGGGTTACCAACTTCAGATAAACTCCGAATGCCATCGATTTATGCCCAGGAGTCACACGATGAGTGATAAGATCCACCGTGTAAAGGGGAACAGCCCAGATCACCAGTTAAGGTCCCTAAATATATGCTAAGTGGAAAAGGATGTGGAGTTGCATAGACAACTAGGATGTTGGCTCAGAAGCAGCCACCATTTAAAGAGTGCGTAATAGCTCACTAGTCGAGTGATTCTGCGCCGAAAATGTACCGGGGCTAAGCATATTACCGAAACTGTGGATGTGCACTACGTGCACGTGATAGGAGAGCGTTCTAAGGGCGGTGAAGCTAGACCGTGAGGACTGGTGGAGCGCTTAGAAGTGAGAATGCCGGTATGAGTAGCGAAAGACAGGTGAGAATCCTGTTCACCGAATGACTAAGGTTTCCTGGGGAAGGCTCGTCCTCCCAGGGTAAGTCGGGACCTAAGCCGAGGCCGAGAGGCGTAGGCGATGGATAACAGGTTGAGATTCCTGTACCAGTTAACTGCGTTTGACGATGGAGGGACGCAGGAGGCTAAGCAAACCTCACGATTGGAAGAGTGGGGCCAAGCAGTAAGTCAGGATGTGAGTTAAATGCTTACATTCGGGTTGACAAGCTGTGATGGGGAGCGAAATTATAGTAGCGAAGTTGCCGATGTCACACTGCCGAGAAAAGCTTCTAAGGAGCAAGTTAACTGCCCGTACCGCAAACCGACACAGGTAGTCGAGGAGAGAATCCTAAGGTGAGCGAGTGAACTCTCGTTAAGGAACTCGGCAAAATGACCCCGTAACTTCGGGAGAAGGGGTGCTGGTCGCAAGACCAGCCGCAGTGAATAGGCCCAGGCGACTGTTTATCAAAAACACAGGTTTCTGCAAAATCGTAAGATGAAGTATAGGGGCTGACGCCTGCCCGGTGCTGGAAGGTTAAAAGGAAGGGTTAGCTTCGGCGAAGCTCTGAATTGAAGCCCCAGTAAACGGCGGCCGTAACTATAACGGTCCTAAGGTAGCGAAATTCCTTGTCGGGTAAGTTCCGACCCGCACGAAAGGCGTAACGATCTGGGCACTGTCTCAACGAGAGACTCGGTGAAATTGAAATCCCTGTGAAGATGCAGGGTACCCGCGACAGGACGGAAAGACCCCATGGAGCTTTACTGTAGCTTGATATTGAGTGTTTGTACTGCTTGTACAGGATAGGTAGGAGCCATAGAAGTCGGAACGCTAGTTTCGACGGAGGCGTTGGTGGGATACTACCCTTGCATTATGACCACTCTAACCCGCAGCACTAAACGTGCTGGGAGACAGTGTCAGGTGGGCAGTTTGACTGGGGCGGTCGCCTCCTAAAAGGTAACGGAGGCGCCCAAAGGTTCGCTCAGAATGGTTGGAAATCATTCGCAGAGTGTAAAGGCACAAGCGAGCTTGACTGCGAGACAGACAGGTCGAGCAGGGACGAAAGTCGGGCTTAGTGATCCGGTGGTTCCGTATGGAAGGGCCATCGCTCAACGGATAAAAGCTACCCTGGGGATAACAGGCTTATCTCCCCCAAGAGTCCACATCGACGGGGAGGTTTGGCACCTCGATGTCGGCTCATCGCATCCTGGGGCTGTAGTCGGTCCCAAGGGTTGGGCTGTTCGCCCATTAAAGCGGTACGCGAGCTGGGTTCAGAACGTCGTGAGACAGTTCGGTCCCTATCCGTCGCGGGCGTAGGAAATTTGAGAGGACCTGTCCTTAGTACGAGAGGACCGGGATGGACATACCGCTGGTGTACCAGTTGTTCCGCCAGGAGCACCGCTGGGTAGCTATGTATGGACGAGATAAACGCTGAAAGCATCTAAGTGTGAAACTCGCCTCGAGATGAGATTTCCCATTCCTTCGGGAAGTAAGACCCCACAAAGATGATGTGGTAGATAGGATGGAAGTGGAAGTGCCGTGAGGCATGGAGCGGACCATTACTAATCGGTCGAGGACTTAACCAAGTTAAGCGGGAGTTCGGTTTGGTAGAAAATGATATTGTTTAGTTTTGAGAGCGCAAGCTCTTGCCCAAAAGGGTAAGTGTGGTGATGATGGCTTGAAGGATACACCTGTTCCCATGCCGAACACAGAAGTTAAGCTTCAACACGCCAAAAGTAGTTGGGGGATCGCTCCCTGCGAGGATAGGACGTTGCCACGCGTTATTCCGGCATAGCTCAGTTGGTAGAGCACCTGACTGTTAATCAGGTTGTCGTCAGTTCGAGTCTGACTGCCGGAGTTATTAATGAAAAGCTATTAGCTATTGGGCTGATAGCTTTTTTATCTTATTTGTTAAATAAAACACCTATTCCTAATTTACTTAGATAAAATTAGGAATAGGTGTTTTAACTCGCTTATTGTCATGATATAATAAAAGATGTTAATTATCTGCTAACTTAGCTCAGCTGGTAGAGCATCTCCCTCGTAAAGAGAAGGTCGGAGGTTCGACTCCTCTAGTTAGCACTTATAAAAGTCTAATAATCCTTGATGTAGTAGCGTCTTACAAAAACACATCAAGGATTATTTTTTATACATATAAAAGCATATGCGTTGAAAATTTAGGTAGAAGTTATCAATGACTAGTTATAATAAACCTTACGAATAATTTCTTGTGAATATTACTGTGTATGGGAACACTGACCATATGTAAACTAATAGGAATAAGAAGTATGAACCCAATTACGGATCAGGTTCATGCATTAACTTAATTAAGTAAGAATTAAAAGTTCAATGAGTTAAGCCAATTCTTAATTGCTGATCGAGAATTAAGAATATCTCCGTGAGCTACTTTAACATCATAGTTATTTTCCCTAACCGTTCGTTCAACATTGGATTGTGCTCGATCATATCCAGTACTGCTAGATGTTCCAAACGTTGCTAGTCTTTTTCCGTTAAGTGCAAGATTGTCGATAGCGGTAGCAATGAGGCGTGGCGGAATCCCCCACCAAATTGGGTGACCAATAATAACGTTGTCATAATTATCGAGAGAGGGTAGATCATCTTTAATAGGAACACGGCCATCGTGTTCTTGTTTCTGTTCTACGGTTGCCCGAGTAGATTTGTTATGCCAATTAAGATCATCGTTTGAGTAGGGTGTTACTGGATGAATTTCAGCAATATCTGCATTCAAAATTTGGGAAATCTTTTCTGCTACCTTTTTCGTTGTACCAGTAGCGGAATAGTAGAGAACTAAGGTATTTGCCATGGGATACCCTCCTTGAAAATCCTTATTTTTACTAGTATTATATCTCAAATTAAGGGAAATTAATTTAAATCTCTTCTTGCTACTTAAGATATTATCTTGTATAATAACTAGTGTTGTTAAGGTTTATCTTTGATATTATCTTATTCCGGCATAGCTCAGTTGGTAGAGCACCTGACTGTTAATCAGGTTGTCGTCAGTTCGAGTCTGACTGCCGGAGTTATTTGTATCGTTAGCTATTTTAGCTAGCGTTTTTTTATTTTAAAATTCATCGCATTAAATAATTAATTATCTCAGTTACACCATAATACGTTTCTTTTGCTATTTTTACTAATTAACGTATGATTTTAATTAGGAGGTGATCTATTTGAATCTAGAACAAATAGTGAAAAATAACTTACCTAATAGCCAGAAAGGAAGAGTAGCTGATTACATTCCAGCACTAGGTAAAGTGGCACCGAAACAATTGGGAATTGTAGTTTATGATCTGAAAAAGAATAATATAGAGCAGGCTGGTGATTCAAGGGTTAGATTTGCGATCGAAAGTATTTCAAAAGTTATTACTTTCTTGTATGCGGTAAACCAGTTAGGAATGGAGTATGTTACTCAACATGTTGGGGCCCGGCAGACTGGTTTTCCATTTAATTCAATTTTAAATTTAGAAATTGAGGGGGATCATCATCCGTTAAATCCCTTTGTTAATGCTGGGGCAATCGCAGTAACATCACTAGTAAAGGCGACAAATAGTATGCAGCCGTTTGAACAGATTATTCGGTTTACTCGCGATATTTGTCACGATCCACAAATCACGCTTAGTACAGAAATTTCTGAGTCAGAAGAGCGAACGGGTGATATGGATCGCTCCTTAGCATATTACCTTAAAGCAAAAGGTATGTTAAAAGCGAATGTGCCATTAAGCCTGAAAACTTATTTTAAACAGTGTTCAATGATGGTAACGGCTGCTGATCTGGCCAATTTAGGTGCAGTTCTAGCAAATAATGGAATTAAGCCGTGGGATAATGAGCGATTGATTTCGAGTGAAGCAGCAACATACACTAAATCATTAATGATGACTACTGGACTTTATAACGAATCAGGAAAATATTCTGCAATTATTGGAGTTCCAACTAAAAGTGGTGTTGGTGGTGGACTAATGACCGCAGTACCAAATAAGTATGGAATTGGAATTTTCAGTCCGCCATTGGACAAATCTGGTAACAGTATTGCAGGGCTGAGTGCTTTAAATGAACTTAGTCAGAAATTAAAAGTCGACATATTTAGATACTAAATGGCGAAATTTTGTTTGATGTTTAATTCTAAAATAAGATTAGCTTTATTAAGTTAAGGGATATTCTGCAGCATGCTTAATATTATTAAGCATAAACTAGAAAAATATTCAAAAAATAACGTGGAGTAGGTTGATTAGTTGTGAAACAAGTTATCCTTAGAATAGTTTTTCTCATCAAAAATTTATTGTTGAATTGACGCCTGCAAAATAGACGCCTATAATAGTTATATTATGAAATTTTAATGTGAAAGTTTCTTAATTTAATTAACTTTTACATTTGATTTATCTCCTGAAGATATTATTTGGAGGAATTATATGAGTAAAGAGAAAAACTTGGATACAGCCTTCTTTGGGCAGCCAAGAGGACTATCCACGCTGTTCTTCACTGAAATGTGGGAACGGTTTAGTTACTACGGAATGCGGGCTATCCTGCTATTCTACATGTACTATGCTGTCACTAAGGGTGGTTTGGGCATGGATCAAGCCACTGCTGCTTCAATTATGGCGATCTACGGTTCGTTAGTTTACCTCTCAAGTGTTGTTGGTGGTTGGCTTTCTGATCGTGTATGGGGCTCTCGTAGGACCGTCTTTATCGGTGGTGTGCTGATTATGTTTGGGCACATTGCCTTGTCATTGCCTGCTGGTGTTACAGCCTTATATATTTCAATCGCATTAATCGTTGCCGGGACTGGTTTATTGAAGCCAAACGTTTCTGAAATGGTTGGTGGCTTATATGCTCCAGATGATGAACGTCGTGACTCTGGATTTAGTATGTTTGTTTTTGGGATTAACTTGGGGGCAGCCGTTGCTCCATGGGCTGTTCCATGGGCTGCAAATGGTTTTGGCCTTCATTTATTTGGTAACGAAATGAACTTCCATGCTGGTTTTTCACTAGCTGCAATCGGAATGTTCTTTGGTTTACTTCAATATACTTTGGATGGTCGAAAGTACCTTTCAAAGGACAGTTTATATCCTAACGACCCGATTGAAAAAGATGATTTACGGCCAATTATTATTTGGACTTGTGTTGGGATAGCTGTATTGATTGTTATCCTAGGTCTGTTAGCCGCAATCGGTCAGCTAAACATTACTAATATCATTAACATTATCACGTTTATCGCAATTGCATTGCCAATCTACTACTTTATTATGATGCTGAATTCAAAGAAGGTTACTAAGCCTGAAAAGTCGCGGGTTCTTGCTTATATTCCACTTTTTATTGCTGCAGCAATCTTCTGGGCAATTGAAGAATCAGGTTCTGTTGTTTTAGCATTGTTTGCTGAACAACGGACAGTTCTTCACATTGGTAGCTGGCACTTTGCTGCTGCTAACTTCCAGACTTTGAACCCATTATTCATTATGATTTTAACACCAGTATTTGTTGCCCTTTGGGATCACTGGAAGGGTCAACCAAGTGCTCCTGGTAAGTTCTCTGCTGGTCTTGTTTTTGCCGGATTATCATATATCCTCATGGCGTTGCCAGGCATGATGTTCGGGACTGCAGGACGGGTTAGCCCATTCTGGCTTGTTGGTTCATGGTTCATCGTTGAAATTGGTGAAATGTTAATCTCACCAATTGGTTTGTCAGTAACCACTAAACTTGCGCCTAAAGCATTTAAGTCACAAATGATGAGTATGTGGTTCTTGGCTGATTCTGCTGGTCAAGCTGTTAACGCTCAAATTGTTAAGTACTACTCGTCTGCAACTGAAGTTCCATACTTCATTGTTGTGGGGCTTGTAAGTATTGTTTTCGGGATTATCCTGATGTTCTTCGTTAAAAAGATCCATGGATTAATGGACGGAGTAGATTAAAATGAAAGAAGAAGCTGGAAATTAATTTTCAGCTTCTTTATTTTTTTTAAAACTTTTCTCCAAAAAGTCCTTGCAATTTTAACTAAAGTTCGGTACTATAATAAATGTTGATTGTTGCTTATAACTTTCACATTATGATGGAGGAGTAGCGAAGTCTGGCTAAACGCGACGGTCTGTAAAACCGTTCCTTCGGGTTCGGCGGTTCGAATCCACCCTCCTCCACTTTTATTATTGGGCTATAGCCAAGCGGTAAGGCAACGGTTTTTGGTACCGTCATGCGCTGGTTCGAATCCAGCTAGCCCAACTGCTTAAGCCACCAACTAAATAGTTGGTGGCTTTTTTGTTTATTAAAACTATGTAAAGGAGAAATTACGATGCCTAAACAAGGGCAGTTTGCAAAGTCGAGTCGACTTAAACAATTAAACCAGTTTAAAGTAAAAAAACATTCTCATCGGTCTGTAATTGATGGTGACCAGTTTGTTGACTATGTCGTTTTACGATTTAATCTAACAAGTAAGAAAAGATTAGCAAAGAAGATTCAAGAGAGTAATCAACGCTTCTTAATTGAAATTTTGGATACTTGTCAGGGACAACGTTTAGATTTAGAAAGTATCATTCCGAGTTTATTTAAGCAGTTAAATAGTCGTGTTCCTTGGCAGTTCTACCGTCAAATAATTAATGGTTGGAGAACTCTCCAACATTTTATTCAACGGGAAGTTCCTAGTGTTCCACTAAAACAACAAATTCTTGTTTCGGGAACAATTAGTGAAGAAGAGTTAACAAAAATGGTTGCAGAAGAATTAGCAGTAAAAGCAACTGCTATGATGTTTTTGAATCGGCCAGTAAGTAACCAGATTCAAAAATTAACGCAACAACGACTCTTTCAAACTATTTATCAGGGTGATCAGGTTAACTGGCAGCAGATCGAAATTTTATTTAAACCATTTCCGTTAGTAATTGCTCCTGGGCTAGATCAGGAAACTAAGGATTGGTTAATAGCATTGGCAAAATCGTAATTAATTCAAAGGTAAATAAGATGGTTGAGTTGATAGCCTTCATTCTTAGATAATGTTAAAATGAATGATTGGTAATAACAAAATTAAGGGATTGTCTGAGGTATAAAGAGAAATTCTTATGGTTGATACAATTATTCATTTTATGGTTCATAACCAAGTCTTTACCTTATTTATCTGTATGGCCCTAGGTTTTGCAATTGGGGATTATAAAATTGGGGGTAAATTTAGTATTGGAGCAACTGTGGCCACGCTAATTGTAACCTTAATTGTTGGTCAGATCGGAGCGTTTCCACGAGATGAAATGCTAGGAACGATCTTCTTTGGTGCTTTCATGTTTTCAGTTGGCTACCGAATTGGGCCGCAGATGTTAATCAGTTTAAAAATTTTCGGTTCACGAATTCTGATTATCAGTATTTTCTGGTTAGTAACGGCTTTTCTTGTTTCATGGGGATTGTTCATTACATTTCACATTGGACCGGGAGTGGCATCAGGAATTATTGCTGGTTCATTAACTCAATCATCAACGGTTGCTAGCTCGTTGCGGACGATTGGGTCTCTGCCAGTTAGTAGTGCAGTTCGATCAACGTATGAAGCTCAGTTGCCAGTCGCCTATGCATTAACCTATGTTTTTGGAACGTTGGGTGTTATCATTTTTCTTCGTGATGTTGCTCCAAAGCTTTTGGGAATCAAGGTAAGTAAACGAGGACCATTGATGGCCTGGAAGTATCACTTTCACGCAAAAAATCCTAACCCGACATGGCGGCGGACATACAGGATAAAACCTGATTCACCGTTAGTTGGTAAAACGATTGGTAGCTTTAATAAGTGGACTCGTTACCGGATAATTGCATTAGTTGCTTTTCATGGAGATGAGATGACGGATCACTTGGAGTATAAGTTGAAGCCTGGGGACCTTCTAACCGTGATCGGCTATGCAATTTACTTTGATCAGATGCATGGAATTAAGGGGACGTCCGAAGTCTTAACTCCAACTAATGCACCGCGAGAACGAAAATTCGTTTTGGGGAAGCATTTTAAGCCAACCCAACTAGCACATTTACGTCAACATGGGGTTTTTATTAATATTCAAGATCCGGATACGGGGAATGAACAATTATTTAATCAGTTAAAGCCTGGGGATGTAATTTCTTTAACTGGGAATACGTCACGGACATCCACGATTTTAAGGAAGATGGGACGCTGGCATACGAGTGCAATGGCAATTAATTACTCATTGTTCTCACTCGGAATTGGTTTTGCCTCTTTACTTGGAATTCTTGGGGTGAAGTTGAACGGCATTCCTCTACAACTTGGAAACGGGGTTGCTGCCTTATTAATGGGTCTAGTATTGAGTACATGGATTTCCCGTCATCGGGATCATGATTCAATTCCACCAACAGTAACTGCTTTTTTCCAGAACTTAGGGTTAACTCTTTTCGTGGGGACGGTTGGCCTTCAATCTGCCCAAGCATTTACTGGTGCGATTAAGGCGTTAGGGATTGGGGTGCTCTTTATTGGCGCAGTTATTGCAATTGCTCCCCACCTTTTAACGTTACTATTTGGTCGTTATGTTTTACATATGGAACCCTTGGCATTGATTGGTGGATTGACTGGTTCAGGTACCTGTGCCGCTGTGATGACGGAAATTGCTGATCAGGCTGGTGCGGAAGGTGGGGCATATTTTGCCGCTGCGTTAACCCCAGCTTACATCATGGGAAATATTGGCATCACTTTACTAGGACCAATTTTTGTTGCGTTGTTATCTTAAAGTATTGAAGTTAAACCATAAAGTGAGGTTATGAGTCATGAAAAAGTTTTTTACAGTTCTTGGTGGAATGGGAACATTAGCTACTGAAAGTTACGTACGGATTTTGGATCAGCGGACACCAACGCATCGTGACCAGGATTATTTGGACTACCTTGTGGTTAACCATGCGACTGTCCCAGATCGGACAAGTTGGATCCTTGATCATAGTAAGCCCAGTCCAGCTAAAGCGCTAGTTGAAGATATCAAGCAGCAGAGCCTTCTTCATCCGGAATTCTTTGTCTTAATTTGTAATACTGCTCACTATTCGTATGATGAATTACAGGCAGCGACGAAGATTCCAATCCTTAATATGCTTCAAGAAACGGTTAATGAAATTAAACGATTGAAGCCAGATGCTAAGCGAGTTGGTCTTTTGGGAACTGACGGTACCATGAAATCCGGAATTTATGATTCTTATATCAAGAATGCAGGTTACGAAGAGGTTAAGGCAACTCCTGAGATTCAAGAAATGACCGAGGACTTAATTTATCATGACATTAAGGAAAAGGGTCACTCTGACGGGAAAAAGTATCATGAACTAGTGCGTAAGATGATTGAAGAAGAACACTGTGACATTGTTATTCTTGGTTGTACAGAACTTTCATATGCTGAAGAGATGGATCCGGAAACTAAGTACCCGGTTGCAGATTCACAATCAATCATTGTCGACCGGACGCTTGAACGGGCATTAAAGATTCGCAACGGGGAAAAATAAAAGTTATAAAATAAGAAACCGAAAAATAACCATTGGTCTAAGTAGTGGAGGTGTATTAGATGAGTTGTTTTTCGGATTTTTATTTAATTTGTTAATCTTACTAAAATTGGTCTAACCCTATTAAATGATGTTACAATTATAAATGGCTAATTATTGTTTGAAATGGTGTGAGGAGGATAAAGCCAAAATGAGTTCACCGATATATATTCAAATCCATAATCAACTACGGGAAAATATTGAAGATGGTAAATGGAAGGTTGGCGATAAAATTCCTGCTGAACGGGAGCTGGCTAGTCGATTTGGAGTCAGCCGAATGACATTACGCCAAGCAATTCAAGAATTGGTTGATGAAGGAATTCTTGAACGGCATGTTGGTTCCGGAACCTTTGTCGCTAATCGAAAAGTCCAAGAAAAAATGTCGGGGGTAACAAGCTTTACAGATTTAATGAAGTCGATTGGTAAGGAGCCATCTAGTACAACGATTTCTTACCACTTGACGATTCCCTCCCAAGTTGAAATCGAAAAGCTAGATTTAAGGGACGGCGATCAGGTTATTCGAATGGAACGGATTCGTTCAGGAAATGATGTTCCAATCTGCTTTGAAGTGGCAACGATCCCGGCAAGATTAGTTAAGGGATTAAGTAAAAAAGAAGTAACAACTTCTTTTTGGGAAACACTTGAACATAAGGCCCATCTTTATCCGGGACATGCTGTTCAGCATATTTCTGCTACTAAGGCCAATGAACGGATTGCAACTTACTTAAATGTTAAACGTGGTGACCCATTATTGCGGATGACACAACTTTCGTATTTACAAGATGGAACACCATTTGAATATGTTCATACCCAATATGTTGGTTCACGATTTGAGTTCGTTTTGGAGAAATAAAATTCGTGCTACAATGTTGGTTATTAATTTAATTTGAGAGGATACTAGACAATGAAATTCAATTATCCAGATGATAGTACAGCTCTTCATACTGATGCTTATGAACTCAGTATGATGCAAACATATTGGAAACAGGGACAGGAAAATCGGCGTGCCGTTTTTGAAGCTTTTTTCCGTAAAATGCCTTTCCAAAATGGGTATGCAGTTTTTGCAGGTCTGGATCATATTATTCGTTATATTAAGTCTCTTCACTTTACGGCTAATGATATTGAATATCTTCGGTCGACGGGGCAATTTGCCGATGATTTTTTGGACTATCTGAAAGACTTTAAATTCACGGGATCTATTAAGAGCTTTGAAGAAGGAGAATTGGTGTTTAACCATGAACCGATTCTCCAGGTCGATGCACCGGTGCTCGAGGCCCAATTAATTGAAACAGCATTATTAAACATTCTTAATTATCAAATTATGATTGCTACTAAGGCTTCTCGGATCAAGTCGATTGTTGGTGATCAACCAGTGATGGAATTTGGCTCACGACGGGCTCAAGAATTTGACGCTGCTTTGTGGGGAACGCGGGCTGCCTATATTGGTGGCTTTGATGCAACAAGTAATGTTCGTGCAGGTAAATTATTTGGAATTCCAATTTCTGGGACTCATGCCCATGCCCTAGTTCAGGCATACCGGAATGATTATGATGCCTTTAAGGCATATGCCCAAACTCACCATGACTGCGTTTTCCTGGTAGATACATTTGATACATTGAAGAGTGGTGTACCGGCTGCAATAAAGGTGGCCAAGGAATTTGGCGATCAAATTAATTTTCATGGTGTCCGGATTGATAGTGGTGATATGGCCTACCTCTCGAAGCAGGTTCGAAAGCTACTTGATGATGCTGGGTTTAAAAATGCGAAGATTTACGCTTCCAACGGTCTTGACGAAAAGACAATTCAGAACTTGCAAATGCAGGGAGCTAAGATTGACGTTTGGGGAATTGGAACTAAGTTAATCACTGCTTACGACCAACCAACTTTAGGAGCTGTTTATAAGCTAGTTGCCATTGAAGATGAAGATGGCAATATGGTTGATACAATTAAGCTTTCGAATAACCTTAGTAAAATGTCTACTCCAGGGAAGAAACAGGTTTGGCGGATTAATGATTGTGCAGATAATAAGAGTGAAGGGGACTATATTACCCTTGCCGATGAGGATCCCCGTAAGCAACGGTCATTAAATATGTTTAATCCGGACTTCCCACTCCAACAAAAGGATGTTGATGATTTTAAAGCCCGTCCCATGTTAAAGGATATTTGGAAAGACGGTCAATTTGTTTATGATGAACCGAGCCTGGAAGAAACACGACAACGGCGAAAGAAAAACCTTGATGCATTGTGGGATGAATACAAACGCGATCTTAATCCAGAAGTTTACCCAGTGGATCTGTCACAGAAGTGCTATGATAATAAGCTTAAGATGATTCACCGGATCCATGAATACGTAAAAACACTTGATAATTAGGGGGCAGAAAGATGACTAGTTTACAAGAAACAATCATTGAGACGCTTCATGTACGACCAGAGATCGATCCAAAGGCGGAAGTTGAGCAACGGGTTGAATTCTTAGCAGACTTCCTCAAAAAGACGGGGATGAAGACTTTAGTCCTAGGAATCTCTGGTGGTCAGGATTCTTCATTAGCAGGACGTTTATCACAGTTAGCAGTTGAGAAGCTTCGTCAAGAAACGAACGATCAAGCCTATCAATTTATTGCAGTTCGCTTACCTTATGGTGAACAAGCGGATGAATCAGATGCGATGATGGCAATTGACCAGTTTATCCATCCTGATAAGATAATGCGGGTTAACATTAAGCCTGCTACAGACGCGATGTTTGATTCGTTAACAACTGCTGGTGCTAACATTAGTGACTTTAATAAAGGGAATATTAAGGCCCGTGAACGGATGATTGTCCAATACGCAATTGCGGGTGAACATGGGGGTGCCGTTGTGGGAACTGATCATGCGGCAGAAGCGGTCACTGGATTTTATACTAAATTTGGGGATGGTGGTGCTGATATTACACCACTCTCCGGCTTGGATAAACGACAAGGAAAAGTCTTGCTGGAATACCTTGGTGCTCCAGCGCACTTGTATGAAAAGGTTCCAACGGCTGATTTGGAAGATGACAAACCAATGCTTCCGGATGAGAAGGCCCTTGGAGTTTCCTACCAAGAAATTGATGATTACCTTGAGGGAAAAGAGGTTAGTCCTCAAGCAGCAACGACAATTGAAGGCTGGTACAAGAAGACACAACATAAGCGTCACCAGCCAATTAATCCCGCTGATACTTGGTGGCGGTAAAACGATCGACGGAGGATTGTATGGACGAAAAAGCAATTAAGTTAGTTAGTAAACAACTTCCAAAACTACGTGAATCACAGATTAAGGCATCTTTGAAGTTAATGGATGAAGGAGACACGATTCCGTTTATTGCCCGGTACCGGAAAGAGGCTACCGGAACGTTGGATGAAGTTCAACTTCAGGAAATTCATGATCAATATCGGCATGCAACATCATTACTTGATCGGCAGCAAACCGTTATTAATAAGATTAAGGAAGCTGGTAAGCTAACTCCGGCCTTAGAGAAGCAAATCTTGGCTGCAACGGAACTCCAAACGGTTGAAGACCTTTACTTGCCTTATAAGCAAAAACGGCAAACAAAAGCGCAGGTAGCCCGGGAACATGGTTTAGCACCCCTTGCTAATTGGTTATTAACATACTCAGACGATGACCCACAAACTGAGGCGGCAAAGTACCTCAATGATGACGTTGAAACGATTGAGGATGCTTTGGATGGCGCTCACGAAATCTTAGCTGAAGCAATTAGTGAAATGTCAACTGTTCGGAGTTGGTTAAGAAACTTTATGAATCAACATGGTCAATTGGTAACTACTGTTAAGCGAAACGGTAATGAAAAGGATGAACTAAAAACTTACGAGCAGTACTACGACTTTACGAGTCCGGTAAAAGAATTAAGTTCTTACCAGATCCTGGCAATTAACCGTGGAGAAAAGGAAGGTGTCCTAAACGTTAAGGTCACCGTAGATGATGACGCGGTGCTCAATTACCTTCACTTTCGGTTAATCCGGACAAGTAAGGAGAATGCGGCTGTTAAGTTGATTGAAGAGGCCTATGCTGACTCCTATAAGCGTTTCTTGGGTCCAGCAATTGAACGGGAGATTCGCCGCCAATTAACGGAAAATGCGGACCAGCAAGCGATAAAAGTATTTGGAGAAAATCTTTATCATTTATTGATGCAAGCGCCAATTAAGGGAAAAGTTGTTCTTGGCTTTGATCCTGCTTACCGGACGGGATGTAAGTTAGCTGTTTTGGATGAAAACGGAAAGTTCCTTACTAAGGCCGTTATTTATCCCCACAAGCCAGCGCCTGAAGAAGATCGAGTAAAAGCTGAAGGTCAGTTAATTGATCTGATCGAAAAGTATCGTGTTGAGATGATCGCAATCGGTAACGGAACAGCAAGTCGGGAATCTGAACAGTTTGTTGTGAATACCTTGAATAAAATCAAGCGACCTGTCTATTACGTAATTGTTAATGAAGCGGGTGCCTCTGTATACTCGGCAAGTAAGGAGGCGCGGAATGAGTTTCCTGATCTTCATGTTGAACAACGAAGTGCGATCAGCATTGGTCGACGGCTTCAGGATCCACTCGCCGAATTAGTTAAGATTGATCCACAAGCGATTGGTGTTGGTCAGTACCAACACGATTTGCCGAAAAAAGAGCTCTCGGGTGAATTAGATGCCGTTGTGGAGCGAGCCGTTAATCGGGTTGGCGTTAATCTTAATACCGCAAGTTACCAACTTCTCACTCAGATTTCTGGTCTGAATAAGACTACGGCAAAAAATATAGTTAAGTATCGTGATGAACATGGTAAGTATACTAACCGAAAACAATTAAAAGATGTCCCAAGGTTGGGACCAAAAGCTTATCAACAATCTGTTGGGTTCTTGCGAATTGTTAACGGAGATAACCCTCTCGATAATACTGATGTTCATCCGGAAAGTTATCCAATTGCAAAGAAGATCATGGAAGCTGCTGAGATTAATGTTGATAGTCTTGGCTCGTCAGTAGCTGAAAAGCAGTTAAAGAAGATCAATATTAAGAACTTTACTAGTGAAAAAGCTGGTGAAGAAACGGTGAAGGATATCATTGCTTCACTTCAAAAGTCAGGTCGTGATTTGCGTGATTCAATGCCAGCACCATTGCTTCGTCAGGACGTAATGAAGATTGATGATCTTAAGACGGGGATGAAACTTCAGGGGACCGTTAGAAATGTTGTAGACTTTGGCGCCTTTGTTGATATTGGTGTGAAGCATGATGGCTTAGTTCACGTTTCAAAGATGAGTAAGCAATTTATTAGGGATCCACGTGCTGCAGTTTCTGTTGGTGACATTGTGGATGTTTGGATTGAAGACGTTGATCTTAAACGTCAACGAATTCAACTAACAATGATTGCACCACAAGATGAAGAAAATGCGTAATCAGCAATTACAAGAACTAACTGAAAAATGGTCGATGGAGTATTTTCAGCGGCCATTTCTACATCGGATCTTCTTTAATTCCCGTTTACGAACTACTGGTGGACGTTACCATCTTGATGATCATCATATTGATATTAATCCGTTAATGTACACTGAATTTGATTTAGATAATTTAAAACGGGTGGTTCTTCATGAACTTTGTCACTATCATTTACACTTGACTAATCGTGATTATCATCACCGAAGTGCGGATTTTCGTCAGTTACTGGTTCGTGTAGGCGGTTCACGATATGCTCCGGTAACGAGTAGAGCTACGCGAAGAACACGCCACTATTGGAGTTATCAATGTAAGGGATGTGGAGTCCAAATTCTCCGTCAACGACGATTTAATACTGAGCGGTACGTATGTCGTCGGTGTGGGCACCATTTTATTCAAAAAAACTGAAAAAAGTTATTGCCAACGAATAAGTATCTTGCTATAATAATATTCGTTGGTTGATATGCGGCCGTGGCGGAACTGGCAGACGCGTAAGATTAAGGATCTTATGGTCGATTATGACCGTGGAGGTTCAAGTCCTCTCGGCCGCACTAATAAAGCACTTAACTTTTTGGTTAAGTGCTTTTTTCGTTTAAAAATTAACCGAAATCAGTTTTTAATGAAGAAAATAACTATTATTAATTTTACCTTGGTTAGAAAATCCTATCTTTACAGTGATGAAAGCGCTATACTTAAACTGTAATGATTTTTAAGGAGGAACTTTGTCGATGGAAGCAGAGATAAAATGGTTAGATAATCCAGAGATTTTCCGGGTTAATCAATTACCGGCGCATAGTGACCATCATTTCTACCGTAATTATGTAGAGTGGCAACAGCATAAAAGTAGTTTTGAACAAAGCTTGGATGGTCAGTGGCAGTTTAAGTTTGCCCAAACGCCTCAGGAAAGGGTTAAAGATTTTTATAAAGTTGACTTTGACGCTAGTAACTTTGGGCACATTAAAGTTCCTAGTGAAATTGAATTAAGTGATTATACACAAAATAATTACATTAATACCCTGATGCCGTGGGAAGGAAAAATTTTCCGGCGTCCTGCTTATGCCTTGAGCCAGGATGATCCTGAAGAAGGATCGTTTAGTGAAGGGAAGGATAACACCGTTGGCCTTTACCTGAAGCATTTTGACTTAAATGATGAACTTCGGGGGAAGCAAATTCGGGTTCGCTTCGAAGGCGTTGAACGGTCAATGTACCTATGGCTTAATGGTCACTTTATTGGATATGCAGAAGATAGCTTTACGCCCTCTGAGTTTGATTTGACACCTTATATTCAGGATGAAGATAACGTGATAGCGGTAGAAGTATTTAAGCACAGTACCGCTTCCTGGATTGAAGATCAGGATATGTTCCGTTTCTCTGGTATTTTTAGGAGTGTTGAACTACTCGCCCAACCGGTAACTCACCTGGAGGACTTTACCTTGAAGCCACGGGTAGCTGATAATTACCGTGATGGTGAGTTAGCAATTGATCTTGCTTTTGTTGGCGAGCAAGCTGGTAATGTCCATCTTGTGGTAAAGGATCATGATGGCAAGACCTTACTTGATGAAACAAAGCCAGTTACCGAAAAAGTTACAGTTGAACCGCACGAATTTAAGGATGTCCACCTTTGGGATAACCATGATCCATACCTCTATCAACTTTTGATCGAAGTTAAGGATGCTAAAGGAAACCTCCTTGAATTGGTTCCTTACCAATTTGGTTTCCGGAGGATTGAAATTAGCCCAGAACACGTTGTCCTGTTAAACGGAAAGCGCCTCATTATTAATGGAGTTAACCGTCACGAGTGGGATGATCACCGTGGTCGTTCAGTCACAATGAAGGATATGCTTAGTGATATCCATACCTTCAAAGAAAATAATATTAATGCTGTCCGGACATGTCACTATCCAGATCAGATCCCTTGGTATTACCTTTGTGATCAAAATGGAATTTACATGATGGCCGAAAATAACCTTGAATCACACGCTACCTGGCAAAAGATGGGGGCAGTTGAACCATCATATAACGTTCCTGGTTCTGTTCCTCAATGGCGTGAAGTTGTTGTTGACCGTGCGCGAAGTAACTATGAATTCTTCAAAAACCATACCGCAATTCTTTTCTGGTCACTTGGGAATGAATCATTTGCCGGTGATAACCTTGTAGCTATGCAACAATTCTATAAGGAACATGATGATAGCCGTTTGGTTCACTATGAAGGTGTTTGTCACACACATGATTACAGCGACCAAATTCCAAGTTTAAATAAGGAAAACTACCTTCCTCAAGGAGAAACTCATGATTATCGTGATGAGTTATCAGACGTAGAAAGTTGGATGTACTTACCACCAAAGCAGGTTGAAGAATATTTGAAGAATAATCCGGATAAGCCATTTATGGAATGTGAATACATGCATGATATGGGTAATTCTGTTGGTGGAATGGGATCTTACATTAAACTCCTTGATAAGTACCCACAATATTTCGGTGGCTTTATTTGGGACTTTATTGATCAGGCACTTCAAGTAAAGGATCCAATCAGTGGACAAATGGTTATGCGTTATGGTGGTGATTTTGATGATCGTCATTCAGACTATGAATTTTCTGGCGATGGTCTAATGTTTGCCGATCGGACACCTAAACCAGCTATGCAGGAGGTACGGTATTACTATGGCTTACACAAATAAAATGCACGTGATCTACGGTGACGGAACGTTAGGACTTGGTGGGGATAATTTCCACTATATCTTTAGTTATGAAAAAGGTGGCCTGGAATCGTTAAAGTTAAATGGCAAAGAATGGCTTTATCGGGTTCCAACACCGACCTTCTGGCGCGCCACAACTGATAATGATCGGGGAAGTGGCTTTAATATTAAGTCTGCTCAATGGCTGGCAGCTGATACTTTTAGTAAATGTCTTAATGATCAAACTGACTTAGTAGTTGATGATCGTCACTTTGATCACTTGCCAGTTGCTCCAGAAACAAATAAGTTTACTAATCACGAGACGGCAAATAAAGTAAAAATTACTTTTACCTATGAAACATTAACTGTTCCTGCAACCAAGGTCACTGTAACCTATGTGGTTGGCGCTACTGGGCAAATTAATGTTAGTGCCCATTATTTTGGCCATGAAGATCTTCCCGGCTTACCAGTTTTTGGCCTACGTTTTATCATGCCAACACTAGCAACTGGCTTTGACTACGAGGGACTATCTGGCGAAACATATCCTGACCGAATGGCTGGGGCTCGTCACGGTAAGTACCATGTTGACGGTCTTCCGGTTACCCCATACTTAGTTCCTCAAGAAAATGGGATGCACATGGAAACTGGACAACTCAGCATTACCCGGGAAATAACTGAAAATAATGCTGATCATTCTGCTGAGCCGTTCTCCTTAAAGATTAGTCAAGAAGATCAGCCATTTAACTTTAGCTGTTTACCATACACTGCTGAAGAACTTGAGTCAGCAACCCATATTGAAGAATTACCGTTAGCACGACGAACGGTATTGGTAATGGCTGGTGCTGTTCGTGGTGTTGGGGGAATTGATAGTTGGGGTGCAGATGTTGAAAAGCAATATCACATTCCAGCTGATCAAGATATCGAATTTTCATTTATAATTAACCCTACTAAATAGTAAATTAAAATACGCCTCTGGGTATGTGTCCAGAGGCGTATTTAGTGTTTAGGCTATTCTATGTTTATAAAAGGTATAGCTACCATATACCCAATAGATGCTTAAACTAATTAGCCAAATTACTAATAGGTAGTTAAACCAGCTAGCTGGCTTGAATCTTAAAGTGGCAGTATTAAGACCTTGATGCTCATGAACATAGGGGGAACCGATTGATGAGCGTTGGTAGTGGGTAACTCTCCTACCGTTTACTGTAAGGACAGATTCATGATAAGTGACTAATGGGAGACGTTTTGTTCCAGAATGATCAGCTGTCCAGGTAAGTTTTAATTTTCCACCCTTAAGAACAGTATGATGGAAATTATTAGCATTCTTAATGATTTGAGACTGGTAATCATAGGAGTGTTTGGATTTATTTCCTGCATAGTTTGAAGGCAGAGGGAGATAGTCAGGACTGCGTTTTTCAACTAGGCTTAGTAGTTGTCCAGGGTGTGAGGATTGGGTTGAATAACGGATCGCTGCTTTGTTAGTACTGACTTTCGCTAACGCACTGAGGTTAGCGAAAAGTGCATCAGAATAGTAGTTGGCGACCTTCCTTGAGATCGTAATGTTGGTTGGGATAAATACAAGGAGAAGGGTTACAACAAGAATTCCAATTGAAGAGTTGCGACTAAGTGAGTATTTAGGAGTTGAGTTGACGATTGTTGTAATGGTCATCGCAATTCCTGCGAAAAGGAGGGGGTAAGCGATAATTGTCAAACGGCTAGGAAATTGTAACGTGTGGGAAAGAAAGGGAAGCCACTGTTGAAACTTTTTCCAGGGAGTAATAACAGAACTTAAGATCAAGATTAAGAAACCCCAACTCGTGATAAATGTATTGAGCGATGAGCGGTGGGGTTTTCTAATAACGAATATAAATTGAGCAGTAAAAAGGAACCAAATGAAAAACGAAAGAAATCTCCGGTTATTACTAAAGGTTGCTGGACGTAGAGCATTAGCAAATAGGTTAAAGTTTGCCGGATAGGCGATATGGTTATTGAGGTTAATCATGAGCAATGCGCCCCAGATATTAGCGGTTAAGATTATTGTCCCAATTACCGCTTTGAGTAAATCTATCCACATTAATCGAGGATTGTTAGAATGGATGAGTCCAGCAATAAAAAACGGAATTAAGGCAACCACAAAAAATACGGAGCTCAAAAGATGGATTTGCATGATGATAGTCATGACGGTCATTAATTGAAGAACGTTAATTGGTTGTTCACTATTTTGAATCATCCTAATACCGCAGATGATCATGTATGGAGATAAGGCGGCACCCCACGCATTCATATTTTGTGCTAATTCCCAACGAGGTAACCAACCGATGTTCATGTAAATAAAAGCGGTAATTAGTGCAATACTTTGCTTACTATGGAGTTTAATGCATAGTTTATACATCCCGGTTCCACCGATAAAGTAAATAAGAAGATTAGTGATGATTTGGTACCGATACCAACTTCTGGCAAACAGAAGGATTATCCCGTTAAAGTAGGCAAATAGTGGACAGTACGTAGCATTGATAATTCGGCCACTTTGTTGAAAAGAATAATTACTTTGAAAGTAACTAAAATTCCAGTACCGAATTTGCTGAGCTGTTTCATAAAAACGATTAAAATGAAAAATTGAATCTGTCCCGAGGATAACCCCTTGGGATATTATTTGTGGCGATATTATTAAACAACTCATAATAATGATGAGGTAATAAGGGAATCCCTGCTTAATTAACTTGATGGTTTTTTCTTTCATGTTTTTTAGTTAGGTAGAGAAAAATATTTTCTTTAGGCTAGCTTATTCCTTTCATTGTGAATACAATAATTTAATTATACGCTATTATTATGATCATGAGGAAAAATTAGTTACTTCAGTTAGGAGTTCGGGAAAAGTTATTCTTGTTATGAAATATACAAATGCGCTATGATTAGTGTGTTAGGGAAGTGAGAGAATGGCAAAGTTAGTAATTGTTCGTCATGGTCAGAGTCAGGCAAACCGTGATAATATTTTTACAGGGTGGACTGATGTTCCACTGACTGAAAAGGGAATTGAGCAAGGACAGATGGTAGGTGATGAATTGGCCAAAATGGGGATCCAATTTGACGATGCCCACACCTCATATATGTCGCGAGCAATTAAGACAATGAACATTATTCTGGATAGGGTTGATCAACTTTATATCCCAGTATATAAAACTTGGCGGTTGAATGAACGCCACTACGGAGCACTTAGTGGGTTAAATAAAGCCAAGGTTAAAGAAAAAGTCGGTGCAGAACAACTTCATCGTTGGCGTCGTGGTTACAGTGAGATTCCACCAAAGTTGAAGCACCGGCAGCATGAACGACGGTATGATCGCCTGGGTGTAAAGATGCCTTCCAGTGAAAGCCTTGCAATGACCCAGAAACGATTATTGCCCTACTGGCAGGATCAAATTGCTCCACGACTGCTAGACGGAAAGAATCAGTTGATAGTTGCTCATGGGAGTTCATTACGGGCATTAATTAAATATCTTGATCAAATTCCTGACGATCAAATTGATAAGGTTGAAGTTCCAAACGGTAAACCGATTATGTATGAATTTGATCCAGTATTAAATATCGTTAAGAAGACTTTTATTACAATGGATGGTGAAAAAAATGACAATTCATGAGATTGAAAATAACCCGAATCTAAATGGACAAATTCGTTTGATCGAAAACGTTACGTATGGTGCTGCTGATGGTCAAGCATTAAAACTTGAACTTTTAACCCCATGGACACAACGGTACCCTCAACAATATAAGACAGAACCACGACCACTAATTGTATTTGTTCAAGGAAGTTCTTGGCGGTTACCAACATTTGGTGAAGAGATTCCTCAACTAGTACAATTTGTTAAGAATGACTATGTTGTTGCCACGGTGCAACATCGTAATTCATTGGATGGTTATCCTTTCCCAGCATTTCTTCAGGATGTTAAGACAGCAATTCGTTTTTTGCGTGCAAACGCGAAAAAGTATGCTATTGATCCTGAACGGGTTGCCATCTGGGGAACTTCTTCTGGTGCGAATGCAGCAATGTTAGTTGGCCTTACAGGGGACGACCCTAAGTACAAGACTGCTGCTTATGATGATCAATCTGATGCCGTTTCAGCGGTTGTATCTTGCTTTGCTCCAATGGATGTTGCTGAAACGTTTAAGTATACGGCGAATGTTCCGGGAAATGAAATTCTAAAGTATTGCCTTTTTGGTACTGACAAAAAGAAGTGGCCCGAAATTATGCGTGAAATGAGTCCCTTGTACCGAGTAAAAGCAGGAAAACGGTACCCATCGTTTGAACTATTTCATGGAGATGCGGATAAGATTGTCCCTTATCATCAAATGGAAGAAATGTATGAGAAGTTAAAATCTGTTGGTGCAAATGTTGAAGCCTATCGGGTTACTAACGCTAATCATGAACTTGATTTTTGGAGTCAAAGAATTTACGATACGGTTCTTGAATTCTTAGATAAGAAGCTAAAGCATTAATATTATAAGAAATTAACGAGAGCGTGACAGAATACCGCTCGCAAGCACAAATAAGCTTTCGACGTTTATCTTGTCGAGCGCTAAAGACCATTCTTACTGCGCGTTGTCGTTGCCTTTTATGTCACACCTTCGTTATTTTTAATAATTAACATATTGACACCTTACTATAAATAAGTTATATTTTACCTATGATTTATTAGGGGGAACACGTCATGAAAAACATTCAATTTTTTAGCGTTGTTTGTTGCTGTGGATCGCGTCTTATGCGACCCATGTCTTGGCGTATCCAAAATTAATTTGGCCTGCTAATACAGTCGGGGTAAGTGCATAAGGCGCAATTTCAAGTGTTTTTCTTGGAATTGCGCCTTTTTGTATCATTTTATTTAGCTAATTTATAAGGAGAAACATTATGCACTTTAATCCTCAATTAGTACATGGTGACAACAGTGAAGATAAAAATACGGGTGCCGTTTCAACACCAGTTTATCGTTCTTCAACCTTCCACCGAGATTAACTGAGCGGTAATCTTCAATGGGAATATTCACGAACAGGAAACCATACCCGGACGTCGCTTTCTTCAGGTTGCAGATATCGAAGCAATTAGTAAGATCGCAAAGAAACATGGTGTTAAAACGATTGTTGATAATACGTTTGTAACATCTTATAATCAGCGGCCATTAACTTTAGGGGCACGATTAAGAAGTCACCAGGAAAATGCTGATGCGGTGATTAACTTTTTACAAGGTGATTCGCGAATTGCCAATATTTATTACCCTGAATTAATTGATTTTCCTGGTCATGACATCGCAGCAAAACAGACGCGTAACTTTGGGGCGATGATTAGTTTCGAGTTGAAGCCAGAATTGAAGATCCTGAAGATATTATCGTTGATCTAAAACAGGCTCTAGGTAAATTAAAGCAAGAGAAAGGATAATTTAACTATGTGGGAAATAATCAGAACATCATTACCTCAACTCCTAGCAGCGGGATTTAAATATACAATTCCGCTAGCGTTAATTTCATTTTTCTTTGGATTAATTATTGCTTTAGTAACTGCATTGATTAGACTGTCGTATCAACGCGGGCCGTTTATCCTACTAAAATGGTTTGCTCAATTTTATGTATGGCTTTTCCGGTCAACTCCGCTTTTAGTTCAACTGTTCATTGTATTCTTTGGATTACCGTATTTACGGATTAAGGGAATTTTCCCTCACGGGATTAAATTAGAGCCATTTACCGCTGGAATTGTTACCTTTTCGTTGAATACGGGGGCGTATGCTTCGGAAACGATTCGGGCAGCAATTAGTTCAGTTGCGAAGGGACAGTGGGAAGCTGGTGCAGCAATTGGGATGACCCGCCTTCAAATATTATGGCGCATTATAATTCCCCAAGCACTTCAGGTGGCATTACCACCGTTATCAAATAGCTTTATTAGCCTGGTAAAGGATACTTCATTGGCAGCCTCAATTACGATTATGGAAATGTTTGAGGTTAGTCAGCAAATTGCAGCTGCGAATTACCAGCCATTGTTAATGTATACATTGGTAGCATTAATTTATGCGGTGTTTACCACGGTCCTTACAATCATTCAACATTACTTAGAGAAACGATTGGGTAGTCAGATCAGGATAAGTTAGGTAGGTGACATGCAATGAGATTGATTCAGATTAACAAAACATACGGCGATAAAACAGTATTGAAAGATGTAACATTAGATTTTCCAATAGGGAAGGTAACCGTCCTCGTCGGTCCATCTGGTTCGGGAAAATCGACAATCCTCCGGTCACTGAATTTTTTAGTGACACCAGAAAGTGGTCAGTATGATTTCAATGATCATCAGATTGATTTTAGTCAAAGTATAAGTAACAAAGAAAAATTAGCAGTTCGTCGGGAAACCGGGATGGTCTTTCAGGATTATAATCTTTTCCCACATAAAACGGTTCTGGGAAATATCATTGAGGGGCCTACTCAGGTTTTGAAGATGGGAAAAAAGCAGGCAATTAAAGTAGCTAAGGAGTTATTGGCTAAGGTGGGGCTAGCGGACTATGGGGATGTATATCCTAGTGAATTGTCAGGTGGACAAGCGCAGCGAGTAGCAATTGCGCGTGCACTGGCGATGAAGCCACGGTATGTTCTTCTTGATGAACCAACTTCTGCTCTAGATCCAGAATTAGAGTTAAGTGTTTTGAAGGTTCTTCTCCAATTGGCCCATGAAAAGCAATCGATGGTTCTGGTAACTCACAATATGGCGTTTGCTAAACAGATTGCAGATAAGATCATTTTCGTGGAAAATGGTGAAATTATTTATGATGGCGATCCGAAAAAATTCTTTTCTCAGGATAATTCAAGTAAACGAATCAAGAATTTTATCGCTTCAATGACAATGGAAAACTTAAAGTAAAAAGGAGAAAATTAAAATGAAAATGTGGAAAAAAGTACTGTTAACATTAGCTGCAATTACACTCGGAACAAGTGCCGGGATTAGTAATGTGTACGCTGCTTCATCAAAGGTCAATTCAGAATTAAAGCAAAAAGGTGAACTCACGATTGGGTTGGAAGGAACCTACTCCCCTTATTCATACCGGAAAAACAATAAGTTAACTGGTTTTGAAGTTGATCTCGGAAAAGCGGTTGCTAAGGAGATGGGGCTCAAAGCTAAATTTATTCCTAGTAAGTGGGATTCTTTAGTAGCTGGTTTAGGTTCTGGAAAATATGATGTAGTGATGAATAATATTACTCAGACCCCAGAACGGGCGAAAAAGTACAATTTTTCTACTCCTTACATTAAGTCACGGTACGCTTTGATTTTGCCTAAGGATAGTAAGATTAAGGATTTGAAACAGATTAAAGGAAAGAAGATTGTTGCTGGTACTGGAACAAATAACGCTGATGTTGTAAAAAAGTATCACGGTACGCTTGTGCCAAGTAGTGACTTTAGTAATTCGTTAGCAATGATTAAACAAGGCCGGGCTGAGGGAACTGTTAACTCACGTGAAGCTTGGTATGCTTATAGTAAGAAACACAGTACTAAGGGATTAAAGATGATTGATGTTTCTAGTGAGGCAAAGCCTGTAAATATCTCTGCCCTCTTCAATAAAAATGATAAGGCCATTCAAGCTTCTTACAATCAAGCTCTCAAGAAGCTTCAAAAAGACGGTACCATTAAAAAACTTTCTCAAAAATACTTCGGAGCGGATATTACGGAATAAGAGTGCGATTCAGAGTGTGAACCGTGACGAATTAGCAATCGAGCACTAAGAAATCCCGGACGATGATTGTCCTGCAATCAAGTCCGGAATATTTAGGCGGAGATTGCGGTCACGGTGAACACATTTCGACTTAGTTGCCTAGAACCGCTAGTTCGAGGAAACCACAGCGAAGCAAGCCTATTTAGTAGGACATAAGTTGCATAACACAAAAATAAATTCCCCTTAGCATGCTAAGGGGAATTTATTTTAATTATTACCTAGTTTAGGCTAACGTTCCCATTGGATCCCAAGGCTTTAAGACAATTGGTTCTTGAGCCTGAGCCTTCTTTAGCTTGTCACTAAGATATTTCTTGTTAACAACAATTTGGTAGCAATACTTGTCCATCCAAGCATCGCTCATTACGAAGTAACCCTTGGTACCGACTTTTGGTCCCCAAGAATTTTCTACTTTCCACTTGGTTGGCTTGTCATTTACCAGGTCAACACCAGTAAGGACCATTGCGTGATCCATCATACTTTGACCATAGTCAAGGGCATCCGCCTTAGTCATTTCGAGATCCGTATCAAATAATTGAGCGTAATCATAGGTGTTTAATGCCATGATCCCGAGCTTCGTTTCAGAATATTTAACAACGTCAGAACCAAACCAAACACTTTCGCCAGCCTTCAATTGATCGATTGCTAGTTGCTTGAATTCAGTCATTGGAAGGTTTAAGTGTTTAATTTGACGCCCACCGACAACGTTACCTAACATATCGATAGTGTATGTCTTGTAATATTCCTTATCCGCAGTTGGCGCTTGAATAATTGAAATGTAATCATCAAGGTTCCAACCGACATACTTTTTGAAGAATTCTTGTGGAGTAATATTTTCTTCACGGTGGAATTCATTATCTTTCTTTGTCCGGTATTCAAAATTAAAGTGGCTAGCTGGTTCACCAAAGGCATATGCAAGCATCCGGTAAACATCATTCAACATTTCTTTCCGCTTTGCGTTGACGACTTCTTCATCCGCGTGGTCTTCATTAATCATCTTTCGTAAAATTACTGCATCGTGGCGTAATTTATTGTTGAGCAGAGAATTAATCCCGTTTGAGCGGTTAGAGTTAAATGATTCCGGCATTGCAGATTTTGGCATTACCCCGTACTTCTCGATTAAAGCACAGAGCATATCCCATTGGCCACCATCAGATTGTGGGGCTTCCATTAACCAGGCAATTTTCCGGTCACTAGTAGGAAGACTAGCAGTTTTAATTACGTTTTCGTAGAAGTAGTTTGCCTTTTCAAACTTATCCCAGAAGAATTGGTAAGATTGAGAAAACTCGAAGTTGTCAGGCAAGTTAAACCGGTGTTGCATGTCATGACGCATCGTGTTTAATGCTGCAAACATCCAGCAACGACCTGATTGCTTTTGGTCGGCAACATCCCCGGTCTTTAAATCAATTGAAAAGTGGGGAGCATTATCAGCAATTGAGTGCCAATTAAAACTAGCAGCGTTAACCCCATTTTTGGTAACGGCATTCTCAAGTACGCTACTTTCCTTACGTTGGTGATAATACTGGTGAAAATCGTTAATTGCTGAATTAGTAATATTAAAACTCACGACAGTTCACACTCCTTAAATAGTATTACCTAATATTATAGTGATTTAAATGCGGAAAGAAAATCCCTTATAAACACAAATGACTCCATAGTTCATTTCACCGAGCTAGGAGTCTTTTTTGAATACTATTTATTTTAGTATTTTGCTTCCCAGGTCATCTTTTCAACAGCATTTTTAGCATCTTTAGCTGAAGAGAGACCTTGATCAATGGCAGATTGAGCGACTGCAATTGCGACAGTCTTGGAGAATTTAGTCATATCTTTAACAGGAGGAAGAACAGCGGCACCAGGCTTAGTTGGATCAACTAAGCCAACAAGTGAATGAGCAGCAGCAGCGAGCATAGCATTATTAATATGCTTTGCTTCCGTTGCAATTGCCCCAAAACCAACTCCTGGGTAAATTAACGCATTGTTTGCTTGACCGATGTTGTAGGTAACACCATTATATTCAATGTCGTCAACTGGGATCCCGGTTGCAACTAATGCACGACCGTCAGTCCACTTTAGGAGGTCTGCAGCCCGTGCTTCGGCAAGTTTAGTTGGGTTAGAAAGAGGGAAGATAATTGGTCGTTTAGTGTGTGCTGCCATTTCCTTAACAATTTCTTCAGTGAAAGCTCCTGGTTGGGTAGAAGTCCCGATCATGACAGTTGGGTGAATCGTCTTCACTACTGTCGTCAAGTTAGTCAATTCATCGGCATTGGCAAATTCATCCCGTTGCCGAGTAAATGGCTTTTGCTTTGGTGTTAATCCTTCAGTATCTTCAAAGAGTAATCCTTGCTTATCAACTAAGTAAAAGTGTTTCTTGGCTTCAGCGGGATCCATTCCTTGACGAACTAATTCTTCAAAGAGCATCTTGGCAATTCCCATTCCGGCACTTCCGGCACCAAAGGTTAAGAACTTTTGATCAGCTAATTTTTCCTTAGAAATGTTTAGTGCGCCTAAGACACCGGCAAGGGCAATGATCCCGGTTCCTTGAATATCATCATTAAAGGTCAAGATCTTATCTTGGTACTTATCAAGAATCCGTGCAGCAGTTCCCCGACCAAAGTCTTCAAAGTGGAGCAGACTCTTTGGGAATAGTTCTTCGACTGTATCAACGAACTTATCGATAAAGTCAAAGTATTCTTGACCAGTGATCCGGTGGTGCCGTTCACCAAGGTAGTTTGGATCTTTGAGGAGAAATTCATTATCTGTTCCTGCATCAATAGAAATTGGCAGAACTTGGGAAGGGTTAACTCCGGCAGCGGCAGTGTAAACCATTAGCTTCCCAACGGCAATGTCAACCCCATCGACACCCCAATCACCGATTCCTAAGATCCCTTGAGAATCAGTAACGACAATAAGACGGATATCACGACCGCAACTAACGTTTTGAAGGCTTTCCTTAATGTCTTCGGGATGCTTAACTGAAAGGTAAACAGCATCTTGAGGGCGAAGGTAGCGTTCATTATACTTTTCAATGGCTTCAGCGATCACCGGATCGTAAACGATTGGCATCATTTCTGCAATGTGTTTTTCCATTAAGTAGAAGAAAAGTGTTCGGTTAGCGTTGAAGACTTCCATTAAGAAATGTCGCTTTTCAATTCGGGATGTCTTACTTTCATAAAGAGCGTAAGTATCGGCTTCCTGTTCTTCAATTGTTTTTACTCGTGGTGGTAAGGTACCAATCAATCCTAATTTTTTTCGTTCATCGATTGTAAACGCGGTTCCCTTATTCTTGAAAGGGTTATTGAGAATTAACATTGCATCTGACATTATTAAAGATCTCCTTTTAATTGGTTATGTATAACTTAATGATAGGAAGGTCATTAGGATATAGTCAAATTTATGCTATCCTATAAATAAATTTGATATACCTGAATGAAGAGCTACTTTTGAGGATAAAATGAAAATTAGAGATTTAGAATACTTTATTGAACTTGTAAAAGATAAAAACTTTTCAGTAGTTGCCGATCGTTTCCATGTTAGTTATCTAACTATCACAATGGCAATTAACCGATTAGTATAAAAATACGGAGCCCCTTTTATTCGTGATCATGTTAAATTAGAGGTTACTGAAGCCGGATCAAAAAAATGCTCCAAATGTTATTAAGAGGAGAACTAGGTATGTCGCTTCTTAGTTCCGCAAGTTTACTGATATAAATAAGGCAGAAAGCCCGTGACTTTAGTCATGGGATGAATGCCTTTATTTTGCTATAATTTGACTACGGAAAGGTGGTGAAAAGATGCTAAAAGGCATTAAGATTCGTTTATATCCAAACGAAAATCAAAAAAATAAACTATGGCAAATGTTTGGTAATAACCGCTTTGTTTGGAATCAAATGTTAGGAATGGCTAAGCAACGCTATCAAAACAATCCAAGTAGCCAATTTATAAATGGCTATCAAATGGATGCTTTGTTAAAACAATTAAAACAAGAATATCCGTTCTTGAAGGATAGCGATTCATCAAGCTTACAAATTGTTAATCATAATCTTGATCAAGCATTTAAAATGCTATTTAAGCATCGTGGTGGTTATCCGCGGTTTAAGAGTAGACGGACAGCTAAACAAGCATATACGGGAAAATCTACGATTTCTGTGGTTGCTAAGCGTTACTTAAAATTGCCAAAGTTAGGCATTATCAAGACTAGTAAAACTAATCAATTAACTAACTGTAAAATTAAACGTTATACTGTTAGCCATGATGCTACTGGTCGGTATTATCTATCGTTACAGTTAGAAGCGCCAGAACCACTCTCACTACCTAAAACAGGTAAAAAAGTTGGCATTGATGTTGGAATAGCTGATTTAGCAATTAGTTCTGATGGAGAAAAGTTTGGTACTTTTAATGCTAAATGGTTAGAAAGACAAGCGCTCGCTTGGCAAAGCAAATATGCCAAGCGTAAACACTTAGCAACGATTGCCCAAAGGCAATGGAATCATAACCATAAAACGGTTAAAGAAGAACTGGATGACTATCAAAACTGGCAACGGGCACGAAAACAAAAGGCTTGCTATCAGCAACGGATAGCAAATAAGCGAAAAGACTACTTGCATAAGCTAACAACTTATTTGGTGAAAAAGTATGACGTGATTGTCATTGAAGATTTGAAAGCCAAGAACCTTCAAAAGAATCATCATCTAGCTAAATCAATTGCTAACGCGAGTTGGTATCAATTTAGGACCATGTTGGAATATAAATGTGCGTGGTATGGTAAACAATTAATTACTGTTAAGCCAAACTATACTAGTCAAATTTGTAGTCAATGTGGCTATCACAGTGGTAAGAAATCACTAGAAATTCGTGAATGGACTTGTCCTAAATGTGGTACCCATCACGATCGGGATATTAATGCGGCAGTTAATATCTTGCATAAAGGATTAAAAGCCGTAGGCTAGGGACTAGCCGTGGTAAATAGCAAAGTTCTGTAAGTTAGGTATTATGAATACACATGTAATATCCTAAATACTACTTTGTGTTCCCAGAAACCACCGACTTTAGTCGGTGTGTAGTTCATATTATTATGAGTCGGCATCACTGTTTGGTTTAGAGAAAGAAAGTACAATTTAGTGATCTCAAAAACGGTCCTTTATATTGCCAGATGTAGACTTTATTCACCAACAAGCTTTCCGTCAATGTGTTGCCTTGCCCATATTCGCCCTAAAGTAATTTATCGGACAAATGATATTCACATTATTAAGAACATGGTTGCTGAAAATTTAGGAATTTCATTTTTAACAAAATTAGTAATCACCCCTAATGATCGTTTAGCAGATTTAAGCTTAGCCGATTCTTAATTATGAGGCGAAAACTAAGAATCACGAGGAAACTTCGTGAAAAAATAAAGAAGCTGTGACGTAAGTTTTCTATAGTGCAGTAAATACAAAATGGCTCTAGCGTTCGGATTTTCCGAACGCTAGAGCCATTTTGTACTTGTGGGGCTCCCAGAACCTAGCTTTGCGCCGAAAAACGGACTAGTACTAGGTCTGGCTCATTCCCTAAAATTAAGATCATTTACTAATTTTTGCGTCTTATATATTATTGACGGGCATGAAGCAACTTTGCTCCATCTTGAGTTCCGACAAGGACATCATTGACTTGATTTAAGAATAAACCATCTTCAATTAAACCAACCATGCCAATTAATTCTTTGTGAAGGGCAAATGGATCATTTATTTCTTCAAGGTGTAAGTCAATGATGAAATTTCGTTGGTGCGTGCGGAATTTATCACTATTATCAGGAAGCATACGCCAAGTTGGGTTGTAACCACGACGGGCCAGCTTAGTAAAGAGGTGTTGACTTCCGTATGGGGTTACTTCAACTGGTAGCGGAAATGCACCTAAGTGATGAACTAACTTTGATTCATCAACAATCCACATTACGTGGTCAGAGTAATTAGAAACGATCTTTTCCCAGAGAAGGGCACCACCGCCACCTTTGATTCCCTGAAAATCATCACTAATCTCATCGGCCCCATCAATAGTAAGGTCGATGTGATCAACATCATCAATTTCTTCAACCTTAATTCCTAAGCTTTCAGCTTGGCGAGTAGTTCTATTTGAGGTTGTGACACAAACAATATCAGTTAAATCACCATTTTTAATGTGTTCACCAAGGACCTCAACTAAGCAGTGAACAGTGGAGCCGGTACCAAGACCGACAACCATTCCTGGACGAATATATTTAACTGCTTCACGGCCAACTTGTTGTTTTAGCTCATCTTGATTCATGAGTTTCCTCCTTAGGTTTTAGAAACGATCTTCTGGTAACAATAACTGCTGATATTCAGGATGCACCTTAAATTGCTTGACTGCATAAGGACACATTAATTTTACTGTTAGTTGGTGTGCGGTGGCATATTTAACGAATCGGTTAACTAATTCTGCCGCGATGCCTTGACCACGATAATCGGGATGAACGAAAACTCGTTCAACAACGACCCGATTAAGAACGCCCGCTACTTTAGGGAAATTAATTTCGCCAACAAAAGGTTGTTGGTCATCACTGGCGACAATTCGATCTTCTTCAATTTTGTAATCCATTTGATCACATCCATTCAATCTTACTTAGCTCAAGGTAAAGTCATACCATAAATCCTATATCTATTTTATAATAAGTAGATAGTTTATAAAAAGGATTAGGTGATATAAATGAAACGCGGATTTAAGATTGTTTCTAGTAAGCAAGCTCAGGGGCTTCATTTACCAAGCCGGCAAACTGCTAATGCAGCAGGATATGACTTTGAAGCCGCTGAAGATTTCGTCCTGCCATCTATTTGGAAAGGGAACTTTTTGAAGATCCTTTGGAAACTCCACCAGCAAACAAAGTTAACTGATAAAGAACTTAAAGATGCTGATCGATGTCTTAAACCGTATCTCGTACCAACTGGGATTAAAGCTTATATGCAAGATGATGAATTCCTGCTATTAGCAAACCGCTCCAGTGGTCCATTTAAACGTCGATTAATCCTACCAAATGGAGTCGGAATAGTGGACGCTGACTACTACGATAATGATAGTAATGAAGGAGAAATCTTCTTCCAACTCATTAACTATGGTTTAACGGATTATTACATTAAGAAGGGTGAGCGAATTGGCCAAGGAATTTTTATGCCATTCCTTACCATCGATGATGAGAAACAACCACGAGCCCAGCGGGTTGGTGGATTTGGCTCAACCAAAAAGTAATATAGCAAATCTTAAATAAAATCGGAATAATTTCGGACAATTTTTTCTGAAATTGCCCATATTTTTGCCGGTGGAACGGTCCAATGCTTTTTTTTGAAGTAATTGGTAGGGCGCACTTTTATTTCAGGATCGTTGTTAGTAAGTAATTTTTAAGGAAGAAAGGAAGGCATAAATGGCCAGAGTTAAAACGCAATATGTTTGTCAAAATTGTGGCTACAGTTCACCGCGGTATTTGGGAAGGTGTCCTAACTGTGGAGAATGGAATACGTTAGTTGAAGAACAGGTTCAGTCTTCAAGTTCAAGTGCAACTACTCGGCGGCCAACCACAACCTTAACTGGCTTAGTTGCCAAACCACAAAAAATTGGAGAAATTAATAGTCATGAAACACCTCGGGTAAAGACGAATCTAAATGAACTTAACCGGGTTCTTGGTGGAGGAATTGTCCCAGGGTCGTTGATTTTAATTGGTGGGGATCCAGGGATTGGAAAATCAACACTTCTTCTTCAAGTTTCCGGTCAATTATCTAGCGAACACCACCGAGTTTTATATGTTTCTGGAGAAGAAAGTGCTACCCAGATCAAGATGCGGGCGGAACGACTTGATGTGGCAGCGGATGATTTTTATATTTATCCCGAAACGAATATGGACAGCATTAAGGATACAATTCGAGAATTAAAACCAGAATATGTCGTGATTGATTCTGTTCAAACAATGCAGGCTACCGATGTTACTTCTGCTATTGGGAGTGTTTCTCAGATTCGGGAAGTAACAGCGCAGTTAATGCAGATTGCCAAAAGTAATAATATTACGATATTCGTAGTTGGTCATGTTACCAAGGGGGGTGCAATTGCCGGACCGAAAATTTTGGAGCACATGGTAGATACCGTTCTGTATTTTGAAGGTGACCTTCACCATACTTACCGAATACTGAGATCGGTAAAGAATCGTTTTGGTTCGACTAATGAGTTAGGGATCTTTGAAATGCACACGAATGGCCTATCTGAGGTTAAGAATCCTTCAGAAATTTTTCTTGAGGAACGGTTAAAGGATGCTAATGGATCGGCTGTGGTGGTTTCATTGGAAGGAACTCGACCAATTTTAGTTGAAATTCAGGCGTTGGTCACACCAACTGTTTACGGAAATGCTCAACGAACCGCTACAGGTTTAAATAGAAACCGAGTATCATTGATAATGGCTGTTCTTGAAAAACGAGCAAGTTTGATGTTACAAAACCAAGATGCCTACCTTAAGGCAGCTGGTGGTGTAAAATTAGATGAACCCGCAATTGACTTAGCGATTGCAATTAGTATTGCGTCAAGTTATCGAGATAAGGGAACCAAAGCCACGGATGCATTTGTCGGTGAAGTTGGCTTGACTGGCGAAATCCGGCGGGTCAACCGAATTGAACAGCGGGTTGCTGAAGCACAGAAGCTTGGTTTTAAGCGGATCTTTGTTCCCAAGAACAACCTAAAGGGCTGGCAAGCACCAACCGGAATTGAAGTTATTGGGGTAACAACTCTGCGTCAAGCGTTGCGTCTTGCTTTAGGCTAATTTGAAAGTGAGGGTTGATTATGCGAAAAAAAATTATTCGATTAATATATATTGTTGTTGGGGCCGCAATTGGTTTTTATTACCTGCCATTATTTTGGGACTTAGTTAAGGTTCACTTAAATAATGCACTCTTAGTGTTTATTGATATTATTCTGGGAGCTTTTATTTTCTTTATTCTTTCGTTACTGCTTGCTAAACCAACAGAACAGTTAGTTGTGCGGATTGAAAAGAGCCTGACAAAGTTAAGTCCAGTCTATCTATTTTTTGGGACACTCTTAACAATTGTGGGGTTGGTCCTTGCAGTTTTAGTTTCGATTCCACTTTGGCGAACTGGAATTCCAGTTATTAATAACGTTTTACCGATTTTGTTAATGATTACCTTTAGTTATTTTGGATATCGGATTGGAACAACTCGGCTGGACGATTGGAAAAATTTACTTTCTGGACATCGGGTTCGACCAAAAAATTTAAATACTGAGGTTATCGACCAAAAGGATGAGAATTACCACCATTACAAGATCCTGGATACTAACATCTTAATTGATGGGCGGATTTATGATTTGGTTAAGACGGGGTTCTTGGAAGGGACATTATTGGTTCCCAACTTTGTTCTTTACGAATTACAATACATTGCCGATTCGGGCGAAAACATTAAACGAGTTCGGGGACGACGTGGTTTAGATATTTTGAATAAGCTGCGTAAAGAGAAGATCGTTCCCATTGAAATGTACGATGGCGATTTTGAAGATATTCCTGAGGTTGATAGTAAACTAATTGTGTTAGCAAAGAAGGTTAATGGGGTAATTGTGACTAATGACTATAATTTAAATAAAGTTATTCAGTTCCAAAATGTCCAGGTTTTGAATATTAATAACCTTGCAAAGTCGTTGCGGCCGCGAGTAATTCCTGGGGAAACGCTTAACGTTGTTGTTGTAAAGAATGGGACTGAGCGTCAGCAAGGGGTTGCTTACTTGGATGACGGAACGATGGTTGTTGTTGAAGATGGCCGTTATTTCATGAACAAACGAATCGAAGTTGAAGTTACTAGTGCCTTACAAACCGATGCGGGACGAATGATATTTGCGCGCCCGCTTCACTCTCGGCGAGGGATTAACGAGAAAAATAGTGAATCCTCTAAGGGAGAAAAGAAGGTAACAAAATCGGATAAAGATTCTAAATAGTTATTTACAAATGCCACATAGTTTTATATTCTAGACACCGCGAGAGTTATTTCTTAACTTTATCGGCGCCTTTTTGGAAAATGTTCGTATTATAGATGGGAGAGGGTTGAAATGACAGACATAGAAATTGCTGACCAAGCCACACTCGAACCAATTAATAAGATTGCTGAGAAAATGGGCCTTAAGGAGGACAATATTGAACAATATGGGAAGTACAAGGCAAAAATTTCATTACCAGTTGCCGAGAAACCGGGAAAGAAGCATAAACTGATTCTGGTAACCTCAATCAACCCCACTCCAGCTGGTGAGGGAAAATCGACTGTTTTAGTTGGCTTGGGGGATGCCTTAAATCAATTGCACCACCAAACGATTATCGCAATGCGGGAACCATCAATGGGACCTGTTTTTGGAATCAAGGGTGGTGCGACTGGTGGGGGTTACAGTCAAGTAATTCCGATGGAGGATATTAACCTGCACTTTACTGGAGATCTCCATGCTTTAACTAGCGCTAACAATACTTTAGCAGCCCTAGTTGATAATTATGTTATGCGGGATAACAAGTTAAAGCTTGATCCGCGGCGAATTATTTGGAAACGTGTAGAGGACGTTAATGATCGAGCATTACGAAATGTAATTACTGGGCTCGGTGGCATTATGCAAGGAATCCCGCGGCAAACTGGCTTTGATATTACTGCCGCATCAGAATTAATGGCGATCTTATGTCTTTCTACTGATTTAATGGATCTAAAGAAACGGATTAGTCAGATCGTCGTTGGCTATACCTACGATCGTGAACCAGTAACTGTAGGCCAACTTGGGTTTGAAGATGCGATTACAATTCTCTTAAAGGATGCAATTAAGCCTAATTTAGTACAAACTCTTGATCACACTCCGACAATTATTCATGGGGGACCATTTGCTAATATTGCCCATGGCTGTAATAGTATTTTGGCTACCCAAACAGCACTTAAGTTGGCTGATTACACAGTAACAGAAGCTGGATTTGGTGCGGACTTGGGAGCTGAAAAGTTCCTTGATATTAAGCGGCCCGTTTTAGGAAAGAATCCAGATGTTGTTGTGATTGTTGCAACTGTTCGTGCCCTTGAATATAACGGTGGTGCTAGTCTAGATGAAATTAAAGAAGAGCAACTGCCTGCGCTTGAAAGGGGGATTATTAACCTAAAACGTCATATTGAAAACATGCAACGTTATGGTTTGCCAGTTATTGTTGCGATTAACCATTTTACCAATGATACCGATGCTGAAATCAAATTCATTGAAGATAATTGCAGGCGACTTGGAGTTAATGTAGTTGTTGCTGATAGCTGGTTTAAGGGTGGTCAGGGTACTCAGGATCTCGCTAAAGAAGTTGTTCGCTTGGCTGAACAAAAGAGTGGTTTTAAGCCCCTTTACAAGGCTAGTGATTCAATTGAAGAAAAGGTAAATACGATTGCTAAGTCAATCTACGGTGCAAAAGACGTTTCGTTTAGCAAGAAAGCCAAGAAACAATTAAAGCAGTTTGCTAAGTATGGGTGGAATGATTTACCTGTCTGCATTGCCAAAACTCAGTATTCTTTTACTGATGATCAGAGTCAGCTAGGAGCACCGGTGGACTTTACATTCCATATTCGCGAATTTGTACCAAAGTTAGGGGCTCGTTTTATCGTTGCCCTCTCTGGAAATATGATGACTATGCCAGGACTTTCTAAGGTACCAGCCGCAGTTAACATGACGATCGATGCTAACGGTAAGATAACGGGATTATTCTAAATTAGATAATTTTGTTCAAAGAAAATAATAAAGGCTTCAAAGTGAGTTTTTCTCCCCTTTGAAGCCTTTCTGTGTATAAAAAAAGAGATAGCTTGGGAAAGCTATCTCTTTAGGAGTATTATGAGGACTTGGGGTATCCTCATATAAATTATTTTTTCGGTTACTATTGGGAGGAGTAATTGAAAAATAATAGGTTTCATTAGTAGTAAAGTTTAGTATCTTTACTACGTTTTATATATTAGCAGGAGAATGTGAAGAAATTGTGACCATAACGTAAAAAAACTTTTTTCATCAAAAAAGATCCAATAATACGTTCAATTAATTAGATATGTTAGTATTATGAATATAGGAATGAAAGGAGCAGACAGTCATGCTAACGATATATAATACATTGACTCGTAAACAAGAAGAATTTAAACCGCAAACCCCAGGAGTTGTTAACATGTATGTCTGTGGTCCGACGGTATACAACTATATCCATATTGGAAATGCACGTTCTGCAATTGCATTTGATACGGTTCGTCGTTATCTCGAGTTTAAGGGATACAAGGTAAATTATGTTTCTAATTTTACTGATGTCGATGACAAGATGATCAAAGCTGCTCACGAGCAGGGAATTACCGTTCCTCAATTAGCTGATAAGTATATTCAAGCATTTATAGAAGATACCAGTGCTTTGAATATTGAGCCAGCAACTATGCATCCCCGAGCAACCGAAAATATCCCTGAAATTATTGAATTTGTTCAGGGATTGATTGAAAAGGAGTACGCCTACGAAAAAGATGGTGATGTATATTATCGTGCACGGAAGTTTAAGAATTATGGGCAGCTATCGGGCCAATCAATTGATGATTTAGAAGTTGGTGCGAGTGAGCATATTAGTGCCGATGAAGTTAATAAAAAAGAAGATCCAATGGACTTTGCTCTTTGGAAAGCTGCTAAACCGGGCGAAATCAGCTGGGATTCTCCGTGGGGAAAAGGCCGGCCGGGTTGGCATATTGAATGTTCAGTAATGTCAACGAAATATCTCGGCAAAACAATCGATATCCATGGTGGTGGTCAGGATCTTGAATTTCCTCACCACGAAAATGAAATTGCTCAAAGTGAAGCAGAAACAGGAAAAAAGTTTGTTCGCTACTGGATGCACAATGGTTTTGTGACAATTGGCAAAGATAACGAAAAAATGAGTAAGTCTTTGCATAACTTTATTACGGTTCATGACATTATTAAAGAGGTTGATCCACAAGTATTACGATTCTTTATGGCTACTACCCAGTACCGGCGACCAATTCAATATAGCAAAGATAACTTAATTGATGCTAAGAATAATTTGGATCACATTCAAACCGCCTTTGATAACTTAACTTATCGGCAAAAAGATGCTGAAGCAGGGACTGATGCAGCAGTTAGTCAAAAGCTTGTTGAGTTTAAACAGAAATTTATTGATGCAATGGACGATGACATTAATGTTCAAAACGGGATTACTGTTGTTTATGAATTAATTAAGTATGCGAATGTTTATAGTCAACAAGAAGCAGTTAAGGCGGATGAGCTTGATGAGATGAAGAACTTGATTGCTGAATTGGTTAGTATTTTTGGTGTGAAGTTAGTATCAATGAATAATGAATTGAATGATGAACACATTCAGTCATTAATTGAGGAACGAAACGAAGCACGAAAAAATAAGGATTTTGCTCGGAGTGATCAGATTCGTGACGAGTTAAAGGAGCAAGGGATTATCCTTGAAGATACGCCGCAGGGAACACGTTTTAAACGAGTAAAAAAGTAGACAGGAAGGACATTAATGGAACAAGCAGATTATCGACAATTAAACGGAATTGCGCTCGCTTATTTAGGAGATGCAGTTTATGAAGTATTTATTCGTCAACATCTATTGAGTAAGGGATTAGCAAAGCCGACTAAGCTCCAACACCTGGCAACACATTATGTTTCAGCGAAGGCACAGGCGGCATTAATTGACTTAATGAAGCAGGATGATATTTTAACTGAAGATGAATGGAGTTACTTCAAACGAGGACGGAATGCAAATAGCCATACTCATGCAAAACATACTTCTGTGCTAACTTACCGAATTTCTACCGGCTTTGAGGCGATGATGGGCTATCTCCAATTAGCCGGAAAGCAGGACCGGATCGAAGAATTAGCAGAATGGTGCATTCAACAAGTTGAAGCAGGGAGAACAAAACATGAAAAATGATAACAGTGAATTTATTATTGGACGCCACCCAGCAGTAATGGCATTAAAATCCGATCAGGAGATTAATAAGGTTTTTATCCAATCGGGACTAAAATCTGACGCAATTTCACAAATTATTAAATTAGCGAAGGAAAAACGGTTAGTTGTTTCTAATGTTCCCAAAACTAAACTAGACCAAATGAGTGATCACCAAAATCACCAGGGGGTTGCTTTGGCAGTTGCTGCATACCACTATGCCACAATTGATGACTTATTCGATAATGCGGCTAAGCATGAGGAGGCCCCATTTTTCTTGATCTTGGATGAACTTGAGGATCCTCATAACCTTGGATCAATTATCCGGACTGCGGATGCAGCAGGAGTTCATGGAATTATTATTCCTCGTCGGCGGTCTGTTGGATTAACCTCGGTAGTTGCTAAAACATCAACAGGAGCAATTGAACACGTTCCCGTTGCCCGGGTTACCAACCTCGTTCAGATCGTAAAAGAGTTAAAAGAGCGGGGAGTATGGCTGTTTGGAACTGATATGAAAGGAACTGATTATCGCCGCTGGAATGCCAAGGGTGCTGTTGCGTTAGTAATTGGTAATGAAGGTAAGGGAATCTCGCTGTTACTGAAGAAAAATTGTGACGAGATGTTGACAATTCCAATGGTTGGCCATGTTCAAAGTTTAAATGCAAGTGTTGCTGCAAGCTTGTTGATTTATCAAGGATTTAATTCTCGTCACCCACTGTAAGGAGTAAGGATGCTGGTATATACCAGTATCCTTTTTTAATAATATTAAATCATAAACAAAAACTATGAATGATTCATCTTATTAGGTTAAGTGAATTAGTTAAAAGCAAATTTTTTTCAAAATATAAAATATCCCATAATAAACTTTGATCATCTAGATACGACAGGTGTCTTTTTATGATTGATAAACTACGGTAATTATTCTATAAAAAAATAAATTTTTATTTAAATAAATATTTTTCTAACTATCATTTGAACAGTTGTTCACCGAGTCACAAGAAATGACTATTCAAATTGATAAAAATTTGGTAGATTATTTTCAGGCATTAGTCACCAAGATTTGGGGAATTAATATAAGGAACCAGTATTAAGAACTGAAATCTTCCTGACGATGGGGATGATACCCCATCGACCGGGCAATCACCTGTAAAGTGGCTTCCTTCTTGACGAAAAAGGAGACCACCATACAGCATGAATGCAAATGCAATCTAAGGAATGGGTGGAGGAGCCAAATTCAAGAAAGGTAATCCTTAACGAAGTAGTTAAGGTTAAATAATGATGGAAAATCATTCAGCTGATCTCGGATTACTCATCCAAGTACAAGTCGGCAATGAGGATAAATTTATGGCTTTATTCAATTGTTATTCTTCAATGGTTAGGCGATTATGGCAGAGGTATCACATCCCTGACCTTGAATTTGAAGATTGGTGTCAAGAGGCACAACTTGTCTTACTAAAAGTTATCTATTCTTATAGTGGAAAAGATATTCACCAATTCAGCGGTTTTTACAAGCAGAGTTTGGTTAATCGTCTTCTTGATTTATACCGAGCTCGACAGGCGAATAAACGAATTCCAATTGAACAACTCGGCACTTTTGGGGAAAATGATGACGAAATGATGATTCGAAAAAGTGCATCACTTGAGGATATCGTCTATTGTCATAAAAGTATCGAAGAGATTATTAGGATTAGTTCACCGTTTGAACGAGATGTTTTATCAATGATTGTAACTGGTAGATCAATTGAGCAAGTATGTCGAGAGCTGCAATGTAGTAAACGACAAGTTCAAAGTGCCCTTTCACGAACGCGAACAAAATTAGTTAAACTTTTGGCGGGCGAGTAATTAGACGAGATTAATAAATTTAGGGTAGGCTTTAAGGCTCGGCTTGTTCGAGTTTTAAAGCCTATTAATTATTTTAGTACTATTGCTTATGGCCAGTTGTCAGGACTTGTTTTGATGATTAGAACATGCTAACCTTAAGTATATGTGGAGGTGAAAGTATGTCCCAAAAGAAAGCTGCGCTGGAATGTACCAAGTGCGGTGTTCGCAATTATACGATTACCGCAAATCCTCAACGACAAGAACGGTTAGAATTAAAAAAGTTTTGTAAACATTGTGGAGAGTATACTCTTCACCGTGAAACCCGTTAATTAGCTGGAGGAAATTATGCATCTGTTTCGTTTTATTAAAAGTGTAAATCATGAAATGAAACTGGTTGTTTGGCCAACAGCCCGTGAAAATCGGCGTGATACAACCATTGTTATTTCGTTAACACTTTTCTTCGTCTTATTCTTTGCATTATTTGATTGGTTAATCCAACTCTTAATGAAGTTATTCGTCTAAGTGGTAGTCAATTTACCAAAGATTTGTTATACTAGGATCAGTTGAACTTCGTGGGGATCCGCGGGGTTTTTTATTTTGAATTTAAAAATTATTGAGGAGGATTCATCGTGGAATCAAATGAAAAACGTTGGTACGTCCTACATACATACTCAGGTTACGAAAACCGAGTAAAGAGTAACTTGGAATCACGTGCCCAATCAATGGGAATGCAAGACTACATTTTTAGGGTAGTTGTTCCCGAAGATGAAGTTCGTCAAGTTAAGGATGGTCAAGCTAAAGAAATTGTTGAAAAGACATTTCCTGGCTACGTTTTGGTAGAAATGGTAATGACTGATCAAGCATGGTATATTGCGCGGAACACGCCAGGCGTTACTGGTTTCTTAGGTTCACACGGTGGTGGTTCAAAGCCAACTCCATTACTTCCAGAAGAAGTTGACCGGATCATGAAGCGAATGGGTGTTCAAACCGTGCAACACGACATTGACGTTAACGTTGGTGACAGTGTTAAGGTTATTGCTGGACCATTTGCTGACTTAACTGGTAAGGTTACTGAAGTGGACCATGAAAAGATGAAGTTAAAGGTTAGTGTAGAAATGTTTGGCCGGGAAACCTCAGCCGAACTTGGTTTTGACCAGATCGATACAGTAGAATAAACGATATAGTTTAAGAAAAAATTTGCAGAAACTAGTAAGTTTCGGGTGAATGATTTTCTGGTTAATTATTGATTGCTTTTTGCTCAATAAATCTTGAAAAATTATTATAAATATGGTATTTTACCTAAGTATGCTATTCGACATACTGTGGGAGAGGTAAATTTACTGCCTCATCATGACCACAACACGGACTAAGGAGGTTTTGTCTCGTGGCAAAGAAAGTAGCTAACGTTGTCAAGTTGCAAATTCCTGCCGGTGCTGCTACACCAGCTCCACCAGTAGGTCCTGCACTTGGGCAAGCAGGTATTAACATTATGGGCTTCACTAAGGAATTTAACGCTCGGACTGCAGACCAAAAAGGTATGTTGATCCCAGTTGTTATTACCGTTTATGAGGACCGTTCATTCGACTTTATTACCAAGACGCCACCTGCTGCTGTCTTATTGAAGAAGGCTGCTGGTGTTGAACATGGTTCCGGTGAACCTAACACTAACAAGGTTGCTTCTGTAACCAAGGCTCAAGTTAAGGAAATCGCCGAAACTAAGATGCAAGATCTAAACGCCGCTGATGTTGAAGCAGCTATGCGCATGATCGAAGGTACTGCACGGAGCATGGGCTTCACTGTTGAAGACTAATTGCTAAGTAGCAGACCGGGTACGCTATTAAAGTAGTGGGCCCCGTGGGAGGTATGAACTCCGCTAGACCACATTTGCAAGGAGGAAACACAAGATGGCTAAAAAACGTGGTAAGAAGTACCAAGACGCGCTTAAAAAGGTTGATAGCAAGAAGAAGTACGCTGTTAACGACGCTGTTCAATTAGTAAAAGATATTGATTTCGCTAACTTTGATTCAACTGTTGAAGTTGCATTTAAGTTAAACGTTGATACTAAACAAGCTGATCAACAATTACGTGGTGCCGTTGTTTTACCAAACGGTACTGGTAAGGATCAAACTGTTATTGTTTTCGCTAAGGGTGAAAATGCTAAGGCTGCTAAGGAAGCTGGAGCTGACTTTGTTGGTGACACTGACTTGGCTGATAAGATCCAAGACGGTTGGTTAGACTTTGACGTTGCAATTGCAACTCCAGATATGATGCCGGTTGTTGGTCGTTTAGGTCGTATTCTTGGACCTAAGGGCTTAATGCCAAACCCTAAGACTGGTACAGTTACTATGGATGTTGCTAAGGCAGTTGAAGAATCTAAGGCTGGTAAAGTTACCTACCGGACTGACCGTGATGGTAATGTTGCTGTTCCATTTGGTAAGTCTTCATTTGATACTAACAAGTTAGTTGAAAACTTAAAGACTATTGAAGATATTATTGTTAAGGCACGTCCAGCTTCTGTACGTGGTACTTATGTACAACATGCTTCAATCGCATCTACTTTCGGACCAAGTGTTACACTTGATTTGGAAAGCTTCTAAGTTAGATTTAATTTAGAATGAAAGCTTCGGGATTTTCTCGAAGCTTTTTTAATTTTTTGTTGTATTATCTAGTGAATATATGTTACCATTATTGTAGTGTCTCATGGCGGTATTGGTGAAGTTTGGTTAACACACCGGTTTGTGGGTCCGGCACGCGTGGGTTCAAATCCCACATACCGCCCTAAATAATTAAAATAACAGATAAGAATTTACCATTTCTAAAGTCTGTATATAGCTGAACTGCAATTTTGAAATTGCAGTTCAGCTTTTTTAATGAATAAATAATTTTTTTATGAAATGAAATATTCAATGCCTTTTGTTTTTAATATAATAAAAAAAGTTATATAATAATAATTGTAAATAATTGATATTGTTTATAAGTTACTTAATAGTAATTAGCGCTAATTACTCGCTTTCATTTCTTTTGAAAGGAGTTATAAATATGGCTCATAATAAGCAAGTTATGAGAAATTTAACATTATTTGGCTTTTTCTCACTGACTGCCTCGATGGTTCTTACCGTTTATGAGTATCCTACTTTTGCTACCTCAAAACTCCACTTGGTATTCTTCTTAATACTTGGAGGAATCTTCTGGTTCCTTCCAGTAGCTTTATGTGCAGCCGAAATGGCTACCGTTGAGGGATGGAATCAAAATGGTGGTGGGATCTTTAGTTGGGTATCTCATACACTAGGTAGACGCTGGGGATTCGCTGCAATCTTCTTTCAGTGGTTCCAGATCACTGTTGGATTTGTAACAATGATTTACTTTATTCTCGGTGCGTTTTCATATGTTATTGATTGGCCAGCTCTAGATTCACAGCCAATTATCAAATTTTTCGGAGTGCTAGTAGTATTTTGGATCCTAACTTTCTCGCAATTTTGGGGAACAAAATATACGGCATACATTGCTAAAATTGGATTTGCTATTGGTATTTTAATTCCTTCACTAATCTTATTCATTTTGGCGATTTGTTATGTCGTTAGTGGAGCTAAACTACAAGTCAGTTTTTCACCAAGCGCATTTATGCCAAACTTTACAAAGTTAAACACATTAGTAGTCTTTGTATCATTTATTTTGGCTTATATGGGTGTTGAAGCATCTGCTTCTCATATTAATGAATTAAAGAATCCACGTCGTAACTATCCGTTAGCAATGTTCATTCTTGTTATTTTAGCAATCTGTCTTGATACTTTTGGTGGGTTTACTGTTGCTGCAGTTGTTCCTCAAAGTGAATTGTCCCTTAGTGCTGGGGTTGTCCAAGCATTTAAGTATTTGTTACTCCACTTTAACGCACACTTTGGATGGATTGTTAAGGTAATTGCATTGATGATTGCGCTAGGGGTAATGGCTGAAATTAGTTCTTGGGTCATTGGACCATCGCGTGGATTGTTTGCAACAGCTCAGCAAGGGCTTCTTCCACCACTTTTCCAAAAGACTAATAAACACAATGTTCCAGTTGCATTAATTATTACGCAAGGAATCATCGTATCTATTTGGGATGGTGTTCTAACTTTCGGTGGTGGAAGTAACAATGTTTCATTCTTTGTTGCTATTTCATTAACCGTTGTAATTTACCTTGTTGGATATCTTTTATTCTTTACTGGGTATCTTGATTTAGTCTTTAAGAAGAAGCAGCTTAAGAGAACCTATTCGATTCCTGGAGGAACAGTATGTAAGGCAATAGTTGCTATTTGTGGCCTGTTAGTTTCACTCTTTGCCTTCTTTATTTCATTTGTTCCACCGAGCAATCTTCCGGTAAGCTCACATCGTGCCTACCTATGTGTTTTGATAATTAGTTTTATAGTTGCTTTATTACTACCATTCGCAATTTACGAGTTCTATTCTAAGCATCATGATCATAAGATAAGTACTCCTAAGCACTTATTAGCTAAAGACATTAATGCGACTGTTCCGCCCATTGCACGTGGTGAACACCATATAACTGATTCTAAGAATTCGTAAAATTAACAAGGAGGTCCTTTTTTATGGCAGGATTATACGGAAAAAATAGTCAAGAAAAGCATAGTGCAATTGATCCAATTTTTGGTTCTTATACTTCGGATCACGCGTTATCAAAGTATGAATTAAATCCAGAATCTGTATCCCCAGCGGTTGCATATCGTATTGTTAAAGATCAATTAATTGATGAAGGTAATGCGCGTGAAAATTTAGCAACATTCTGTCAAACCTACATGGAGCCAAATGCTACAAAGATCATGGCAGAAACGATGCAAAAAAATGCAATTGATAAGTCAGAATACCCACGTACTGCAGAACTAGAAAATCGTTGTGTAAATATTATTGCTAAACTTTGGCATGGTCAAAAAGATGAGGATTACATGGGAACATCAACCGTTGGATCTTCTGAAGGTTGTATGCTTGGTGGTCTGGCAATGAAGTTTGCTTGGCGTGAACGGGCAAAGAAATTAGGGCTTGATATCCATGCACATAAGCCAAATCTAGTAATTTCATCTGGTTATCAAATTTGCTGGGAAAAGTTTGCTACATACTTTGATGTGGAATTACGGACAGTGCCAATGGATGAAGAACACCAATCTCTTAACATGGATACTGTAATGGATTATGTCGATGAATATACTATTGGTATTGTAGGAATCATGGGAATTACCTATACCGGTCGTTATGATAATATTGAAAAATTGAATGACCTGGTAGAAGAATATAATAAGACAACTGATTATAAAGTGTATATCCACGTTGATGCAGCTTCAGGTGGTTTCTATGCTCCGTTCATGGAACCTGATATTAAGTGGGATTTCCAATTAAAGAACGTTGTTTCAATCAATTCTTCAGGTCATAAATATGGATTAGTTTACCCTGGGATTGGTTGGGTGCTTTGGCGTGATAAGAAGTTCTTGCCAGAAAAATTAATTTTTAAGGTAAGTTACCTTGGTGGTGAATTACCAACAATGGCAATTAACTTTTCACGGAGTGCTTCTCAAATTATTGGTCAATACTACAACTTTGTTCGGTTTGGCTTTAACGGATATAAGAAGATTCAAAAACGTACGCATGACGTTGCGGTTTATTTAGCATCTGAAATTGAAAAGATGGGTATATTTGATATGGTAAACGGTGGAACCGAAATTCCAATTATTTGCTATAAGTTGAAGGATCTTACTGCACAAAACTGGTCACTTTATGACTTAGCAGATCGTCTTAGAATGCAAGGATGGCAAGTTCCCGCATATCCACTACCAAAGAATTTGGATACGGTTGAAGTCCAACGAATTGTTTGTCGGGCTGACTTCGGAATGAGTCGTGCACATGAATTTATTGATGACATGAAACGTGATATTAAAGCGCTTAATAACTCTGCTTTGGTTGGTCACAAGACAACCGAATTGAAGAAGTACGGGTTTACACACTAGTAATATTAGATTAATGTCATTATTTTGCTAGAGTGAGTCTAATTTAAAATAAAAGTTAATTAAGAATTAGATTATAAAAATACCTCATAATTATTTAGATGAAATTCTAATAATTATTGAGGTATTTTATTTAAAATATTTTTGTTATTGGTTTAATTAACCATTGAGAAAGTTGATGGCGAAAGGCAGCCATAAATAGCCACCACCCACTTGCTAGGAGAAATCCGCCAATGACGTCACTAGTGAAGTGATCACGTAAATAAACACGAGTAACCATGATGGTGATAATCCAAAGTGCGCCAATTGCTTTCCATACAATTTTTCCACTTTGATGATGAAGGTAGGGAAAAATTAATGAGAGAATGGTAAATACAAAGATGACGGTTGCAAAGGTATGTCCGCTCGGAAAACTGTAACCGTTAGCTGGAAAGAGTTTATTGGTTGGTCGAATACGAAGGACGTTATACTTAACAAGGATAACCAGGGAATAACCGACAAATTGAATGAGAACATACCAAAGACTAAGGTTGAACTTATTTTGCCACCAAAGGTACAGTGCGATCAGGATCGTAAAGGTTTGGATAATAATTGGATCACCAAAATGGGTTAAGATAATCATGATCTGAGTTTTCAATGGAAAAGTTGGTTGTGTTAATTGATAACCAAGTTGGTCAAGACGGGTAATCCAGGTTGAGTTATGACTAACGTTGATTAAGATAATACCGAATAATAACCAGCAAATTATACCGGTAGTTAATTGTAATTTTTTCTTCATGAGTTTGTGTTCCTTAAACGAAGTTAATAAATCAATTGTACACCAATAGAATATGGATTAATCCCCGAATAATTCTTTACAAGAATTCAGGAAGATGTTATACTATCGAAGTTGATTAATATGACTCTGCCTAAGACTCAGGTGGCCAAAGCCTTAATTATGTGCCTGCCGAGGAAGAAATTAAGTTCCTTCTCTATGTCTGCGGTCATAGGGATTTTTTTATAAATCCGATCAAACTACATTGCAGGAGGTGAAAATTCATGAGTGAAGCAGCTATTGCTAAGAAGGCTGAAATCGTTAAGCAAACCGTTGATTTGATTAATGATGCTGAATCAGCTATCGTTGTTGACTACCGTGGTTTAACTGTTGCTGAAGTTACTGATTTACGTAAGCAACTTCGTGATGCCGGCGTTAAGATGTCAGTTATCAAGAACAAGATTCTTGAACGTGCCGTTGAAGGTACTGATTACGAAGATCTTAAGAGTACTTTTGTTGGCCCAACTGCAGTTGCATTTTCTAACGAAGATCCAATTGCCCCAGCAAAGATCTTGAAAAAGTTCGCTGATGACCACGACGCTCTTGAAATTAAGGGTGGTTTCATCGAAAAGAGTGTTAAGACTCTCGATGAAATTAACGAATACGCTACTATGCCTAGTCGTGAAGATCTGTTGTCAATGCTTGCATCTGCATTGCAAGACCCAATGCGGAAGATTGCTCGTGCAGTCAAGGCCGTTGCCGACAAGGAAGACGAAGCCGCATAATTGTTGTATTACCATATACTATCAAATCAAATTTAATTACCTAAATATTGGAGGAATATAATCATGGCTTTTGATAAGGATGCTATCATTGCTTCATTAAAGGAAGCATCAATTTCTGACCTTAACGATCTTGTTAAGGCAATTGAAGACGAATTCGACGTTTCTGCTGCTGCTCCAGTTGCAGTTGCAGGTGCTGCTGGTGGCGATGGTGCTGCTAAGGACAGCTTCACTGTTGAATTGACTGAACCAGGTGCTGCTAAGGTTAAGGTTATCAAGGCTGTTAAGGACATTACTGGTGTTGGCCTTAAGGATGCTAAGGATCTTGTTGACGGTGCTCCTTCAGCAATCAAGGAAGACGTTAAGGAAGACGAAGCTAACGACATCAAGGAAAAGCTTGAAGCCGCTGGTGCTACTGTTACTCTTAAGTAGTCTAACTTCAAATAATATACAGAAGAGGATGAACAAAATTGTTCATCCTCTTTTTTGTTTATAGAAAGAGGACGCAATGAGAAAAAAGTTAAATTCTCATTGCGTCCTTTTATTAGTGTATGGAAATACACTAATTCTTGTGTTATCAATTTAGGTTAGTTTGCCGAGTGAGTGTGGTTAGTAGTTTTAATAACTCGGTAACCAAAGTAGAATTGAATAGCAGCAAGAACGATGTTGATCCAATTCAAAGCAATGAACCAGCCGTTTAGCATGCTTGTATCATGGGTTACACCGTAGTAAACCCAGAATCCAATGAAGATTGCGCAAACATTAATCCAGGCAAAAGTTTTTTGCAGAACTTGATTGTCGAGTTGGAACCACATCCAGATAACGTTAACAACAAACCAAATAGCTAAAATCCAGAAAATAATGTTAAACATAACGCATCTCTCCTTATAATCAATTCAAACGAAACAGGACTAGCAAGTACATGTTAGAAAATTTTAGCCGATACCGGTTAGTGAAAGGGAATAATAGACACTAATTAAACGCTCATATTTTATAAGAACTAAACTTAGAAAATAATTGCTAATATTTAGTTAGTACGTCAGTGTGGGTGGAAAAAAGATTCCTCTGCAATTAACGATATAGGTAGATTATTGCTTATAATTCTTCCTGTAATCACCTCACTTACTGTTACCCCCTCTGGACTATATTAACAGGAAAAACTGCTTAAATCCAATAATAAGTAGATAATAAAAATAATAAATTCCTGCTAAAAATTAACTAGCAGGAATTTATTTAGTTATTTACTTTCATTTTTCTTTAACAGTTCAGTAATTTCTTTAAGGTATTGAGCTTCTTCACTTAATTTAGCAGGTTCTTCTTCCTTTTTCTTTCTGAAGCGGTTAATTGCTTTAACCATCAGGAAGATGACAAAGGAAATGATCAAAAAGTTAATTACTGAGTTAAGAAAACTACCATATTTGAACTGGGCATCCCCAATTGTCCAGACTAGATTAGAGAGGTCGATCTTACCAATGAAGAGCCCGATTAACGGGTTAATAAGGTTATTAACTAACGACTTGACGATTGATGTAAATGCAGCCCCAACGATAATCCCGACTGCCATATCAACAACATTTCCTCGTGAAATAAAGTCTTTAAATTCTTTAATCATATGAGCCTCCTTTATATTACTAGTAATTTGAGTAATAATATTTTATCAAATTAAGTTATTGCTTTGGAAAAAAGCTAATTAAATTTAAATAAATTTAAGAGATAGTATTATTATATTTAGTCACTATATTATATATGATATAATATTACGTGAATTGAGGAGGATGTTCAAAATGAAAATTCAAATAACCGGTGAACTCCTTGATGGCCTTGTATTGGCGCTCTTGAACCAGGATGAGTACTATGGATATGCTTTAACGCAAAAAGTAAAAAACGTGATTGATATTTCAGAATCGACAATGTATCCGGTTCTTCGACGCTTAAAAAAGAATGGTGACTTAACCACCTACGATAAGCCATTTCAAGGGAGAAATAGACGGTATTATCAAATAACGACTACTGGTAAGCAGCGATTAAATGAGATTTTACAACTATGGGAAGAATATAAGGGTAATTTGGATCAAATCTTTTATCAAAAGGGGGAAGAAAAATAATGGATGCTCGGCAAAAATACATTGCGGAATTAGAAAAATACTTAAAACCGTTGACAGTAACTGAAAGGACAGATGCACTCGATTTTTATAACGAGTACATTGAAGATGCTGGTTATGATGATTACAAAGAAATTACTAAGGAGTTGGGGACTCCAAGGCAGTTAAGCCATAAAATCCTTGCTGACTACTCAATTAAAGCTAATGATAAAGAAACACAAGAGGGCCATGTCGCTTCAACGAAGTCTAGTTGGCGCGTTTTTTGGTTAATAATTATTGCTATCATTACTTCGCCAATTACATTTGCTTTAAGTTTAGGAGCATTAGGGATATTGGTTGCTGCTTTAGCTGCCGTGTTTGGTATTAGTGTGGGAATTCTGGGAACCCTTCTTGGCTTAGCTTTTGCAACAGGAGTTCTACTTTACACAGGAATTGGAGTTATCGCTACAGCGCCAATGACTGGAATTTTTTGCAGTGGTGCAGGGATAGCGTTATTAGGACTTTTACTTATCTGTATTCCAATTGGTTATTGGGTGATTCGCTGGTTGGCGCAAGCAATTGCAAACTTGTCTAAGTATATTTACCAAAAACTACTTCAAAGGAGGACTAACCACCATGAAAAAGATGTTCAAAATTAGTCTTGGGGTTTTAATTATCGGTATTGTTTTAATGATTGTTGGCTTTGCTGGGCATGGCGTGAAAAATATTTATTTTAAAGGGACAATGCCAACTGTTGAACATCGGACTACTAAGAATTTAGCTGGTAATAAAGAATTTAAGGAGCTTGATCTGAATGTCCCATGCTCAAATGTTTTAATTAAAACGGGAAAGAGGTTTGCGGTTAACTACCAGGGGAGTAATGGTCGGGTTCCGAAGGTCAAGCTTACAGGGCAGACATTGACGGTTAATCAGGATGATGGCCATGGAACGTTTTTTACCTTTGATGATGGGGATGACACCTTAATTATTACTGTTCCAAAGGGAGCAATTTTGTCAGGAAAGATCGAAATGGTTGATGGTGATTTAGATATTTCAAATGTTGATTTAACTAACATGGACATTAATGATGCAGATGGGGACGTTACTTATAACAAACTAGCAGTTGAAGGTGGGATGACGACCCTGGGACAAGGAGATTTTACGAGTCATGGAGTAACCTTTAAGGGACATTACACTGTAAAGACAGACGATGGTGATAATAAGGTAATTGCTTCACATGCGGATGGCTTTATCCTTCATACTGTTGATGGAGATAATAAACTTGACGGGGTTGATCATGGCTCAGAAGATCTTCAGCAAAATACTTCTGCAGCAAATCTTCTTCGACTAGAAACTACTGATGGTGATAATTCGGTGATTAATATTAAGGCAGTGGAATAAGTAAAAGTGGTCTTTAGTATTAGGAAATTCTTAGTACTAAGGACTTTTTGTATTTATCAACAAACTACAATGGAAAAGCTAGCTAAAGATTATAGAAAAATTGATTCGCTGAGGAAGAAACCGTTATTTCCTCTAAAAATATTGCTTAAATTCAGACCGTAATCAAGAAATTCCAAATTTCTTGATTGATAATACCAAGCAAATGATCATGTCGTAGATAATCTTGTTAAGCTCGCTAAAAAGAATTATGTATAAATCAAGCCAAAGGTTAATGTAGTCAGAATGGATGATGAAACAACATCAGAAATTATTATCTATTCAACAATTTTTCAATAATGAAAAAATACGTCTCCAGAGTTCAGATTTATCAAGTGCAGAAAATTCGTTTATGAATTGCATTGCTCGTACTTCATTTAAGCAATAAGACTATATATTATAGCTTTATTGCATTTAACTTTATCTTTTTTAGTTAATCAGACTATTAAAGAGGAAAATTAGTTTTTTAAGGAGTGACAGTAATTAAGAAGAAGTATAGCAATTTGCTCTTGAATGCTTGTCCTTGGCCCATAGGGATAGGAGAGATAAATTTTTCTATGGAAACCATTCTTTCCAATTTTATGTAATGAAATTTTTTCCAGATTAGTTGTACAGTTCCAGGATAACTCAGGAACAAAACATGAAGCATATCCTTGAGCTACTAAATTAATCATGAGATTACGATCGCCGGTTCGTAATACAACTTGAGGATTTATTCTTTGGGCAGAAAGAAAACGTCGGATAAAGTCGGCAAATGGTGACGCGTTCATTTCAATTAGAGGTAGTTGATTAATTTTTTCTAATTGAAATGTTGGTTGAGAGTTTTCTTTACTCGTTGCTAAAAAGATTTCTTCAGATAATAATAATTTGTTATTTTGCTCAGGAACCGGCAGTGAAACGAGCTGAAAATCGTAATGTCGAGGATCAGTGTCGATTTTACTTTGAATAAATTGAAGATTAATTTGTGGGTATTTATCATGAATTATCTTGAGAAATGAAACTAATAAAGGAGTAGTTTCACACATCTTAATAGTGATATTTTTATTGTCAAGTGAGTTAATTGCCTTTACATTTTCCTTTGCCATCCTTAGTTGATTAAATGAACTATTAACTACTGTAAAAAAATAATTACCTTGAGCGGTCAAGATTAATTTTTTACCTTGACGAATAAATAATAAAACGCCTAATTCATTCTCTAATTCCCGGATACTACGACTGATAGATGGTTGGGCAACACGTAATTTATTTGCTGCTTTTGTCATATTCATTGTTTTGACGACTTCGGTAAAGTATTTCATTTGCGTTAAATTCATCTTTGTTACCTCTTTCATAGCAATTTTGTTATTAACTACATGAAAAGTAATATTGGATTTTAAAAATAAATGAGAATATTCTAATTATATTATAATTTTGAAGGAGATGAAATGATGATTGATGACTATGTCAGGGAAAATCAGCAACAGTTTATTAATCTACTAGCTAACTTTATAAGTCAAAAAAGTCTTAGTCAAACAGGAGAAGGAATTCAAGCAACAGTTAAATTTTTGAAAGAACTTTTAGAACAATTCATTCATGCAAACGTTGAGATTATTGAAACGGCCGGTAATCCCATTATTATCGCAACGCTTTCTCCAGGTAAGGGTAATGAATACTTGTTTTATGGGCATTATGATGTTCAGTTACCAGGAAAATTAAACGAATGGAAAGTAAAGCCGTTCGAATTAACCCAGTGTGACGGTCGCTTGTATGGACGCGGAACTGGCGATAATAAAGGTCAATTAATGGCGCAAATATGTGGCTTTTATGTTTATCAGCAATTATATGGGGAGTTACCTTTTACAGCCAGGATTCTTATTGAGGGTGAAGAGGAGATTGGGAGTCCGCATCTTCTTCAAACGGTTCGGACTTTGAAAGATAAATACCTAAATAATCTTTCGGCTGTTTTTGTAATGGATGGATCAATAAGTCAATCAGGAGATCATATTTTACGATTAGGGAATCGGGGTGTTTTATCGTTTAAGTTAGGAGTAAGGACTAACGTAAGTGATCTACATTCAGGCAATTTTGGGAATGTTAGTAAAAATGCGGCTGTTGAACTTATGCGGGTTTTAATTAAGCTAATTAACCCACTAACTGGTCAATGTAGAATTAAGGGGTTTTATGAAGGAGTGGTTGAGCCAAGTAACCAAGAACGAAAGTGGTTGAACGCTCTTCCGAGTCCGTATCATATTCCAGCACCAATTTATAAGGATAAATTTGATTATTACTATCGGTTAATGTTTCGACCATCAATAACAATTAATGGGATGAGTAGTGGCTATGAGGGAAATGGGGTAAAAACGATTATTCCTGGCAAAGCAACTGCAATTATTGATTGTCGCTTGGTTGCTAATCAGACATGTGATGAAGTAATTAAATTAATTAATAATACGCTTAAAGTGGAATTGGATGAAAAACGAGTCAAAATTAAGTACTTGGTCAAACTTGATCCTGTGAAAATTGAAGAGAGTAATCCATTAATTTCTCGACTGGTTTCTACAATTACAGAAGCTACTGGTAAAGCACTAATTGAGCCGGTAATGCCTGGGAGTGTTCCAAATTATATTTGGAGAGATATTGTAGGAATTCCTCCGTTTACAATTCCATTGGCAAATTATGATCAATATAATCATGCACCAAATGAGAACATAACAATTGATGCTTTTCTGGATGGAATAAAGATTATTACTTATCTTTGTCGAAATTTAAATTCTAAATAGTGGAAAGAAGGTTATCTTATGGATGAATCACAATATTTAATGAGTCAGAATGAAAGGCCAAAGTCGTATCGAACACTAGTATTAGTTTTTTTAGGATTTATTATTTGCTTTATTGATCGTTCTGCAATGAATATTGCACTTGCTTATGTTGGAAAAAGCTTTACGTTGACTCCGGCTCAACTAGGAGTAGTAGGCTCTGCGTTTTTCTTTAGTTATTCATTAATGCAAGTTCCAGGGGGCTGGCTTGTTGACCGGTTTGGCACTAAATGGATGACGGTGCTCTCGCTTTTGGCATGGTCAGTATTTACTATGATGACAGGATTTGCTTGGTCGTTTATTTCTCTAATTATTATTAGGATCCTATTTGGAATTGGCGAAGGATCATATCCATCAGCAGCAATGAAACAGGTCCGTCTGGCATTCCCAGAAAATAAACGTGGGCAGGCATCCGCGGTTGCTATTTCATCTAATTATATTGGAAATGCACTTGCACCGTTTATTGTTGCTCCCTTGATTGCGATGTTAAGTTGGCGTGGTGCATTTCATGTTGTTGGAGTATTAGGTCTTATTTATTTGGCATTATATTATTTCTTCGAACGACCGTTAAATCGTGAAATTCCAGATTATGATACAGGAGATCAAAAGGTTAAAGGAAAGTTTGACTGGAGAGTATTAAGCTTTTCGGTAGTTGTATTTGGCTTTAGTGTAATTACAAAAGGACTGGATACCTGGATGCCTACTTACCTTCTTCAAGCACGACATATTAATCTAAAAGGAATTGCTTGGTTAGTACCTCTTCCTTCCATTACAGCGGGGATCGGCTCATTTATCGCTGGATTCATTATGGTTAAGTTTTTTGCCGGTCACGAGAAATGGCTAATTTCTCTTTCTGCCCTAATAACTATGGTATTCATGTATGGAATGTTTCATTCGTTAAGTTTGACCGGGGTGATTACCTTTGAAGTATTAGCTTATTTTACTAAATCAATTGGTTTTGCTGCCTCTTATGCTTTTGTAGCACAATTAGTTGCAAAAACAAATTATGGAGCATCCATTGGGGTGGTTAATTTTGGTGGGCAACTTGCTGGCTTTTTAGCACCAATTTTAATTGGTCTTGTTATCCAAGGTACTCATAGCTATACTGCAGCTTTCTTAGTACTAACATTCTTTGCATTACTGGCGTTTGTTGCTTCATTAACTATTCAGGGTAAAAAGGCAAATTAATAAGCAGAAGGTGATAAGATGAAAATTAAAAGGGCACGATTATTTAAAATTGATTTACCTTTAAGGAACGTTTTTGAGGTTAGTTTCGGGGTAATTAAGTATAAACGAACGATTATCTTGGAGTTGACAGATCAGGACGGTAATTGTGGATATTCAGAGTGTTCAGCTTTTGATATTCCATTTTATAATGAGGAATTTCGGTCAGGAGCATGGGACCTATTAAAAGAACAATTATTACCCAAGTTGATTGGTCATGATATTAATCATCCGGATGATATTTATCAACTATTTAGTCATATTCGTCGAAATAATATGAGCAAGGCATGTATAAATTGTGCACTGTGGGATTTATATGCTAAACGGCTTCGTCTTCCGTTAGCGAAAGCATTGGGTGGTGACAAACAAAAAGTTGAAGTTGGTGTTAGTATTGGTGTTCAATCTTCACCAGAAAAATTAGTTGAAGTTGTTCGTGGATATCTCAATGATGGTTATCGGCGAATAAAAATGAAGATAAAACCGGGAGCCGATTATCAGTTCATTAAAGCAGTCCGGAACGAGTTCCCAGAAGCGATGCTAATGGCTGATGCTAATTCGGCATACCGTTTAAAAGATTTACCGATGTTACAACGTCTTGATGAGTTGGGGTTACTCATGATTGAACAACCATTAGAACCGGGAGACTTAGTCGATCATGCACAACTTCAATCTAGGTTAAAGACAGCAATTTGTCTGGATGAAAGTATTCTTTCGTTAGCTGATGTTAAGAAAATGATTAAATTAGGTAGCGGTCGTATTGTTAATATTAAAGTTGCACGGGTTGGCGGACTAGGAGTAGCAAGAAAAATTCAGGAATATGCAAGTAAACATGGTATTCAATGTTGGTGTGGCGGGATGTTAGATTCTGGAGTTGCAAGAGCAGAAAACGTTGCAATTGCTACTCTCCAAGGATATACACTTCCTAATGATATTGCTGCTTCAACTCGTTATTATAATCAGGATATTATCAAACCAGTAGTTGAACTAGATGGAACTTATGTCAATGTTTCTCATCGACCTGGATTGGGCTATGAAATTGATTGGGATAATATGAAGAAATTTTGCCAAGAGGAACTGGTATTAAAATAGAAAATTTAAGTAAAAAAAGAAGATCGAGAAATCTCGATCTTCTTTTTTACTTAACCAGTAAATTAGTCGTTCTCAACACCAGTACCATCATAGCAGCGTTCAAGTAGTTCCTTGAGTTGGCTTACTAATGGTTCAACTGGATTAGTAGTTGTACATTGATCTTCATATGCAAGGACGGCAAGTTGATCAACTACCTTATCGAAGTCTTCACGACTAACACCGTTATCCTTAAGGCTTAACTTAACCCCACATTCGTGGGCTAATTCAATCACTTTCTTGGCGTATGCTTCAGCTAATTCTTCATCAGAATTTCCTTGGAGGCCAATGAAGCGAGCGATATCAGCATAATCTTTAGTTGCGTGGTAAGTTTCGTAGTGAGGCCAAAGGGCAAGCTTTTGTGGTAGTTTAGCATTGAAGCGGATAACTTGTGGAAGGGCGATCGCAATCAGTAATCCGTGAGGAAGACCGAACGCACCACCCATCTTGTGGGCAAGAGAGTGGTTAATTCCTAAGAATGCTTGACCAAATGCCATTCCGGCCATTGTAGAGAAGTCATGCATCTTCCGCCGTGCAAGTTTGTCACCCTTTACAGAGTTTGGAAGGTATTCCATAACCCCTTTGATGGTTTGCAGTGACCAACCACGAGTGTAATCAGTTGCCATTACTGAAACATATGATTCAGTAGCGTGACAAAGAACATCCAAACCTGTGTAAGCAGTGGTCTTGGGAGGAACAGTTTCAACAAATTGGGAATCGACGATCGCAATGTTTGGGGTCAATGCGTAGTCTGCAAGTGGGTACTTGACGTGGGTCTTGGAGTCAGTAATTACGGCAAATGGTGTAACTTCTGAACCAGTCCCTGAAGTAGTAGGAATTCCAATTAATTGTGACTTAGTAGGCTTCTTGATTTGGTATGCACGCTTACGAATGTCAAGGTACTTTTGCATAACACCGTACCAGGAAGTTTCTGGGTGTTCATAGAACATCCACATAGCTTTAGCGGCGTCCATTGGTGAACCACCACCGAGGGCAATGATTGTATCAGGTTTAAAGTCGTTCATCATTGCGACACCTTTTTCAACGGTGTTAGTGGATGGATCTTCTTCAACGTCATCGAATACCAAGAAGGCAGTATCGTTTTGACGAAGACGCAATTCGTCAATTACTCGTTGAACATAACCACGCTTACTCATTCCGGGACCGGTAACGATAAAAGCACGATTAATATTAGGAATGTCGCGCAATTCTTTTAGTGAGTTGCGTTGAAAGTATACTTTTGGGGGAATCTTAACCCATTGACGATTCTCGCGCCGCTTAGCAATAACTTTGATGTTTAAGAGATCCCAGTCTGTAACGTTGTGTGATACGGAGTTACCACCGTACGAACCAGTACCGAGGGTTAGGGATGGTGTCATGTTGTTGTAAATGTTACCAATTCCACCGATACCAGATGGTGAGTTAACGATAATCCGGGAAGCACGCATTTCAAGACCGTACTTAGTAGCTAGGTCGTCGTCGAGAGTGTGAATGGCAGCTGTGTGACCCTCACCACCGTAGTGAATCAATTGACGACAAATATCAAAGGCATTTTCGTGTGAAGTTGCTCGGTACATAGTAAGTACAGGTGAAAGTTTTTCAGCTGATAGTGGGTAATCATCACCGACACCTTCGTATTCAGCAATTAATACCTTGGTGTGTTCAGGAACATTCTTTAAGCCACACATTTTAGCGATTGCATTAGCTGAACGACCAGCAATTGGCCCGCGAACTTGGTGCCGTTTAGTGTCAATAAAACCTTCCGTAAAGGTATCCAATTCATTTGGTTTAACAAAGTAGCAATTCCACTTTTTAAATTCTTCTTTTACTTGGTCGTAAATTTCATCGTCAACAATAATTGAGTTTTCGGTCGCACAAATCATACCGTTATCAAAAGTTTTTGAAAGAACGATATCGTAAACGGAACGGGCAATGTTGGCAGTTTTTTCGATGTAAGCAGGACCATTACCAGGACCAACACCCAAAGCAGGGTTACCAGAACTGTAGGCGGCTTTAACTAAGGATGGGCCACCGGTTGCTAAGATGGTTGCGATGTTAGGGTTGCGGAGTAAAGCATTAGTTGCTTCAAGACTGCATTGTGGAATCCATTGGATCATGTCCTTTGGAGCACCAGCTTTTTCTGCAGCCTCTTGGAGAATCTTAGCAGTCTTAATGGAGGACTTTAATGCTTGGGGGTGGAAGGAGAAAATAATAGTGTTCCGAGTCTTGGCAGAAATAATTGACTTGAAGATTGTTGTTGAAGTTGGGTTAGTAACCGGAACAACACCTGCAATAATTCCTAGTGGATCCGCAATTGTAATTGTTTGGTTTTCATCATCGTCTTTGATAATCCCAACGGTTTTGTCGTGACGAATATTATTCCAAACGTATTCACTAGCGTAGATGTTTTTAATGGCCTTATCTTCAGCAACCCCACGCCCTGTTTCGTTGGCAGCGTCCACTGCGAGTTCCATGTGATGTTCTTCAGCTGCCAATGCCATTGCTTGACAGATCTTATCAACTTGTTCTTGGTTAAAGTTGCGTAGCTTATCAAAAGCTTTTTGACTACGTTCTACTAAGTCGTTAATCATCGCTTGAGCTTCTTTTTCTTTATCAACAGTTATTGTAGATTCAAGATTTTTCTTATCTTTAGCCATGAGAATGAACTCCTTTACTTTTATTGCTAGCTTTGTTAATTTCTGAACATAAATAAATATACTATATTTTGAGCTAATGTAAAGGTATATGTGATTGCTTGAACAATGGTAAGTGAGCGTGTTAACGCTTTCTGAATTGTTACTACAACCATTGCAAAGCTGGCAAAAATATTGGTATTATTTTAAAATGGTTTCTTCTAGCAGTGATATATTCCATTTATTTGATAGTTATTTCACAGAACTATAACAACCAATGATAAGCGAATGAACACTTTCCATGTTTTTAGTTGAGCATTATTAAATAAAAAGGCAGCAAGATGATCACGATAGGTGAACATCTTGCTGCTTTTAAGCGATTTATTTTCAATTACTCTTTATCATTTTTATCTTTTGAAGCATTTGGATCAGCAACGTCATAATCGTCGTCGTTCATTGCTTCAACTTCACCGAGCCGGTAGCCGTTACCAACTTGACTAAAGAAGTCATGGTTGGTAGTTGAAGTTGAAATTCCGTTCATTACAACCGGATTAACGTCGGATGCGGTATCAGGAAAGAGGGGATCTTGACCAAGGTTCATTAATGCTTTGTTAGCATTGTAACGAATAAAGGTAAGAACGTCTTCTGTCCAGCCAACTTGATCGTAAAGAAGATGAGTGTACTTTTCTTCGTTATCGTACAGTTCATACAAGAAATTGTACATCCAATCTTTCATATCTTGTTGTTGTTTTTCGGTCCGATCATGCATCCCCACTTGGAATTTGTAACCAATATAAGTTCCATGAACAGATTCATCTCGAAGAATTAATTTAATAATTTCAGCAACATTATTTAATTTGTTGTGTCCTAGATAATAAAGAGGGGTGTAGAAGCCGGAATAGAAGAGGAAGGTTTCGAGGAAGACGTTAGCAACTTTTTTCTTTAGCGGATCTTCTTCTGGATCGCGATAAATATTTGCAATCTGCACAGCTTTATTTTGTAAGAATTCTTCTGAATCTGACCATTTAAAGATTTCGTTAATTTCTTCAGGAGTATTTAACGTTGAGAAAATCGTTGAGTAACTCTTGGCGTGAACCGATTCCATAAATTGAATATTGTTGAGGACCGCAGTTTCATGTTGCGTCTTTACGTCCTGCTTAAGAGCGGTTAATCCTGCTTCGGATTGCACAGTATCAAGAAGGGTTAATCCGCCAAAAACGTGACCAACTGTCCATTGATGATCAGTATCAAGCTCGCGCCAATCATCTAAGTCATTAGAAACCGGGATCCGTGTATCGAGCCAGAATTGCTCTGTAAGCTTTTCCCAGGTCGCTTTATCAATCATATCGGAAACTTCATTCCAATTGATCGCTTTATATTCTGTCAAAGGTTTATATTCTTCAAGCTTCATTTATTAGGCTCCTTATTCACAATCAAAACAATTTTTTGAGACGTGAATTTTTAAAATTCATATAAAAATAAGTTTAGCAATCATTAGGCCGAAAATCAATTTAATCCCTGGTTAGATAACACAGCTTTCACATTGATTTGCGCCAATTTCATCATTATCGTCGGTGAATGTCCGGACGTAGTAAATTGACTTGATCCCTTTCTTGTAGGCATAATGACGCAGAATATTAAGATCACGAGTAGTCATCTTATTTGTCCGCCCATTTTTCCATTCATAAAGGCCTTCGGGTATTGTTGACCGAACAAAGAGGGTCAAAGAGAGAGATTGATCAATATGTTGTTGTGCGGCCGCATAGGTATCAATTACGGTTCGCATATCCATATCGTAGGCAGAACGGTAGTAAGGCATTGTGTCATTAGAGAGGTATGGTGCTGGGTAGTAAATCTTCCCAATCATCTTTTCTTGCCGTTCTTCAATCCGATTGATAATTGGGGTAAGACTAGCTGTTGAATCATTAATGTAGGAAGTTGAACCATTTGGCGCAACTGCAAGCCGGTATTCATTGTAAAGTCCGTTTTTCATTACGTCTTCTTTTAATTGCTTCCAATCATTGGTTGTTGGGATGTGGATGTTATTAAAGAGCTTCTTAACCAGATCAGATTGAGGTCCCCAATCTTTAGTTACGTACTTGTCAAAGTAGGAACCGTTAGCATAGGCACTCTTTTCAAAGTTATAGAATGTTTCCTGCCGTTCCTTAGCAATTTCATTAGAAGCGACTAATGACCAGTAATTAAGCAACATAAAGTAAACACTAATAAATTCTACAGCAACCGGGCTACCATATTGAATGTGATTTTTGGCTAGGTAACCGTGAAGACCCATTGCCCCAAGGCCGATTGAGTGACTAAGTTCGTTTCCCTTTTTAATTGAGGGAACAACGTCGAGACTTTCCACATCACTGATTCTAGTGAGTCCCCTGACGATTGCCCGAATTGAACGACCAAAATCTGGTGTGTCCATCATATTTGCAATGTTAGTTGAACCAAGGTTACAACTGATGTCGGTACCAAGAGTTTCGTAACTTTGGTCATCTGCGATAATGGATGGAGTTTGGACTTGGGCAATTTCTGAACACAGGTTACTCATCACGATCTTACCGTCAATTGGGTTATCCCGGTTAACGGTATCGATGTTAATGATGTAAGGATAACCCGATTCTTGTTGGAGTTTACTAATTTCGTCCTCGAGATCACGGGCATTGATTTTTTTCTTGTGGATCGCATCGTTAGCAACCATGTTGTCGTATTCTTTAGTGATATCAACATAAGAGAATGGCTTACCGTAAACTCGTTCAACATCATAGGGACTGAAAAGGTACATATCCTCATCTTTTTCAACTAATTCATAGAATTTATCAGGAACGGTAACCCCAAGTGAAAGAGTTTTTAGTCGAATCTTTTCATCGGCGTTTTCTTTCTTGGCGCCTAAAAATTCAATGATATCAGGGTGAAAGACACTAAGGTAAACAACGCCTGCACCTTGTCGTTGGCCTAACTGGTTAGAGTAAGAGAAACTATCTTCAAGGAGTTTCATTACCGGAACAACACCACTAGCGGCATGTTCGATCTTTTTAATAGGTGCCCCAGCCTCACGAAGGTTACTAAGATTAATCCCAACACCGCCACCAATTTTAGAAAGTTGGAGGGCTGAGTTAATAGTCCGGCCGATTGTATTCATGTTATCAGTTGGTTGGATTGCAAAGCAGGAAACAAATTCTCCACGACGTTTTCGGCCAACGTTTAAAAAAGTCGGGGTAGCTGGTTGATAACGTTGATGGATAATTTCGTCCGCTAAGATCATTGCTAATTCTTCATCACCGTTTGCTAAGTAAAGGGCATTCATCGCAACGCGGTCGATATAGTTTTCTAGGTAGTATTCCTTATCATCAGTTCGCAGGGCATATTGGGCATAGAATTTGTAGGCTGCCATAAATGAATGAAAATGGAAGTTTTGTTTCTTTAAATAATCGTATAGCTTTTCAATGAAGGCATTGCTATATTTATCCATAAAACCATCTTCAATATAGTCATTTGCTTCTAGCCATTTGTAGCGCTCAGTAACGGAAGAGAATTGCTTGGTATTTGGCTTGACGTTATTTTCAATAAAGTCTGCCAGAGCGGCTTGATCCTTATCTAATTGGATTTTGCCATTCTTTGGAATATTTACTTCATTATTGAGGTCATAGTACTTAACTTGTGTTAAATCAATATCGGACAGTGCCATGTTTATTTCCCACTTTCTCTTAGGTTTGTAAAAATAGTGAATAAAAAAAGTGGTTGCGATAAAAATAATTTCTATCACTAACCACTCTAAAAATCATTCAAATTTCAACAAAATTATTAATGAAACCTGAATAGCCATGCGATTAGATCATTTAAATAGCTTGAGTTAACTTATTTAATTCGTCAGGACGAAAGCCAGAAAAAGCACTTCCGTTTGGTAATTTAACAACTGGAGTTGCCATGAAACCTTCTGACTTCAAGCTTTTAATGAATTCAGGCTGTTCATCAATATTGTGTTCAACGAAATTAATGTTGTGAGCCTTTAAGAACTTCTTTGTCATTTTGCATTGGATGCAGTTGTTTTTGGAAAACAAAGTAACCATTTTGATCCCCTCACTCGTCTTATTTGATGTCCTCTAGTATAGCGATATTTTGTAAAAAATCAATGAAAAAGTGCCATATATTGTGTGATATTAAGGGTGAAACACAATATATGGCACAAGAGAAAGGCGATAAGGTACGTGAAACTTTTTGATTTATTTTATGATAAATGATAGATTGGACAACAACTTGACTATTATACACTGAAAAAATGAATTTACGAGGTTAAAAGGAGAATTATAATGAGGGAAAGAGTAACAATTCCCCAAGAAGAACAAGTAAAGTTCATGCAGACAGCGATTGCTGAAGCAAAAAAGGCAGAACTGCTAGATGAGGTTCCTATTGGTGCGGTAGTAACTTATCAGGGAAAGATAATCGGACGTGGTCATAATATGCGTGAGAAATTTCAAGATGTTACGTACCATGCTGAGATGCTGGCAATTATGGAGGCCTGCTCCTATCTTCATAGTTGGCGACTCGAAGATTGTGATCTTTATGTTACTCTTGAGCCGTGCATGATGTGCAGCGGTGCAATTGTTAATTCCCGTATTCGCAATGTTTTTTACGGGGCACCTGATCCGAAGGCAGGAACCGTTGAAAGTTTGTATCATTTACTTAATGATGACCGGCTAAATCATCAGGCTTACGTAACTTCTGGTATTCTTGGTGAACAATGCAGTCAATTGCTTAAAGATTTTTTTCGGGCAGTTAGAAAAAAACGAAAATTAGCCCGTAAAAAGAAAAAAACTGGTAATTCTTAGGTAAATGTTGTATCATATTATTTGCCGTAAGGCCTTAGAGCAAGGATATGCTTACGAACCGTGTCAGGTCCGGAAGGAAGCAGCACTAAGTTTGATGTATCTTGTGCTCTAAGTTTTTTTGATAATTAATTGTGAGGTCAGGGATTTTCTTCCCTGGCCTCTTTAATTCTTTTGAGGAGAAATTTTAATTTGAATTAAATTCAACTTAAATGATTTTTCTTTCGTTAAAAGCTAGTATAATATTAAGAAGCATTAAAATTACGGAAAGGAAGCTGATTAATGAGTTACCAGGCATTATACCGCGTATGGCGTCCCCAGCGTTTTGATGACATGGTTGGGCAACAAGTTGTGACGCGAACACTAAAAAACGCCATTATTACTCACCAAATTAGTCATGCCTACCTCTTCGCTGGGCCACGGGGTACTGGGAAGACTTCTGCGGCTAAAATATTTGCTAAGGCAGTTAACTGTCACTACTCTCAAGATGGTGAGCCATGTAATGAATGTGATACCTGTAAAGCAATTACCAATGGTCAGTTAAATGATGTTATTGAAATTGATGCTGCATCAAATAATGGTGTAGAAGAAATTCGCGATATTCGTGATAAAGCGAAGTATGCGCCAACACAGGCAGAGTATAAGGTTTATATTATTGATGAAGTTCATATGCTTTCAACTGGAGCTTTTAACGCCTTACTTAAGACACTGGAAGAGCCACCTGCTAACGTGATCTTTATTTTGGCAACAACAGAGCCACATAAGATCCCCCTAACAATTATCTCTCGTGTTCAACGATTTGATTTTCGTCGGATTTCTGCGACCGATTCGTTTGAACGGATGAAATCTATTCTTGACCAGAAAAAAGTTGAATATGATGAGAAAGCATTATGGGTGATTGCTAACGCTGCTGAGGGTGGAATGCGGGATGCCCTGAGTATCCTTGATCAAGTTCTTTCCTTTAGTGATAACCAGGTTAAACTTGATGATGCCTTATTGGTAACAGGCAGCGTTACTAAGCAACTTTTAAAGAAATATTTTCTGGAAGTTTGTCAGAACCAAAGTGCTCCAGCGCTCGAAACAATGAAGGAGATCCTTGGTGAGGGAAAAGATGGTCAGCGTTTTATTGAAGATTTAATTTCGTTTATTCGAGATGTCCTGTTGTATCAAGAAGCACCAAAATTAATAAAGGTTGAAAGTACTGGGCTAAAGGATGAGGATTTTGCGGAATTAAGTAAAGCAGCCTCCTCAACGACCCTTTACCGGATGATTGATGATTTAAATAATATTCAAATGGAAATGCGATTTACAACTCATCCTGATGTTTATTTGGAAGTGTTGACAGTTAAATTATCGCAACCAGTGCTTGAACAAAAGTCGACTAATGAAGCGCCACAGGTTCAAGCCGGTGGAGCAAAGCAGGCGGAAATTGATAAGCTTCAGGCTCAGGTTCAGGCACTCCAGCAAACTGTTAAGGAACTTCGTAAAAACGGTGAGGTAGTTAACAAAACAGTACGGAATAGTCCTCAATCCGTTAAGGAACAACCGCGTGTTAAGTCACGAAAAATTCAGATAAACTTGCACAAGGTTTACCCAGTTCTTGCCGCAGCTACCCGTCAAGATCTTATTAAAATAAAGGATCTTTGGGAAGATATGCTAAATATGTTGAGTGTCCCTCAACGTTCATTACTCCATGTTTCTCAGCCAGTAGCTGCTAGTCCAGATGGAATTATAGTAGCGTTCGACTATGCCTTCCTTTTTCAACAGGCAACTGATGATGCCGCCTTAATAAGGGCAATGGAAGAGGGACTGCAAAGACTAAGCGGTGATGAACGAAGAGTTGTTTTTGTGCCAAAGGATCAATGGCCACGGATTCGTCAAGAATACATCCAGAGTCATGGCCTAGGAAAGGGGAGCCAGGCAACGCATCTAGCTAACAAGGAGCAATCTGCTCCGGCTAATGCTAAATCACCAGTGCAGGAAGATGAAGCGGCAGAGGAGCCACCAAGTCAAGAGCCACAATCAGGAGTTCAAAAAGATCTGGTAGCAACTGCCCAGGAACTATTCGGTAGCGATATTGTTAAAGTAGAAAATAATTAGAAAGAGGAATGATAGATTATGATGAATGGTATGAATATGCAACAAATGGTAAAGCAAGCTAAGGAAATGCAAAAGAAAATGATGGCTGAACACGAGGAACTTGCTAAGCAACAATTCATTGGTCAAGCACCGGATGGAATGGTAACCGCAACCTTTACTGGGGATAATAAGTTGGTAGATTTAAAAATTAAGCCAGAAGCAGTTGACCCAGATGATATTGATATGCTTTCTGACCTTGTGCTAGCTGCTGTTAACGACGGGATGAAGAAAGTTAACGATGCTACCCAAAGTACTTTGGGTAAGTACACGCGTGGCTTGGGGATGTAAGAGTGCAGTATCCAGAACCACTGGCAAAGTTAATCGAGAGTTATACCAAACTACCGGGTATTGGTCAAAAGACGGCTACCCGGCTAGCTTTTTATACGTTAACGATGCAGAATGACGACGTTACAAACTTTGCCAAGTCATTACTATCAGCAAAGCGCGATCTCCATAGTTGTAGTATTTGCGGTAATATTACTGAAGATGATCCGTGCCCGATTTGTCAGGATAAGACCCGTGATCGTTCACAAATTTTGGTGGTCGAACAGTCGCAGGACGTTATGGCAATGGAGAGAATGCACGAATACCATGGTTTGTACCACGTGCTGAATGGGGTAATATCTCCCGTCGCCGGGACGGGTCCAGAAGATATCAATATTACCGGTCTTTTGAATCGCTTGAAAAAGGATGACGAGACTAAAGAGATTATCATTGCAACTAATGCATCATCTGATGGAGAATTGACTGCGAGTTACTTAGCGCGGCTTATCAAACCAGCAGGGATCAAGGTAACACGACTAGCTCACGGTCTTTCCGTTGGTGCCGATATTGATTACGCAGACGAAGTGACCCTATTTAAGGCAGTTCAAGGACGAACGGAGATGTAACTCATGCTTTTTCGTCATCGAAATAAGGAAGTAGTAAAGCAAGAAAGTGACCAACGTTTGTTAAACTTAATTTACGAGACAAAGGCAAGTTGGGATCACGCTAAGGAAACAGAACAAGCGGTGTATGAAGCAAATGCAAGCACGGAATTACATTACCGAACTCGTTTGCAGGAGCAGAAGTACCTATATCTTTACCGAATTGCACGAAAATTTAAGGTGCACGGTAAAATGAATCGGGGCGTCGTCGATCGTTAGGAAGAGGACAATGACAGGAAAATTTATTTCATTTGAAGGACCGGATGGTGCGGGAAAGACAAGTGTGATTAACACAATTCAAGCTAATTTAGAAAAGCAGTTGGGTAAACCACAAGTAATGTATACCCGTGAGCCAGGTGGTAATCATATCTCAGAACAAATCCGCCAAGTGCTGTTTGATGACCAGAATACGGATATTGATGGATGGACCGAAGCGTTGTTATTTGCTGCGGCCCGGCGTCAACATATTGTTTCAGAAATTATTCCTGGGTTAAAGAAGGGTAAAGTGATCCTATGTGATCGTTATGTGGATAGTTCAATTGCTTATCAAGGAGCTGGTCGGCATCTTGGGGAAAAGCGGATTTGGGATGTTAATCAATTTGCAATTGATGGTCTCCTACCTGATTTAACAATTTACCTTGATGTTGAATCTGAAATTGGGTTACGTCGGATCGCCGAACACCGTGCTGATCAGGTTAATCGTTTAGACGAAGAACAGCTAAGCTTTCATAAAAAAGTTCGTAAATCTTTTCTTCGACTTCAATGTGAAAATCCAGAAAGAATTAAGTTAATCGATGCTAGTCAACCATTAGCAAAGGTAATTGCTGATGTTAAACAAACGATTCATGCTAAGTTTAATGATTTATTTTAAGTTTACGGTATCCAAAGAAAGGTGATTTATTATGAAAATGATTATTGCAATTGTCCAATCAAAGGACAGTAATCGGCTCCGTAAAGCGTTTGCCAGTAACCATATTCAAATGACACAGCTTTCCACAACTGGTGGTTTTCTTCGTGAAGGAAACGCAACGTTTTTAATTGGAATTGAGGATGAACGCGTTCAAGAAGTTCTTGATATTATCAAAAAGAATGCTAAATCCCGTGAACAGTATGTTACTTCCCAGATGCATATGGACGTTGAAGGGGGTTCAGCATTCCCAGTTAACGTTCAGGTTGGCGGAGCAACTGTTTTCGTCATGCCAGTTGACCAATTTCATAAATTTTAATTAAGCAGGTGAAGATAAGTGGCTGACCAATTGCAGGCAGAAAGTTTGCAACCTTTGATTGTTAGGCAGTTACAAACAGTAATCAAAAACCACGAGTTAGCACATGCGTATCTTTTCGTTGGTCCGACTGGATCAGGAAAAAGTCAGCTGGCTAAGTGGTTAGCATTACGACTCTTTTGTTTCAACCTCCAAAATGGTGAACCTGATCTTACGTGTCCAGAATGCCAACGAATCCTAAGTGGTAATCATCCTGACGTCGTGGTTGCTAAACCGGAGGGTCGTCAAATTAAGGTTGATGAAATTCGTCATTTGAAGGATGAATTTACTAAGAGTGCTGTTGAGGGTAATAGAAAGCTTTTTATAATTCATGATGCTGAAAAAATGACGAATAACGCTGCCAATAGTTTATTGAAGTTTATCGAAGAACCAGGCTCGGGAGTTTACATTTTGATGTTAACGACGAATAAGAGTGCTGTCTTGCCAACAATCCGTTCTCGAACTCAGGTAATTGAGCTTCAACCATTGCCACGAGCTGAACTGGAAAAAGGATTGGCACAAAATGGGGTTCCCCGAACTGAAAGAACAGTTGCGCTTGGATTAACTGATTCTGTAAGTGAGGTTATGGAGTGGCGAAAAGATGATTGGTTGAAGCAGGCAATTACAGCAATTTCCCTGTGGTATCGTCATACAAGCAAAGCTAATATGCTGGGTTTCGTTGATGTTCAGACTGAAATTGTTAAATTAGCAACCGATCGACAAAAGCAACAGCTGATTCTTGATCTGATGGCATTGATTTGGCGTGATACTTTATTGATTGCTAACGGAATAACTGCTGAACAAGACTTACACTTTGTACAGGAGCAGGAGCTATTAAGCTTTACGGCGAATAATTATTCGGTGAGGACATTATTAGCAATTAGTCAGGAAACATTGACTAGTCGTCACCTGTTGGATCAAAATATGGCCTTTCAAAATGTTGCAGAACAGTTAACGATTAAGATCGTTCGAGCACTTTCGGCATAGGAGGATTAAAAATGAGTGAACATAGTAATCCAAATAGTATTTATGATCGTTTCGCTCAGGTGACTAAACAAACGCATGATTTAGTTGCCAATATGGAACAACTCCAAGCCCAGGTGACAGAGTTAATGGAAACTAATGCTGAGCTTTCAATTGAAAACGATCATCTGCGGACAATGTTAAAGAAGATGCATCAGCCCAAGCATGATGATCACCTTTCTGGTTCACGGGAGAATTTAAAAAAGCTTTATCAGCAAGGCTTTCACGTTTGTAGCGAGTACTTTGGCAAGCGACTTGACCAAAACGAATCATGTACATTTTGCTTAGACACGATTTTTGGTCATGAACAACCACCAATTAAGTAGGGAGAAGAATATGCAACAGGTTAGTAGCTTTCAGAATCAGGATACGGGAACACTATATCTTGTTCCGACGCCAATTGGTAATTTGGATGATATGACATTTCGGGCAGTTAAGGTGTTGAAAGATGCCGATTTAATTGCAGCCGAGGATACTCGGCATACCCAGCAGTTATTAAATCATTTTGATATTCATACTCCTGAAATTAGTTTTCATGAGCATAATACTGAGCAGCGGATCCCAGAGTTAATTGAAAAGTTAAAGGGTGGGGTAACGATTGCTCAATGTAGTGATGCCGGTATGCCGTCTATTTCTGATCCCGGAAAAGAATTGGTTGCTGCAGCGGTAAGGGAAGGCATTCCGGTTGTTCCGTTGCCAGGTGCTAATGCTGGGCTCACAGCATTAATTGCATCTGGACTTGTTCCCCAACCTTTTTATTTCTATGGCTTTCTTGAACGAAAGCATCAGCAACAGGTCCAAGAATTGCAACAGTTACGAAATCGCTCTGAAACCATGATCTTTTATGAAGCCCCCCATAGGTTAAAAAAAACGTTGAAGACGATGGCTGAAGTATTGGGGAATAAACGACAGGTTGTCTTGGCACGTGAGCTAACTAAGCGTTATGAAGAGTTTAGTCGGGGATGTTTGGCGGAGATAAATGAGTTCTATATGAATCACCAGCCACGAGGGGAATACGTTATCATTGTCGCTGGGAATCCACATCCTGATGAGGATGGAAAGCAGGATGAAACTGGAACCCCAATTGAACAAATTGATCGGGCAATTAGCGAAGGTCTATCCACTAATATGGCGATTAAACTAGTTGCAAAGAAGAATAAACTTAATCGGCAAGAATTATATAAGCAGTACCACAATATTTAGGAGTAAAAATGAAATTACAACAAACGGCACGGGAATATGAAATGCCACACCAACTAACTTATTATGAATGTGATGAACAAGGGCACCCAGTTTTAAGTATGGTCATGAGTATGCTTTCTGTTGTAGCGGATGAACAGAGCAATGAATTAGGGCTAAATCAAAAAACTGTTCAAGCTACTGGCGGCACATGGGTTATTGCGAGTTTTGAGGGAAAGGTTAATTTTCAGTCATTAAAAATAGGTGATACGGTTATTCTGGGAACACGGGCTGTTAGCTATAACCGTTTTTTTGCAACTCGTGAGTATTGGCTTCGTGATCAGGAAGGGCAAAGGGAATATGCACGGATAAAATCATCATTAGTTTTTATGAATTTAACTAGTCGAAAGATTGAATCAATCCCCCCAAAGCTAATTATCCCTTACCAAGCACCACAGGTTAAACGAGTACCCCGGGGAAAACGACCAAAACAAATTCCTGAAGGCGCTGAACTATCAAGTAGGCAATATCATGTTCGTTATTTTGATTTGGATGGGAATCACCATGTTAATAATGCTCGGTATTTTGACTGGTTGTTAGATCCTCTTGAGGAGAAATTCTTAACGAGTCACCGGCTCAAATCGTTTGCAATTCAATACCATCAGGAAGTTCGTGCCGATCATGATATTGATAGTGCGTTCTTTATGCCGACACCTCTTACAAGCCTTCACCAAATTAAAAATAACGGTCTTCTTTGTACATCTGCAGAGTTTGCGTGGGAGAAGATTGGTGATTAACAGGATTTATAATCGTCTTGAGAAAAGGCCAGAATGGTTTTTAGATCATTCTGGCCTTTTTAGCACGCTCTTTTCTTTCACAAATGGTAGACTTAAGATGGAAAAACTTTGAGGGGTGTTTAAAATGAAAAGTTCGTTAACGGCAGTAATTTACTTACAACCGGATCAGATTTTCTTACGGATTATTGAGCTCCCAAGCCTTAAAGTAATCAATGATGTTCGTTCTGGATTATTTGATATTAGTGAAGACGATAAAACTGCCAACTATGGTGAAAATATGGCAGCGATCACTGATAACATTGAAGGATTTAAAGAATTAATCAGTGATTATCATATTGATAATATTAAGTTCTATGGTGCTTATGAAGATATGGACAGTGTTACCGCTAGTTATGTTGGGGATCAACTAAAAGTTCGAACTGGTTTGCAGATTGAATGGTTAAATATTAATCAACTAATGGCTCAGTCCATGAGCTATATTGTGGATCAGTTACCAGAATTTAGAGAATTAAGTAAACATAACTTGTATATTTTGAGTATTGGCTTAGATAATTCTACATTGGCATTTTTCCACCATGGTAATTTTGAAACCTCATGGGAAATTGATCTTGGAGGAGCGCAGATTCACCGGCTGGTTAATCAGTTACGGCAGACAACAACTAACCCGACAGAGATTATTCAGGATTATATTGGCAGTAAACTCGGTTATTTAGCTTCTGAATTGACTCAGCATAAGAAAACGACAATGATCGTGCAAAATGCGTCATCATTGAGTAAACGGTATATTGGAAAGCACCAAAAGATTGGTGAGATTGACCGCAAAAAATTTCAAGAAACGTTTAACCACCTATTAATTCCGCAAGATCAATATATGTATAATAATGATCTTGATTTGGCGAGCGCCCGTGATGAGTACACTCTTCCGACTTACCTAGTAATTACCCGAGTGTCAAAATTGATTGACCTGACAAAACTATATGTTACTAATCTTTCTGTCATGGATGGAATTTCAAACGGGATTGCAACGAATAATGATAATTCACGAGCTACTGTGAATAACATGATTCGGACATCAGCAGATAACATTGCTCAGCGTTATGGGATTGATTTTAAGCACGCAGAGTTTGTTAAAAAATATGCGCTCCAATTTTTTGATGAGTTGCGGCCAATTCACCGGTTGAGTAATCATTACCGACTTCTACTTGAAGTGGCAGCCAAGGTTGATGATATTGGGAACTTTATTAACCAGCAGGGACATTACCGGCATTCAGCATATATTTTAGAGGCCAACCCACTAATCGGTTTATCGGATGAAGATAATTTGATTATCGCTGAAGTTGCTCGTTACCACAGTACTGAAAGTCCAACCATTAACCAGTCGCATTATCGTCATTTGGATGATGATATTCAACTGCCAGTTGCTAAGCTAGCTGCAATTTTACGATTAGTTGATTCGCTTGATGATTCTCGGCAGCAAAAGATTAGTCGGGTTCAATTAAAACTAAAAAATGGGCGGTTAATAGTAAAAGCGACTAGTTCGGATGATTTAGTATTAGAAAGCTGGTCATTTAGTCAAAAATCACAACTTTTTAACGATGTCTTTGGAATTAAGCCAGTGTTAAAGGAAAAAGGGGGGCGGTAAGATGTACAAGGATTTTTATAAACCACAAAATTATGTTAATCGGGAACTTAGTTGGATTGACTTTAACGGACGGGTACTTCAAGAAGCAACGGATACCAGTAACCCGCTTCTTGAACGTGCAAATTTTTTAGGAATTACTCAAAGTAACGTTGATGAATTCTTTATGGTTCGGGTTGCTTCACTTCATAAACTCGCAGCGGCTAATGTGACAACGACGGATGCCTCTGGGATGACGCCTGAAGAACAGCTGACTGCCGTGAATAAAAAAGAACATGAAATGGTTAAGGAACGGTATAAAGTTTATAACAAGCAAATTATCCCTGACCTTAAACAACAAAAGATTAATATTATGCATTTGGCAGATTTGGATGATCGACAAAAGGAATTTATTCGCCGGTACTTTAGCGATGAATTGATGCCAGTATTGACACCAATGGCAGATGATACATCCCGGCCCTTCCCGTTTATTGCTAATAATTCACTTAACATTGCGATCCAATTACGTCGCAATCCAAAGCAAAAGCAGGCTATTCAGGAACAAGAAATTCTTGAAGGAGATCAGGAAGTAATGAGTCGGCAGTTAGAGCCTCATGATGATAGTCGCGAATCAGAGATTAAGTTTGCCACTGTTCGTGTCCCATCAATCTACAAGCGGTTGGTCCGTTTGCCAGGAGAAAACAACTTTATCTTGATCGATGAGGTCATTAAGCGTTTCCTAGGCCAGCTATTTCCTGGATATCAAATCCTTGCTTCTGCGACCTACCGGGTAATGCGGGATATGGACTTGGATGTTGCGGAAGAAGATACTTCTGACTTGCTTCGGGCTGTTAAGCGCCAGTTACGTGAACGGGGACATGGTGAAGTGATGCGGCTAGAAGTGGAAAATTCAATTGATGAGTGGTTGGAAAACCAATTAGTTGATAATCTTCACGTGAACGAACGGTCTATTTATCGGGTAAATGGTCCCGTGGATCTAACATTCTTGAAGAAACTTTCTGGGATGGTTGATGGCCATAATAATCTTCGTTTCCCGCCATTCTACGCATACCAAAACCCTGATTTGGATATGGAACATAACATTTTTACCGCAATTCGGAAGCGTGATTACCTGATGCAACACCCGTATGATACCTTCCAGTCGGTGGTAAACTTTATCCACCAAGCAGCTCTTGATCCGAAAGTTCTTGCCATTAAAATGACCCTTTATCGGGTATCTGGAAATTCACCAATTATTAAATATCTGGGGATGGCTGCCCAACGTGGTAAACAGGTAACTGTTTTGGTTGAAGTTAAGGCGCGGTTTGATGAACAAAATAATGTTCGTTGGGCTCAACGGTTGGAACAGATGGGGTGCCACGTTATTTACGGATTAGTTGGGTTAAAGACTCACTGTAAGATTGCCTTAGTGATCCGGCGTGATGATGATGGACTCCGGCGGTACATGCATCTGGGAACGGGTAACTACAATGACGTGACGGCTCACTTCTATACTGATATGGGGCTGCTAACCTGTGATCAGGAAATTGGGATGGACATGACGAACCTCTTTAACATGTTATCTGGATTTGCTCGGCCATCATATTTTAATAAATTACGGGTTTCACCAAACGGCATTCGTAATTTTATTAATCAAAAGATCGATCAACAAATCAAAATTGCCCAAAGTGGAAATGCAGCATTAATCCGGATGAAGATGAATTCGTTGTCTGATAAGCAAATTATTGCTCACCTATACGAAGCAGCTTCTAAGGGTGTTAAGATCCAACTAATTATTCGGGGGATTACTTGTTTACGAAATGATCTTCCAGAACTTCACGGAAATATTGAGGTGCATTCAATTGTTGGACGCTTCCTTGAACACTCGCGGATTTACTACTTTAAAGGTAACGGTAATGAGGAGATTTACCTTTCAAGTGCAGATATGATGACCCGAAATCTAAATCGGCGGGTTGAGGAACTTTTCCCCGTTGAACAGTCCGATACAAAGGCCAAAGCAATCTCAATTCTGGATGATATGTGGAAAGACAATGTTAAGGCTCGGGTTCTTGTTGGTGATCATTATGAGCGAATTGATAATCATGGTGAGGAGCCATTTAATGCTCAAGAATTCTTTGCTCAACGAGCAACGGTTGAAAGTAAGCAAACAAAACAGCAGGAAAAGTCAAAGCGGCATTTTTCAAATGTCTTTGAAACGTTAAGTCGTCACGTTCCTAGTTTGCATCTTAGTTCACGGGGGGATAAGCATCATGAATAAGGATTCTCAATATCTAGCAATTATTGATCTTGGTTCAAACTCAGTTCGACTGAAGATTGACCAAATTAAGCTTGATGGTTCATATCAGACAGAGCGGTATGAAAAACGTTATGTTCGTCTGTCATCGAATATGGGACCAGAAAAGATCCTTCAGCCAGAACCTATTAAACGGACGTTGAAGGCGCTCACTGAATTTCGCCAGATCTGTAATCAATATAAACATCTTAAAATTTTGGCAGTAGCAACCGCTGCAGTTCGCCAGGCCAAGAACCAGACTGAATTTTTACAGGAAGTTAAAAAGAAAACCGGTTTTGTAATCCATGTGATTTCTGGTGAACAGGAAGCTTACCTTGACTATATTGGGGTTAGTCGGACACTTGCCCTTAAGGATGGGGTGATCTTAGATACTGGGGGGGCTAGTATGGAAATTATCCTCGTTAAGGATGGTCAAGCTGAAGAAGTTGTTAGTATCCCTCTTGGTTCAGTTCTAATTTCGCAACGTTATGATTTAGGGGATCGGATTAGTGCACCGGATCTTTTTAACGCGATCGTTAAAGTTGACCAGGTCTTAAGTAAAGAGTTATGGCTCAATCGAATTCGTCATGGCGAAATTGTTGCTCTAGGGGGGTGCAATCGGGCATTAGCTAAGGTTTACCGCTGGCAGCAAGCAGTGAATTCTAGCCGGGTTGCGCCAGTTCATGGTTTAACCATGACTCCGGATGAAGCATATGGTATTATGCAACAACTATTGAGCAGCTCTAAGAGTGAACGGGCCAAAATCAGGGGCGTAAATAAGGAACGAGCTGATGTAATTATTGGGGGATTGTTACCATTAATGAGCATTATTCGCCAACAACAAATTCAGCAGATCCAATTTAGTAATAGTGGGCTTCGTGAAGGACTATTATTCCGCTACTTAGAACACGAAACAAGCTTAGAAAATTTATTTACCTTGTAATCGGTTACATTATTTAGTAAAATTTTACTTAATTTTACTAAACGGTCGATTATAAAAGTGCTACAATCATATTTGAACAAGGAATTAAGAGACAGTCTGAGATTAGCAGATGTTGTCGTATAAGGAGGAAACAACATGGCAATTTTAGTTGCTGGTGGTGCCGGTTATATCGGTTCACATATGGTTAAAGACTTAGTTGAAAATGGTCAAGAAGTTGTTGTTGCTGATAACCTTTCTACAGGTCACCGTGACGCAATCAACCCTAAGGCGAAATTCTACGAAGGGGATATTCGTGACCGGAAATTTTTGGATAAGATCTTTGATAATGAGGATATTGAAGCAGTTGTTCACTTTGCTGCCTTTTCAATTGTTCCTGAATCAATGAGTAAGCCTTTGAAATACTTTGACAACAATACTGGTGGGATGATTACCTTACTTGAAGCAATGCGTGATCACAATATCAAGTACATCGTCTTTAGTTCTACCGCTGCCACATATGGTGTTCCTGAACACATGCCAATTAAGGAAACGGATCCACAAAATCCAATCAATCCATACGGCTTGAGTAAGTTAATGATGGAAAAGATGATGCGTTGGGCTGACAAGGCTTACGGCATCAAGTTTGTTGCTCTTCGATACTTCAACGTTGCTGGCGCTGCGCCAGATGGTACTATTGGTGAAGACCATGGACCCGAGACTCACCTGGTTCCGATTATTTTACAAGTTGCTCAAGGCAAACGGGATGAATTAAGCATCTTTGGTGACGATTACAACACTCCAGATGGGACCAACGTTCGTGACTATGTTCATGTTATGGACTTGGCTGATGCTCACATCTTAGCTATTAAGTACCTTGAAGCTGGAAACGAAAGTAATGCCTTTAACTTAGGTTCTTCAACTGGCTTTTCTAATAAACAAATGCTAGAAGCTGCTCGCAAAGTCACTGGTGAGCCGATTCCTGCAAAGATTGCTCCACGGCGTCCAGGTGATCCTGATTCATTAGTAGCAGCTAGTGATAAGGCCCGGAAAATCCTTGGTTGGAATCCAAAATATGACGATGTTCATGATATTATCGCTACCGCTTGGAAATGGCATTCAACTCACCCAAAGGGCTACGAGGATCGTGACTAGTTATTAGAATTAGAACATATTATTCAAAATAAAAGTAGCGTTTTACAAAACGCTACTTTTATTTTGGCTTAATTTAATGCAAAAAATACTTGGTGTGATAAGATGTTAAATGATTGAAAGGATGATCGAGAAAATGAAAATACTTGCCATCGATACGTCAAACCACCCAATGAGTGTTGCGGTGGTTGAGAATGATCAATTATTAGCAACCGAAACCTTAAACATGGTGCGGAATCATAGTATTTATTTAATGCCAGTAATCGATAAGCTGGTTAAGTTAGTAAAGTGGCAACCCGAAGATATTGACCGAATTGTGGTTGCCCAGGGTCCTGGTTCTTATACTGGAATTCGGATTGCGGTTTCAACTGCTAAGGTCCTAGCGGATACTATGAATAAGGAACTAGTTGGGGTGTCAAGTCTAGAAGTCTTAGCACGAAATATCGTTCCGACTACTAAAGAAGTGATTGTACCATTTTTTGATGCACGACGGGGAAACATTTTTGCGGGTGCTTACCAATGGCAAGCTGGAAAGTTAGTTAACCGAATTGCAGATCAGCATTTAGCAATGAAAGATCTTCTTGCTCAATTAGCCAATTTAGACCAACCGATCTTATTAGTTGGTCATTTGACTGATCGAATTGCAAAGGTAATGGGAGAAATGCCTGCTAATGTTCAACTTGCACCGCGGCCATTTTCTATCCCGTCTACATACCAACTTGCTCTTGCCGGGAAAGATATCCAACCGGTTACTGACATTGATTCAATGGTTCCACACTACTTAAGAATTACTGAAGCTGAAGCTAACTGGCAAAAGCTTCATCCAGGTGAAATTAGGCAAAACTATGTTCGCGAAGTTTAAAGCATGGCTTGAACATAAACGGGGAGAAGAACAGTTAAAATTTACCCAACAACCGTTACTAATTAACGGGCGGCAGTTTACTATTCGCCAGGCACGTTTCACGGACATTTCCGCGATTGTTCACGTTGAAGAATTAATCTACGGGACTGCGCCGTGGAGTGCCAGTACGTTTCAAATTGAACTAGAGCGGGATTATGATCGGTTATATCTGGTCATAACGTACGATGGTCAAGTAGTTGGGTATGTGGGTTGTTCATTTAACTGGTATAAACATGAAAGCCATATTACTAATATTGGGGTAAGTCCGGCTTATCAAGATCGGGGAATTGGTTCAAAAATGATTACGCTTTCAGAAGATTACGCAGGTCATCACGGTTACCCGAAAATGACGCTAGAAGTCCGGATTCATAATCTTAAAGCACGAAAATTATACGAGCGACTTGGCTTTTACCAAACAAGTATTAGACCGCACTATTATATTGATAATCGAGAAGATGCGGTTGAGATGGAAGTAAAATTGTAAAGTAGAGGAGAAAATACTTAGTTATGGCAGAGAAAAACTTAATTCTGGCATTCGAAACGAGCTGTGACGAAACAAGTGTTGCGGTGGTGGAAAATGGTACTAAAATTTTGTCAAACATTGTGGCAACCCAAATTGATAGTCATCAACGTTTTGGTGGGGTTGTTCCAGAAGTTGCTAGTCGGCACCATATTGAATGGATTACTCGCTGTACTGATCAGGCATTAGCCGAAGCAAATGTTTCTTACGATGACCTTGCAGGGGTTGCAGTTACTTATGGTCCCGGACTGGTTGGCTCCCTTTTAATCGGGGTAACTGCCGCAAAGTCAACTGCTTGGGCACATCACTTGCCGTTGATTCCAGTAAACCACATGACTGGTCACTTATATGCAGCTCGGTATGTTGGTGAATTTAAATACCCTCAGATGGCCCTTCTTGTTTCCGGTGGTCATACGGAATTGGTTTACATGAAATCTGAACATGAATTTGAGATTGTTGGTGAAACCCGTGACGATGCGGCTGGGGAAGCTTACGATAAGATTGGCCGGGTTTTAGGAGTCAATTATCCTGCCGGAAAGACGATCGATGAATGGGCAGCTAAGGGGAAGGATACCTTCCACTTTCCACGGGCAATGGAAAAGGAAGATAACTTAGATTTCAGTTTTAGTGGTCTTAAGAGTGCCTTTATCAATACCGTTCATAATGCCGAACAACGGGGAGAAAAGCTCAATAAGTATGATTTGGCAGCCAGTTTTCAACAAAGTGTTGTTGATGTATTGGCTGAAAAGACAATGCGGGCCCTCGATCAATATCCGGTAAAACAACTGATATTGGCCGGTGGAGTTGCCGCAAACCATGGCCTTCGTTCACGATTAGAGCATGATATGCAAAAATATCATCCAGATGTAACGATGCTTCAAGCACCATTAAAGTTATGTGGTGATAATGCTGCAATGATTGGGGCCGCTGGTTATATGGATTATGAACATGGTGATCGTGCTAAGTTAGATTTAAATGCAGAACCGGGATTGATGTACTCGGAGAAAAATTAATAAAGGCAGGAGGAACGTGATAGAGATTATTTATCACAGCCTCGTTAACGGATAGCTAGCCTTTAGAAAGTATAAATAGGCCTCTAGCGTTTGAAGTGCCATAGAAAAGTTAGATATTTTATTAAATCTTAATTAATGGATTGATTCCGATATTCGACCGGAGTCAATCCTTTCTTATTCAATGAAATTCGCTCGTAATTAAACCAAGAAACATAGTCTTGGACGATTTCACGTAATTGGTTGATCGATGAAATCTTTAACCGTTTTAAGCATTCGCGTTTCATTAGGTTAAAAAAGCTTTCTATTGGTGCATTATCTAGGCAATTTCCCTTCCGAGACATACTTTGAGTAAGATTAGCTTTAGCCAACTCATTTCGATAATACTGTAATTGATAATGCCAACCTTGATCGGAATGTATAATTGGCTGACTACCTGCTGGTAGTCGGGAGCTTAATTCTTGCAGTGTTTGTTCAATCAAAATTCGATTAGGACTAGCGGAAACCTGCGTTGCTAAGACTTCATTGCTGGCTTCATCAATAACTGCTGAAATATAGCCAAACTGATTATTGTCCAATTTTAGCTGCGTTATGTCGGTGTGCAGGACTCGGTAAACCTGTCGTTCATTGAACTTTTGCTTAAGAATATTAGGTGCTACACGCCCGAGCTGACCTCGATAAGAAGAATAATGGCTTCTTTTGCTATAAACACAAACCTTTAATCCTATCTGTTTCATCAGTTTACGTACTGTCTCTGGACTAATTGTATAGTTTAATTTCTTTAACTTGTAATAGATTCGACGATAACCGTATGTTTCCCGACTTTGGCGAAAAAGCTGTTTGATGACTTGTTTAATATGGCCGTATTTATCTGTTGCTTGGATTGCCTTTAACCGTTCATAGTATGTCGACCTTGGCATCTTAAAATAAGCCAGTAACTCCTTTAATGGATAGTCTGCCCTAAGCACTTGAATTACTGCTGCTTGTTCTTTTCTTCTTGCTGTCTTAGGGCATGCAATTTTTTTAAGATATCAATCTCCATTTTTTGATATGCAACCTTTGCTTTTAACTTTTCTATTTCCTGTTGATATTGTTTATCTTTAGTTACCCGTTCTTTATTACTCGTCGTATGTCTTTTCATAGCTTTTACAGTCCGGCCTTTTACCTTCGGTTGAAGGCCGGCAATCCCTTCTTTTTGGTATTTACCATACCATAAACTAACGAGTGATTTATTTAAACCAAAATGAGCAGCTACTTTTTCTACGCTTAAGTCATGAGTTTGGCAATAATTCAGGACTTGTAACTTAAATTTAACTGAATACCGTTTCTTGGTATGCTTAATCACTAAAGACTCAAAGCCGTGTTCTCTAACCAAATTAATCCAGTGCTGTGCGACTGTTTTATCCGCCATACCATATTTTTTGCATAGTTTATCTTGGCTTATTCCACCTTGTAAATATTCTTGAACAATTTTAATTTTGAATTGTGTTGAATACTTCGTCATATAAAAAACCACCCTAAAATTGTTAGATTTGTCTAACAATTTTAGGGCAGTTCA
>NZ_JACIUZ010000029.1 GCF_014145505.1 Limosilactobacillus fastidiosus
AGCTTGCACTTTGAAAACTAAATAATATCAATTTTCTTTATTAATTAACAAAACAAACCGAGAACACCGCGTTATTTTGAGTTTTAAGAAATAATCGCTAACTCAATTAATCCGATAATCACAAAGTGATTATCAAGGTTAAGTTATGAAGGGCGCATGGTGAATGCCTTGGTACTAGGAGCCGATGAAGGACGGGACTAACACCGATATGCTTCGGGGAGCGGTAAGTACGCTTTGATCCGGAGATTTCCGAATGGGGAAACCCAACCAACTTAGTCGTTGGTTGCTTGACTAGTGAATCTATAGCTAGCAAGCGGTAGACGCAGTGAACTGAAACATCTCAGTAGCTGCAGGAAGAGAAAGAAAAATTCGATTCCCTCAGTAGCGGCGAGCGAACGGGGAAGAGCCCAAACCAACGAGCTTGCTCGTTGGGGTTGTAGGACTGAACATTTGAGTTACCAAAGAGCGACGTAGTCGAAACAGTTGGGAAACTGTGCCAGAGATGGTGAGAGCCCAGTAGACGAAACGTCACTCCCTCAGTTCAGGATCCTGAGTACGGCGGGACACGTGAAACCCCGTCGGAAGCTGCGAGGACCATCTCGCAAGGCTAAATACTCCCTAGTGACCGATAGTGAACCAGTACCGTGAGGGAAAGGTGAAAAGCACCCCGGAAGGGGAGTGAAATAGTTCCTGAAACCATGTGCCTACAAGCTGTCGGAGCCCATTAATGGGTGACGGCGTGCCTCTTGCAGAATGAACCGGCGAGTTACGATTGCATGCAAGGTTAAGGTGGAAAAACTGGAGCCGCAGCGAAAGCGAGTCTGAAATGGGCGTATGAAGTATGTAGTTGTAGACCCGAAACCAGGTGACCTACCCATGTCCAGGTTGAAGGTGCGGTAAAGCGCACTGGAGGACCGAACCCGTGTCAGTTGAAAATGGCTGGGATGAGGTGTGGGTAGCGGTGAAATTCCAAACGAACTTGGAGATAGCTGGTTCTCTCCGAAATCTCTTTAGGGGGAGCCTTGGGATAAAGAATCGTGGAGGTAGAGCTACTGTTTGGACAAGGGGCCCGTCATGGGTTACCAACTTCAGATAAACTCCGAATGCCATCGATTTATGCCCAGGAGTCACACGATGAGTGATAAGATCCACCGTGTAAAGGGGAACAGCCCAGATCACCAGTTAAGGTCCCTAAATATATGCTAAGTGGAAAAGGATGTGGAGTTGCATAGACAACTAGGATGTTGGCTCAGAAGCAGCCACCATTTAAAGAGTGCGTAATAGCTCACTAGTCGAGTGATTCTGCGCCGAAAATGTACCGGGGCTAAGCATATTACCGAAACTGTGGATGTGCACTACGTGCACGTGATAGGAGAGCGTTCTAAGGGCGGTGAAGCTAGACCGTGAGGACTGGTGGAGCGCTTAGAAGTGAGAATGCCGGTATGAGTAGCGAAAGACAGGTGAGAATCCTGTTCACCGAATGACTAAGGTTTCCTGGGGAAGGCTCGTCCTCCCAGGGTAAGTCGGGACCTAAGCCGAGGCCGAGAGGCGTAGGCGATGGATAACAGGTTGAGATTCCTGTACCAGTTAACTGCGTTTGACGATGGAGGGACGCAGGAGGCTAAGCAAACCTCACGATTGGAAGAGTGGGGCCAAGCAGTAAGTCAGGATGTGAGTTAAATGCTTACATTCGGGTTGACAAGCTGTGATGGGGAGCGAAATTATAGTAGCGAAGTTGCCGATGTCACACTGCCGAGAAAAGCTTCTAAGGAGCAAGTTAACTGCCCGTACCGCAAACCGACACAGGTAGTCGAGGAGAGAATCCTAAGGTGAGCGAGTGAACTCTCGTTAAGGAACTCGGCAAAATGACCCCGTAACTTCGGGAGAAGGGGTGCTGGTCGCAAGACCAGCCGCAGTGAATAGGCCCAGGCGACTGTTTATCAAAAACACAGGTTTCTGCAAAATCGTAAGATGAAGTATAGGGGCTGACGCCTGCCCGGTGCTGGAAGGTTAAAAGGAAGGGTTAGCTTCGGCGAAGCTCTGAATTGAAGCCCCAGTAAACGGCGGCCGTAACTATAACGGTCCTAAGGTAGCGAAATTCCTTGTCGGGTAAGTTCCGACCCGCACGAAAGGCGTAACGATCTGGGCACTGTCTCAACGAGAGACTCGGTGAAATTGAAATCCCTGTGAAGATGCAGGGTACCCGCGACAGGACGGAAAGACCCCATGGAGCTTTACTGTAGCTTGATATTGAGTGTTTGTACTGCTTGTACAGGATAGGTAGGAGCCATAGAAGTCGGAACGCTAGTTTCGACGGAGGCGTTGGTGGGATACTACCCTTGCATTATGACCACTCTAACCCGCAGCACTAAACGTGCTGGGAGACAGTGTCAGGTGGGCAGTTTGACTGGGGCGGTCGCCTCCTAAAAGGTAACGGAGGCGCCCAAAGGTTCGCTCAGAATGGTTGGAAATCATTCGCAGAGTGTAAAGGCACAAGCGAGCTTGACTGCGAGACAGACAGGTCGAGCAGGGACGAAAGTCGGGCTTAGTGATCCGGTGGTTCCGTATGGAAGGGCCATCGCTCAACGGATAAAAGCTACCCTGGGGATAACAGGCTTATCTCCCCCAAGAGTCCACATCGACGGGGAGGTTTGGCACCTCGATGTCGGCTCATCGCATCCTGGGGCTGTAGTCGGTCCCAAGGGTTGGGCTGTTCGCCCATTAAAGCGGTACGCGAGCTGGGTTCAGAACGTCGTGAGACAGTTCGGTCCCTATCCGTCGCGGGCGTAGGAAATTTGAGAGGACCTGTCCTTAGTACGAGAGGACCGGGATGGACATACCGCTGGTGTACCAGTTGTTCCGCCAGGAGCACCGCTGGGTAGCTATGTATGGACGAGATAAACGCTGAAAGCATCTAAGTGTGAAACTCGCCTCGAGATGAGATTTCCCATTCCTTCGGGAAGTAAGACCCCACAAAGATGATGTGGTAGATAGGATGGAAGTGGAAGTGCCGTGAGGCATGGAGCGGACCATTACTAATCGGTCGAGGACTTAACCAAGTTAAGCGGGAGTTCGGTTTGGTAGAAAATGATATTGTTTAGTTTTGAGAGCGCAAGCTCTTGCCCAAAAGGGTAAGTGTGGTGATGATGGCTTGAAGGATACACCTGTTCCCATGCCGAACACAGAAGTTAAGCTTCAACACGCCAAAAGTAGTTGGGGGATCGCTCCCTGCGAGGATAGGACGTTGCCACGCAAGTGATTGAGCTTTGGCACCTGGTTTGTTGCCAGGGCTCGGATTTTGGAGAGTTGTCCGAGTTGGCCGAAGGAGCAGCATTGGAAATGCTGTATACGGGTTAAAGCCTGTATCAAGGGTTCGAATCCCTTACTCTCCGTTATTATGACCCGTTAGTCAAGTGGTTAAGACACCAGCCTTTCACGCTGGTATCGTGGGTTCAAATCCCGCACGGGTCACTTTTATGGAGGATTAGCTCAGTTGGGAGAGCATCTGCCTTACAAGCAGGAGGTCACAGGTTCGAGCCCTGTATCCTCCATTCACAACGGAAGTTGTGTTTGGTAATTTAATAAAACCCATATAATCGTAATGGCTCGGTAGCTCAGTTGGTAGAGCAACGGATTGAAGCTCCGTGTGTCGGCGGTTCGATTCCGTCCCGCGCCACTTTATGGGGGAGTAGCGAAGTCTGGTTAAACGCGACGGTCTGTAAAACCGTTCCTTCGGGTTCGGTGGTTCGAATCCACTCTCCCCCATTTTATAGGGATATAGTTAAACGGTATAACTACGGTCTCCAAAACCGTCGTTGTGGGTTCGATTCCTACTATCCCTGCTTTTGTGAATTTTTTGGCGGTATTGGTGAAGTTTGGTTAACACACCGGTTTGTGGGTCCGGCACGCGTGGGTTCAAATCCCACATACCGCCCTTTGTTAAAGGGATTTTCCTTTTAACGTTAACTATTTGGTGGTATAGCCAAGTGGTAAGGCAGAGGTCTGCAAAACCTTTATCATCGGTTCAAATCCGATTACCACCTTTTAGTTACTAACTAATACTTAAATATTTTGCCTCTGTGGCGGAATTGGCAGACGCGCTGGACTCAAAATCCAGTTCCCGTTGAGGGAGTGTGGGTTCGACCCCCACCGGAGGCATATTTTAGCTGAGTAATAGTATTGGTTGGTAAACAATTTAGCAGGAGAGAGTTTGTATTAAACTTTCTCCTGCTTTTATTTGAATTAATACTAGTAAATATCTGTAATAAAGTCGAAATATAAGATAAGAAAAGTTATTTTAAAGTAAAAAAGCTCCAAAGTTCGAATAATATGGACTTTGGAGTCATTTTTTTGCAGTAGTTTTAATAGATTTACTATGAAAAATTTAATCCCGGTTTTCAATCAAATGCCAAACAAAGAAGCCAATTCCGATGATTAGTGCGAGCCAGCCCCAAAGTTGAAGGAAAAGATAAATCTTAAACATAAGCATGGCGACAATCCAACTAAGAATCATCATTCCTAAGCAAATGCTGTCGCCAACCATATTATCAAGACGGAATGTGCAAAGGTAAAGAATTCCAGATGCCAGATATAATACTGCAATCCCGATTTCAGCAGTCATGCTAAATATTCGTGCAGACGCATCAGGATTTGTGGCGGCGGTAAAGAGTGCTTGTAAGAAGATAACAATTGCAAGAATAATCATAATGATTCCAACAATTATTTTAGTATATTTCATAATGACACCTCCTTATAAATATATTAATATTTAAAATGATAGTTATAAAACGATTTAACCTAAAATATTACAAAAACGTTTTTATAAATAAATTAAATATGAATTATTTTTCATGTGTTTAGTATTACTGATTTATCCATTGATAGTATATGTAAAAGGAAAATTACTAATTATTATTGATTAAATTGTTTAAAGGGTAATAGGAGAAGTGTTTAATTTTTATTATCTTTAACTAAAAACCACTAATAAATAGTAGTGGATGATTTAGAATTGTATTTGCATATTGGGATAGAGCAATCAAGATTTCACTTTAATTTTTCAATAGTATGATAATAATCATTAATATTGAAAAAAGAGGACGGACGCAATGAAAATAAAGTTAATGAAGGTCTACAAAATCTTACTGATGTTAAGGTAAGTGTGGTAATTCAGAAACGCTGTTTTATGCTTATATGAATGACTTAGTGTTAAGAGAATTAAAACGTTGATGACGAGACAAAGGAACCAGTGTAGAAGTCTCTTTGTTCTTTTATTAATCCACAATCAATTTCAACGAGGCAAATTGTACAATTATTTATTGATAGTTTGAAAAAGCGGATCAAAACGTACTAGCTCAAAAATATATTGATTACCGTTGTCAGAATGAACGAAGCTTTGCGGAAGTAACCGATCCGCAGTCTTAAACAATTATTTGACCGAAATTCGCGGGTGATTCACGAGAACGCAAATCGCAAATAAAGATAGTCATGTATTCAATATCCAGCGAGATTTGAAAGCAGGAGGCTACCTAAGTTAGTAACCACGGCTCATCTACGGGGAAATGACCGAGACAACTCATCAGTTACCCCAGAAACTAATTGCTGTTTAATTGATTTGATGAGATGTTAATGTCAGTTGTTCAGCTAATCGAATCCATATGCTAAATTAAATTACCAAAAGCATATGAAGGATGCTGAAGAATGGATTGTTCCTGAAACGTGGAAAGATTTTGCTCATACTAAGACTAAAAAGGATATTTATGTTGCAATGCAGGCACTTGATCCTCATCAAAAACCGGTAATAGCTAGTAATAAAACTTTGTTTATTGATGATAAGCCAAAGAATTCAGTGAATTTCCCAAGGGCTCATGCTTTTTTGTGGGACATATACTCATACAGTCGTGGTTAAAGGAACACTGTTAGTTACAGAATGGTTACAAAAATCTAGCAAAATAATATTAAAAGGCTCAGATAGGGATAAATTTCTCCTATTTTGAGCCTTTTTAATACTCTTTTATTACAAAAATTATTTTATAGGTTAAGGAAGTGAAAATGGAGATTAAATAGCGGTATATTAGGATTTGGAGCGATTGATATTTGATAGATAGGAAGCTTTTATTACAATAAATTACGAAAATTGGTGAAATTGATAATCTGTAGTAACTCCTATGTAATTTCGAGCGTGTATATTAGAAACTGTTGATGAGGTAATCAACAACTTAACAATAATAATTAAAATTTTGAAATAATAATTAAGAAAAGGAAGGTATTTCATTTATATGAATAAGTTATCGAAGAACATCGCTAAAGTTACAGCTGCTGTTGCCGGGGTTGTTGCCTTAGGAACTATCGCAACCACTACCACCGCTAACGCCGACTCAATTTACACGGTGCAAAGCGGTGACACCTTATCAGGAATTTCATATAAGTTTGGCCATGATTTAACTTTTGTTGACACTTTGGCCTCAAACAACAACATTGCTAACAAGAACTTAATTTACGTTGGTCAAAAATTAGTAATTAAGGATGACGGTGAAGTTGCTCCTGCTACTCAACAACAAGTTGAAACATTGCCAGCAGCTAATACCGCTAACCAAGCAAGTCAAACAAGTTCAGCAGCTTCAACTGGTGCAACTACTCAAAGCCAAGCACCAGTACAATCACAACAAGCGGCTTCAGCAGCTACTACTAACAACACAGCTGCCCAAACCCAAACTGCAACCGCAACTACTTCAGCAAGCAATGCAGCAAGTTATAACGGTAACTACACTTCAAGTGTAGCTGGTAATGATGCAGCCGCTAAGGCTTGGATCGCAGCCCGTGAATCAGGTGGAAACTACGGTGCTACGAATGGTCAATACATTGGTAAGTACCAACTCTCTGCTTCATACTTAAATGGTGACTACTCTGCAGCTAACCAAGAACGAGTAGCTGACCAATACGTAGCTAGTCGTTATGGCTCCTGGAGTCAAGCACAAGCCTT
>NZ_JACIUZ010000003.1 GCF_014145505.1 Limosilactobacillus fastidiosus
TCTTGGTTTAATTACGAGCGAATTTCATTGAATAAGAAAGGATTGACTCCGGTCGAATATCGGAATCAATCCATTAATTAAGATTTAATAAAATGTCTAACTTTTCTATGGCACTTCAGTTTGGAAATTCCAAGCCTGGAGCCTTATTCAGTAATCAATTAAATTAACGTAAGACGTATTTTTCAATTGCCTTACCAACACCGTCATTATTATTAGTATCAGTAATAACGTCAGCAACCGCTTTTGTTTCTGGAATTGCATTTCCCATTGCAACGCCAATTTCGGCATATTTAATCATTGAATTATCATTTTGAGCATTTCCCAATGCCATTACTTCATCTTGTTTAATTCCGAGTTCATCACTTAATGCTTTAAGAGTACTTCCTTTACTTGCCCGATGATTAACAATTTCTAAATAGAAATTTTCACTGCGGATCACTGTAAACCGATTCCCGAACCTTTTAATAAATTTATTTTGAATTTGATCTAGTTTCTCTTTATCACCAAGCATCATTCCTTTAGCTATTACATATTGATCCTGCATATGAGCTAGTTCATCAAGTGACCGAATGCGAACAGGCATACTTACTAAATCAGACTCGTGGATTGTCCATGGACTAAGATCGCGGTTTGTTGTATAGATATAGTTTCGAGATTCAAATTGAGATTTGACGTCATTCTTTGTACAGAATGCTTGCCAGTCAATATAGTCATCGAAAGTTAATGTATAGTTAACCATAACTCGTTCGTTGGTGGATTGAGCAAGGGCCCCATTGAAACTAATGACGTATTCGTCGTCTTGATGGTTTAAGCCGAGCTCTGTAAGGTAGGCGTCAACACCAGTCATTGGACGGCCGGTACAAAGGACAATTTTAACTCCTTGTTGTCTTGCCGCTTCGAGGGCCCTCTTAGTTTTTAGTGTGATTTGTCGTTGATCATTAATTAATGTTGCATCAATATCGATTGCTACTAGTTTGATTGCCATTATTTATGCTCCTTTGAATTAATAATATGGTTATTTTGAATATAACTTTGAAATTCTTCGTAAATTGGTTCAAAGATTTCAATATCCTGGTGTTCATTAAGCATTTCTTTTGGAAAGAAGAACCGCTGATCCCCGGCCTCTTTACCCGAAACACTAGCTACAAGCGTACTAACTTGGGATAGCTCAATTAAATTACCGTTGGGTTGGATCAATTCAATTTGGGTTTGGGGATTTGAATTTTGCGGGTTATAGGTGTCATAAGGAAGCTTAAAACTATCGTTGACAGCGGTATAGTAGTCACTATTAAAACCGGCAGTCTGGATTAACTTCCGTAATTTTGGTAAGAGTGGTTTAGATTTTTCATCATATAGGGCGGACTTTAACGGCCGACGATTAAGAAATCTTCTAGCAAGATCGTTTAAAATTTCATCTTGAGAATGAGTCCAGTGATTAAAGTACGTCGTCAAAACACCATCATCAAGTGCCAGATAGTCATCTAGGTTAAAGTGGTTATTGAAAAATGGCATTAACATGTAGGGGGTAAATTCAGGCTCAAACTCACTTGGATGTTGGTAAATATAATTAGCCCGTTTTAAAAGGTGGTCGAGGATCACTTCCATTGATCTTGAAACAGGGTGGAAGTAGATTTGTAGGTACATTTGCAGGCGACTAATAATATAGTCTTCAACTGCATGCATCCCTGAAATATCAAAGGCAATTCCGCTCCTAATTGGTCGCATCATTAATAGTACCCGGTCTAAGTCAAACTTTCCGTAATTAGTTCCGGTATAGTAAGAATCGCGCTGGAGATAGTCCATCCGGTCGGCATCAACTTGGCTAGAGATCATCTGGACAACTTGGGGATTACGGTAGGTATGATCAATTACACTAGCAACTTCTTCAGGAAAGGTTGGTGAAACTCTACTAAGGATCTGATTTACATTAGTTGAAGGATTAGTAATAATTTCCCGGGTAATTGCTTCATGGTTGGTATGGAATATATGTTCAAACGTGTGAGAATATGGTCCGTGACCAAGGTCGTGTAAAAGAGCAGCGCATAGAGCAACTGGACGCTCACGATCATCCCAAAGACCGTCTCCAGATTTCTTGGTGGGATAATTTCTTTGGAATCGATTGCACATTCGCCGGGTAATCTCATAGACGCCCAGACAATGGCCAAAGCGAGAATGTTCAGCTCCATGAAAAGTTAGAGACGAGGTTCCTAGCTGTTTAATTCGGCGTAATCGTTGGAATTCAGGAGTATTAATCAAGTCGAGTAGAATCTGGTTATCAACGATAATTTGTCCATGAATCGGATCACGGAAGACCTTTTCTTTAGCTAATTGTTCATCCTGAAAGGACATTTACTTACTCCTCTCTTTGAAGGCGTTCTTGAAGGCGATTGATTGTTGTAGATTCTTGTCCAAGGTATTGGATAAAGTTATCTGACCACATTACTTGTCGTAATTGTTGATTGCCACGATCAATAAAGACGTTCAGTAAACGTTGCTTGGCATCATTAAGGCTTAAGGATCCCCCGATTAACTCCTCAATGGTGGTCATGGCAGTCGGCCAGATATCAGGAAAATGCCACCTGTTTTCTTCTTCTTGAAGTCCTTTAGAATAGAAGTTTCTGATTATTTCTCCTCGTAATGTTTGAGGTCCGTTGATACTCAAGTAAAGCATGATAACTACACCTGACTTGTTTCGACGTTGGGACATTCCACCGATCTTTTGACCATTGACACTTAAATCAAATGTTCCTGGACAATATGAATGAGTGATTTCACCAGTCTTAACTGTAATTTCTGGAAAAGCTACACTGACTACATCGGTCATTACTTGATAGGCTTCATCAATCTTTAGTTCCCTACCAATGATATGCCAAGGAAGAAAGATTGAGAAGTTGAGAATACCGGAATCACTTGCAACTGCAAGACCACCTGAGTTGCGGATAAAGTAGTGGATTCCCTTGGCCGAAAGATAGTTTAATGCGGTTGGGAGGTGGGGAATCCGTTGATCTTTTAACCCTAAAATTACCGTGTTTTCTAGAGTCCAAAAATGAAGAACGGGGGATATGAGTTGCTCACTTACTTGTAGCAGTGCATTTGTATACGTAAATGAACTCAGGTTATTCTCTGGCTTTAGTGGTTGACAAAAAATTTCAACATGTTGATTTGCGATGTTAATCATAACTAATTCTTCTTTTCTATAATCACTAGCATTATTCAATATTTTCATTATACTAAACTAGGTAGAATAATAACATTCAGAAACAAAAAACAGTTATAATCGAGACAAGAAGTTATAAGGAGGTCCTAAGTATCAAACGTTCAGTACCAGTTCATGTCCAGTTAACGACCACGATGGAGCAAGATGGTCAACGGGATCAATATCACTTTGATGAAGAAGGTCAATTCGTTGAATTAAACGGAAAGTATTACCTCCGTTACCAAGAACACCAAGACGGAACTATTACTCCTGTTCAATTTCGTTTGGGGACAGAACAGCTCCATTTAAGACGAAGCGGGGTTCATGAAACAAATTTTAAATTTCAATTAGTCGAACCAACTAAAACTCATTACCGGACAGAATATGGAATCATTGGAATGATGGTCACAACAAACCGTCTAGAAGTAGAATTTGATCCCAAAAATGTTAATGGATCAATTGATTTGGAATACCAGCTAACTGCAAACGATCAATTGATCGGAACTTACCAAGTTCAATTGCAATTTGCTGCATAGCATTGTATACTGTAGTTTAGACTTTTGAAGGGATGTGCACCAATTTGGATTTAAAGATTTTTGACGGCCAAGACAAATCAGAACTTTCAATGATCGAAGTTGCCCACGCTATTCTCGCACACCACGGCGAAGCAATGGCATTTGTTGATTTAACTAACGAAGTTCAACAATACCTTGGTAAGAGTGATGAAGAGATTCGTGAACGACTTTCACAGTTTTACACTGATTTGAACATCGACGGCAGTTTTATCTCCCTCGGTGATAACACTTGGGGTCTACGTGCATGGTACCCATATGAATCAATCGACGAGGCAACCGTTGGTGAAAATGAAGACGAAGAAGAGGACGATCGTCCAAAGAAGAAACGTCGAAAGGTTAATGCCTTCTTAGCTGATTCTAATTCTGATGATGACGTGATCGATTATGATAATGACGATCCTGAAGATGAAGATCTTGACGATCAAGATGATGACGACAACACAGATTATGATGATGACGACGATGACGATGATGATTACAGTGATGATGGACTTGATGACGGCATCGAAGGTCAATTATCTGAATTACATGACGATGACGACGATGATGAAGAATAATTTTTAATATTTTGTTCTTGACTATCTAGTGGCGAGCCTGTATTATCTTTCTTGGGCGCCTGTGAGACACAGGTAATCGTTCGTTAAAATGTTGGCTCCCTGTTTCAGTGGAAATGGGGAGTCTTTTCTGTTTATTAACCCCATTAAAAAAACAAAAGGAGAAAATTACACGATGACTAAATACATTTTTGTAACTGGTGGAGTTGTATCATCACTAGGTAAGGGGATTGTTGCTGCTTCCCTTGGTCGCCTATTAAAGAACCGTGGCTTAAAGGTTGCTATTCAAAAATTTGACCCTTATATTAACGTTGATCCAGGAACCATGAGTCCATATCAACACGGGGAAGTTTTTGTTACCGATGATGGTACCGAAACTGATTTGGATTTAGGTCATTATGAACGTTTTATTGATAACGACTTAAACAAGTACTCAAACGTTACTACTGGTAAAATTTATTCTGAAGTATTGCGTAAGGAACGGCGGGGTGATTACTTAGGACGGACCGTACAAGTTATCCCTCACATTACTAACGCTATTAAGGATAAGATTAAGCGTGCTGGTGAAAGTACTGATGCTGAAGTCGTTATTACCGAAATTGGTGGGACAGTTGGGGATATCGAATCTCAACCATTTATGGAAGCAATTCGTCAAATGAAAGAAGAAGTTGGCGATGACAATGTCTTATATATTCACACCACATTAGTCCCATACCTTCGGGCCGCAGGTGAAATGAAAACTAAGCCAACCCAACACAGTGTTCGTGAATTACGTGGTTTGGGTATCCAACCTAATATTCTGGTAGTTCGGACTGAAAAGCCAATCACTGATGAAATGCGGACTAAGATTGCCTTGTTCTGTGATGTTGATCCCAAGGCCGTTATTGAATCAATGGATGTTAATACTCTTTACGAGATTCCGTTGAACTTACAAAAACAAGGGATGGATCAATTAGTGGTAGATCACTTCGAGCTTGATTGCCCAGTTGCTGATATGCGTGAATGGACTAACATGGTTAATCACATTGAAAACGATCTGAAGAAGACTGTTAAGATTGCCATGGTAGGTAAGTACACTGACTTACAAGATGCTTACATTTCGGTTAACGAAGCTCTTCGTCATGCGGGGTACCCGGTTGATGCTAAGGTTGAAATTGATCACTTCAATGCTGAAAACATCAACGAAGATAATGTGGTTAATACCCTTAAGAATTATGATGGGATCCTTGTTCCCGGTGGTTTCGGAAGTCGGGGAATTGAAGGGATGATTACCGCAATTAAGTATGCTCGTGAAAACGATGTTCCTTATTTGGGGATTTGTCTTGGGATGCAAACAGCATGTATCGAATACGCCCGGGATGTTCTTGGTTACAAGGATGCTAATTCAACTGAATTCGATCCAAACACTAAGCACAACATCATTGATTTAATGTCAGACCAGGAAGATGTTGAAGACATGGGAGGAACCCAACGCTTAGGTGCTTACCCATGTAAGTTAAAACCAGGTACAGTTGCAGCAGCTGCTTACGATAATCAAAAGATGATTAGTCAACGGCATCGTCACCGTTATGAATTCAATAATGATTACCGTCAAGAGATGGAAGACAATGGTTTAGTTGTTTCTGGTGTTAATCCAGATCGAAACCTAGTTGAAGTGGTTGAATTACCAGACAAAAAGTTCTTTGTAGGTGCACAATATCATCCAGAATTCAAGTCACGACCAAACCATCCAGAAGGATTATTCAAGGCCTTTGTTAAAGCGGCCGTTGAAAATAAGAATAATTAGTTTTTAAGTACTCTCAAGGTAAGTGAGAATTCCCATTTATCTTGGGAGTTTTTTATAAAAATAGCTATTCAAAATTATTTAAGATTGTCTACAAAAGGTTGTAATTTGTTAAATTTTTAATTATTATTGTTACTGACTGTTTTGATTGAGAAACTGTCAATATTTAGTTAAAATTAAATTAAAATTATTATAAAATTATAGAAGTTTTAAGTGAGGAAACACGGACATGAAAAGAATGATCATTCAAGGAGGAAACCGACTCTCGGGTGAAGTTACGATCGGTGGTGCCAAGAACAGTACGGTTGCTTTGATCCCAGCAGCAATTCTAGCTGATACTCCAGTTGAATTTGATACTGTTCCAGATATCTTGGATGTTCACAACTTAATGATCATTTTGGAATCGATGAATGTTAAATCATCATTTACGCATGGGTTTTTGGAAATCGATCCGACCCAGATCATTGAAGCTGAACTTCCAAGCAAAGCAATTAAAAGTTTACGGGCTTCTTATTACTTTATGGGTGCTCTTTTGGGACGGTTCCATCGGGCAACGCTAACCTTTCCTGGTGGCGACAATATTGGACCGCGGCCGATCGATCAACATTTGAAAGCTTTTAAGGCATTAGGGGCCTCTGTTAGTGAAAATAATGGAACCGTTCACCTTGATGCACCAAACGGCCTTCACGGAACGCGAATTTTCTTAGATATGGTATCTGTTGGGGCAACGATTAATACAATTTTGGCTTCAGTTCGCGCTAAGGGAACAACTGTGATTGAAAATGCCGCAAAAGAACCGGAAATTATTGATTTAGCAACATTTTTAAATAATATGGGTGCACAAATTCGTGGTGCTGGGACGGATACAATTCGGATTACTGGCGTTGATACATTACAATCAATGAATACCCATACAATCATTGCAGATCGAATCGAATCTGGAACTTATTTAGCAATGGCAGCCGCTGTTGGTGATGGTGTGATGGTGCATAACGTGATTCCAGAACATTTGGAGTCATTTACCAGTAAGATGATTGAAATGGGGGTTGACCTCCAAATCGATAGCGATAAGATTTATGTTCCTCGAGTTAAACATTTAAAGGCAATCCATGTTAAGACAATGCCATTTCCGGGATTTGCGACGGATTTACAGCAACCACTTACACCACTAATGTCGCTTGCTGATGGGGATAGTACAATTGTTGATACGATCTATCCAAAGCGGGTTAAGCATATTCCGGAATTACAAAAGATGGGAATGAATATTGAAGCCCATGACGGAATGATTGTGGTTAAACATACTGATCACCTTCATGGTGCTGAAGTAAGTGCCGGTGAAATTCGTGCCGGTGCTTCGTTAACAATTGCTGGGTTAATGGCTGAAGGAACAACCATTATTAATAATGCTGGTAATATTCTTCGGGGCTATGACCGAATTGTGTGGAAGTTAAACCGTTTGGGAGCACAAGTTTCTATCGAAGACGATAGCTCAGTAAAAATTTAATTAGTCTATTGCATCGATAATTAATTCATGTTATCCTGATAGGGTTGATTATCTATGTTTCAGGCAATGATTCATGGCAAAGGAGCGTAATAAATTATGAAACAAGGAATTCATCCAGATTATCATCCAGTAGTATTCCAAGATGCTTCTACTGGCTACAAGTTTCTTTCTGGTTCTACTGTAACCTCAAGTGAAACTGTCAAGTGGGAAGACGGTAATGAATACCCATTGGTACGGGTTGAAGTTACTTCTGATTCACACCCATTCTACACTGGTAAGCAAAAGTTTACTCAAGCAGATGGTGCTGTGGACAAGTTCAACAAGAAGTACGGTCTCAAGTAAGACTAACTTTATTTGTTCAAAAAAGACGTTGGGATTTCCCAGCGTCTTTTTTATTTAAATTGGTGTAGGCAAACACCTAAGGTTATGTATAATGAAATTAGTTTTTCAAAAGGAATGATGATTTATGCTTCGACGTGTAATAGGGGCAATAATGAGGTTAAACGAATACTCGTTTTTTCGGGTAGTTCGTCAAACACTATCAATGCTATTTCCCTTTGCCTTATTAGGATCATTCTCGCAAATGATCTACCGAACTTTTCTCAGTCAAAATGGTTTATTTTATAACATCGCTTACTTTGGTGATTGGGTTCCTGATTGGTTGATGATTGGATTACAGTCTGCTTTTATTGGAATTGATAAGATTATCTTTAACCTTTTTGGGATATTGGTAGCATATGCGGCGGCTAAATATACCGCAAGAATTTATCATCGGGATTCCCAATTAGCCGGAGTAACGGGAATTATAGTAATGCTGATCATTGCGTTTGATTATGGCCACGTTGCGATCGACCGGGCAACTAATTTTAATTGGCGTCTTTTAGGAACCCAGAGTCTATTAATTGCCTTGATCGTTGGTTATGCGATTGGGCAGATATATCATTGGCTAGGGGTTGAACGTAATTTTCAAGGGACTAATCAGATTATTAGTGTTCGTGAGCGTTCATTATATGCGATGAAGCCATTAGTAATGTCAGTTATTTTAGCAATGATTTTCACCTATATCTTGAATTTTGGTTGGCTGAGTAATGTCCTACGAAATGTTTATTCGCAGATGGTTTCGGTTGGTCAAAATAACCAGGGGATTTTACTTACAATTGCTGGAAAAATGTTAATAACGACTTTTGATTGGCTCGGTTTAGGTTCTGTGACTAATTCAGGAATGATTTTAAGTGGGGGACCATTTGCTAGCAATCTTAGCTATGCACTTCGCCATGGTTCAGCATGGAATATTCCTCATCCATTCTTTGGTGGTTCCTTATATAACTCTTTTGCAAGTTTTGGCGGCAACGGATTGTTGCTTGCTTTAACTGTTGCCATTATTATTTCTTCACGGAGTCAGGGACAACACCAGGTAGCTCGGTGGACATTACTCCCCACTCTCTTTAATTCAGAATACGCTGCAATGATTGGGCTCCCAATTATTATGAACCCTCTTTACTTGTTTCCAATTTTATTACTTCCAGTTGTGAATATTGTGATTGCAGCTGGAGCAATTGCGATTCATTTGATTCCACCGACACCATATCCGGTTTTAATTGGGACACCAGGACCGCTAATCAGTTTCATTGCCAGTAACGGTAATTGGCTCGTATTGCTCTTTACGTTGGCCTTATTCGTCTTAGATGTTTGGTGCTTTATTCCATTTGTTAAAATTATTGATCACTTTGAACAAAAATTGTATTTAGACCCTTCGGAGGTGGATTATTATGCTCAAAATTGAGGAAAATCCACGCAAGAAAAGTCGTCAAATTTTAATTTCGCTGATAATTGTGTTGATTTTAATTGCATTACCGACCTATATTTGGATGAAACACAGTAACAAATATTTAGCACTGCAAGAAAAATCACGAATGTCACCGGTGATTATGGTTCCTGGTAGTTCTGCAACTAAGGAACGATTTAATCAGTTAATTCGGATTCTTAATAAGAATACTGAAAAGAAACATAGTGTTCTAAAGATGGAAGTCTATAATAATGGAAAGATCACTTATAACGGAACAGTTACGCGAAACGATAACGAACCATTTATTATTATTAGTTTTGAAAATAATAAAGATGGTCTTTCTAACATTAAAAAGCAAGCATCAATGTTAAACGAGGCATTTAGTGAACTAACTAACCAGTACTATTTCAATAATTTTAAGGCGTTTGGTCATTCAAATGGTGGTTTAATTTGGACATACTGGTTAGAACATTATTATTCAGAGTATGATGACCAAATTAAGATTAAGAGTTTGATGACCTTGGGAACACCGTATAATTTTGCGGAAAAGTCAATTAATACGCCAACGCAGATGTTTACGGAGCTAATTAAATATCGGGATAAGCTTCCGAAGAAACTAAATGTTTTTTCAATTGCCGGCACGGAAAATTATGATTCAGATGGTCTAGTCCCTGAGGAAAGTGTTCAAGCTGGTAAATATATCTTTCAAAAGCGTGTTGCTCATTATACAACGATGACCGTGACTGGAGATGAAGCACAACATTCTAGTCTTCCACAGAATAAACAAATTGTGAAAATTATTGAGCAGTATCTCCTTGACGGTAAAAATCCTAATAATCCGGTTAATCGGCGAGGAGCTAGTCAGAATAACGATGATCGCTAAACTGTTCAAAAGAATAAAAACGGGTTATACTATTGCTAGCTTACTAAATGAAAGGAAATTCTAAAGGTGAAACAACAAAAAAGAAGAACTCGCGGTTGGCTTCGCTGGACTGCGGTAGTCATTCTCCTACTAATTGCGTTGGTCTTGATTTTTAACCAACAGATTAAGTACTACTTAACAGAAAGTTATCGCCCACAAATTACTAGGCAAGCAATTCAAAAGAATCAAGCTAAGCAAAGTAGTGCTAATTATGACTATAATGATGCTCAAGATTTGAGCCTCCAAACAGTGGCAAAAGCACGAGCGAAAAAACAGCCGATTAATATTATTGGTGAAATTACTGTTCCAGCAATTGACCTGACGATTCCAATTGCTAATGGGGTCGACAACACAACGTTAGCTTTGGCGGCCGGAACAATGCGGCCCAATATGAAGATGGGTGAGGGTAACTATGCGTTAGCTGGTCATAACATGGCTAATGGTAGTAAGGTTCTTTTTTCACCACTGTACTCTAAGTCTAAGGTCGGTCAGAAAATCTATATTACTGATTTGAAGAATGTTTATAAGTATAAGATTTATGAACGGAAAATTATTGATCCATCAGAGGTTGAAGTAGTTAATAATACTAAGAATAAGATTATTACCTTGATTACGTGTGATGAAACAGGAGCTCACCGGTTAATGGTCCGGGGGAGCTATGTTAAGAAGATGCCCTTTAATAAGGCTCCACAACAAGTCCAGCATAACTTTAGCAGTAAGTACACTACTGGAAGAAATTCATAAACATAGGAGGGCTCCAAAGTTCGGTATTCGAACTCTGGAGCCCTTCTTGCATTTTTAATAAGGATTACGTTAAATTACTTTTCTACCTTTTTAGCTTCATCCATTGCCTTCATTAAAGAAGGGTTCTTTGAATGGCAGTCCTTAATCATTTGGTAATCTTCTTCACTTAATTCTACAACATACTTTGCCATATTGAGGGCCTCACTTTCCAATAATCGTAACTATACTATACCACAACAAATTAGTGGAATTTGATGAAAATTTACTAAGCTCGAACTTCATTACTTAATTTAGTTAACCAATAGGGAAGTGCTTCTGCAAGATTTTGATATGTATCTTCAAAGCGGTGAGTATACCAAGGATCAGGGATAATGGTTCCAACTTTACCTGGGACAATGTCATATACTTGGTAGATTTTATGGCGATCATTTACTGGTGCCATCTGTAAGAGGTTTCGTTTATTCATGTCATCCATGCAGATAATGTAGTCTGCAGAATCAAAATCATTTTTGGTAATCGGCCGTGAAATAAGGCCAGCTGGATCTAGATGATGGTGGCGCATTATTTTTTGTGCACCGGGATGTGGTGAGTTACCTTCTTCTTCATTACTGGTTGCTGCAGAGTCAATTTCAATTTGATTACCTAAATTCTTTTCTTCAACCATTTGGCGAAACATTGCTTCTGCCATTGGAGAACGACAAATATTACCGAGACAAACAAAGAGAATCTTCATTTTAACCACCTCATTGATAATTTTCTCTATCATACCGAATTTGCTAATATTTTGCTAAATTAGTGACTTAGTTATCGCCCAGTAGCCATTGATTTGGTATTATAGTTGATACTGAAATAATAAGTTAAAAGAGGAGGAAAAGAATATGATGGTGATGATGATTGTGATTGTAATTATTATATTGTTAATTGCACTGTATGCTGGTTTATATAATGGCTTGGTCCAATTACGAACTCACGCTCAAGAATCTTGGAGCCAAATTGATGTTCAGCTTCAACGACGGAATGACTTAATTCCTAACCTTGTATCAACGGTTAAGGGGTACAGTAAATATGAAGCAAGTACTTTAGAAAAGGTTACTCAACTTCGGAGTCAGTTGGAAACTATTCCTTATAGTGATCGAGCACAAAAAATGGCAGTTTCGAATGAATTAACGGGAACATTACGGTCACTATTTGCAGTTGCGGAAAACTACCCTAATTTAAAGGCTAGTACCCAGTATCAATCATTGATGGAAGAATTAAGTAATACTGAAAATAAGATTGCTTATTCTCGGCAATTATATAATTCAACCGTTGCCAACTTGGATGCTAAGATTCAATCATTTCCTAGTAACATCATTGCTAAGATTCACCACTTTAAGCAAATGGACTACCTTCAAGTCCCTAAAGAAACAAAGGTAGTTCCTAAGGTTTCATTTGATGATTAGGTGATAAAGAATGTTGTATCAACAAATCGCAAGAAATAAGCGGAAAACGATCTTAGTATTAACCGGATTCTTTATCCTTGTTGCGTTAATCGGTGCAGCAATTGGCTACCTTTTTGCTGGAACTACTGTTGGTGGAATTATTATTGCAGGAGTCTTGGTAGCTATCTACATGTCAGTAATGATTAGCCAATCGACTGAAGTAGTGATGAGTATGAACAATGCACATGAGATTCATTCGGCCCATGAAGCTCCAGAATTATGGCATGTGGTCGAGGATATGGCGATGGTTGCTCAAGTGCCAATGCCACGAGTGTTCATTATTAATGATCCAAGTCCCAATGCCTTTGCAACTGGTAACGATCCCCAGCATTCAGCCGTTGCTGCAACTACTGGACTACTTCAAATTATGAATCGGGAAGAACTTGAAGGAGTTATAGGGCATGAAATAAGCCACGTTCGGAACTATGATATTCGTCTTCAGACTATTGCCTTAGCATTAGCCTCTGCAATTACAGCCCTGGTTAACTTTGCGGGTAACTTTTGGTGGTTTGGAGGGAGACGCTCTAATGACGATGATAATGGTACAGTAGGTATTTTGACCATAATGGGTTCAATCTTCCTGATTATCTTGGCGCCTTTAGCAGCTTCGATTGCTCAAATGGCATTATCGCGAAATCGTGAATATTTAGCAGATGCTGGTTCTGTAGAATTAACGCGAAATCCTCAGGGCCTTATCAGTGCATTAGAGAAATTACAAAATGCACAGCCGATGAAAGATGTAGCGCCAAGTAGTTCATCATTATATATTAGCGATCCTGAGCTTAACAGGCATCATAAACGGATTGCCCACCTCTTTGATACCCACCCGCCGCTTGAGGACCGGATTAAGCGGTTGGAAGAAATGTAACTGTTAACTTAATAGATTAAATCTAATAGTCACCAGAAGCTAATCTGTTTACCATGATTCAGCATCTGGTGACTTTATTATCGTGCTGCTTTTTAATCTATTCGTGACGTGATATAATTAAAAAGCTAGACTTAGATATAGGAGATAGAGGGAGCTTTTCCATGAAAATGAAATTGGCCGAAATTGCGAAGGCAATCGGCGCAGAAAACAATATTGAACAATGGAAAGATGTTGAAATTACGAGTGTGGCTTTTGACAGTCGACAACTCAATTCCGGAGCATTATTTATTCCACTTCAAGGGACCCAAGATGGTCACCAATATGTTAAAAGTGCTTTTGCCAACGGCGCAGTTGCCACTCTATGGGCGAGTGATCATGATGTAACAGTAGCAGATGATCAACCAATTCTAGTTGTTGATGATCCGCTTGAAGCGTTACAAGAACTAAGCAAATACTACTTGCACAAAATTAATCCAATCGTTGTTGCGATTACTGGAAGTAATGGTAAGACAACGACTAAGGATATGACAGCTTCCATCCTTAGTACGCAGTTAAACGTTACTAAAACTCACGCTAACTTTAATAATGAAATTGGTGTGCCAGTAACCTTATTGAATATGGAATCTAGCACTGAAGTTGTCGTTGTTGAAATGGGGATGGATCGTCCTGGACAACTTGATTTCCTGAGTAAGCTAGTTTCACCGGACTTTGCAGTTATTACAATGATTGGTGAGGCTCATATTGAATTCTTCAGAACGCGTGGTAAGATTGCTGATGCTAAGATGGAAATTACGCACGGCTTGAAAGAAGACGGCACCTTTATTTTTAATGGTGATGAACCACTTCTTCAAGAACGAGCAGCTGATGTTGAACAACATAAGGTTACGTTTGGTCGTCAACTAACAGATGATTTCTACGCAACTAGTGTTAAGCAGCATGAAGCGTCAATTGATTTTAAGGTTAATGAATGGCCAGACGAAGAATTTACGATTCCCATGGTTGGTGAATATAATGTTAATAACGCATTAGCGGCAATCGCCGTCGGCAAACAACTTCATATTACACCGGTTCATATTAAAAAGGCATTGAAGAATGTTGAATTAACTGAGAACCGTGCAGAATGGGTTGAAGGTGCTCAGGGTGAGCATATTTTAAGTGATGTTTATAACTCAAATCCAACTGCTGCTAAGCAAGTTTTAAAGACAGTTGAGGAATTACCAACGAGCGGGAAGCGGATCGCTGTATTAGGTGATATGCTTGAATTAGGAGATGCTTCGGTACGACTTCACGCTAGTTTGGCTGAAAACATTGATGCTAACAAGATTGAAGAGCTTTACCTTGTTGGGCCCGAAATGAAGAACCTTCAAAATGAACTGGAGAATGATGGTTATCCTGCTTCAGCGATTCATCATTATTCGACGGATGAACTTGATCGATTAGTTACAGATTTACAAGCAACCATTAATACTGAAGACCTTGTGTTATTGAAGGCTAGCCACGGAATCCATTTAGAAAAAGTTTTAGCAAAATTAACAGCAAAATAAATTGCAAGACCAGCCGACAGACAGAGCTTGTTTAGTCGGCTGGTAATTTTTAGGAGGAACGTATTTGAAGTTTAGTGAATTAGGATTGTCAGATAGTTTATTAAAGGCAATCAAACGTAGTGGTTACGAAGAAGCGACACCGATTCAGGAACAAACCATTCCAATGGTATTGAAGGGCCAAGATGTAATTGGTCAGGCGCAAACTGGAACAGGAAAAACCGCGGCGTTTGGGTTACCAATTATCGAGCATGTTGATACGGATAATCCAAATATCCAAGCGATTATTATTTCACCAACTCGTGAATTAGCAATTCAAACGCAAGAAGAATTATTCCGCTTAGGAAAGGATAAGCATGTTCGCGTTCAGGTAGTTTACGGTGGAGCAGATATTCGTCGACAAATTCGTAGTTTAAAGCAACATCCACAAATCCTGGTTGGGACCCCAGGTCGACTTCGCGATCACTTAAATCGACATACGGTTAAGTTAGATCATATTAAGACATTAGTTCTGGATGAAGCTGACGAAATGCTTAACATGGGATTCCTGGATGATATTGAAGCAATTATTAGTCAAACGCCTGCTAACCGTCAAACACTGCTCTTTTCTGCAACAATGCCACCAGAAATTAAGAAGATTGGTGTTAAGTTTATGACCAATCCAACAACGGTACGGATTAAGGCCAAGGAATTAACTACCGATCTTGTTGATCAATATTATGTTCGGGCCCGTGATTACGAGAAGTTTAATATTATGACTCGTTTGATTGATGTTCAAGACCCTGACTTAACAATTGTTTTTGGTCGGACAAAGCGGCGAGTTGATGAATTATCCCGTGGACTGGTTGCCCGTGGTTACAATGCTGCGGGAATTCATGGTGACCTAAGCCAAGAACGCCGGACTAAGATTATGAAGCAATTTAAGCGTGGTGACCTTGATATTTTAGTTGCTACAGATGTTGCGGCGCGGGGACTAGATATTTCAGGAGTTACTCATGTTTATAACTATGATATTCCTTCTGATCCTGATAGTTATGTCCACCGGATTGGTCGGACAGGGCGTGCCGGACATCATGGTGTTTCTTTAACTTTTGTAACACCAAACGAAATGGATTACTTGCGTGAGATTGAGAAATTAACTCGCGTACGGATGCTTCCTTTGAAGCCACCAACTGCTGAAGAGGCCTTTAAGGGGCAGGTAGCAAGTGCCTTTAATGATATCGATAAATTAATTGCTCAGGACTCTACGGAACGTTACCAGGAAGCGGCTGATAAGTTATTATCTACCCATAATGCAACCGATCTTGTTGCTGCTCTTTTGAATGAAATGACAAAAGAACCAGCAAATGATGTTCCAGTTAAGATTACCCCAGAGCGACCATTACCACGACGAAGCCATCGTAATGGTCGCTCTGGACATGGTTACCGTGGTCCACGTGATCGTCGCCATAATAATTACAATCATCGAAAAAGAAATAATAGTGGTCGACGTTCACACCGTAACGACAACCACGGCAAAAGTCATTCTAGTCGCCATTCTTTCAATATTCGTCATCGGAAGGAAGAATAGGGGGCATAATAAAAAGACGTTAACGTCCAGAAATTGGACGTTAACGTCTTTTTATTTATACCTTATTTACCTAATTCTTGAACCTTAAATTGGTTAAGATTTTGTTGAGTTGGAATTAAGTTAGCCCATTTTTGGGTTAAGAATTTGTTACTCAACCGGTAGCGTGGTTGTGGTTGCTGATGTTCAATAAACTTACTTGTTGCACTATCGAATTTAACCCAACCAGCATAACCAATGTGGATAGTATCTTCCATGAAATATGGGTTATTCCCATCATGGGAAAGATCAAGGATGTTATTAAAACCTTGTTGTTGAAGTTGGAACTTAATTTTATTAACAGTACGGTAATACATCTGCATGTCCATGCCGGTATATGCTTCCCAACGACCGTTAACGGGTGGAATAACAAACATTACGCTTGTATTGTTATTCTTGAATTGGTTTAACACAACTTGTAAATCACCATATTCCGGTGATTGGTTGTAGTTAAAGTGACGCTGAGAGTTCTCTAATTTCTTTAAGTGAGGTTTAACGTTTTTTGTATAGAAAGAATTCTTAACGTGGAACCTGTTATTATCAGTATCCTTAGCAGCCTGATCAATCGCCATCTTGTGAAGCTGACCTTCATTGTATTTTGCCGGAAGTTTATTTACTTTTGGCTTAATAAAACGGTCATAGTTATTATCCAACTGTAAACCAGAGAAGAGTACATCCTGATGTTGAAGTAAGGTTAAACGAAAGTTAAGAACTGTTCTATCCCAACCACTTAATGGCTTTCCTTGAGCAATTTTAGCAGCATTATCAGCCACCGTACCATTATTCCCAATCATTTGGAGTAATCGCTTTGCAACATAGCGATCGTAAGGTGATTTTGGATTAGCCTTTTTTAACCAAGTAAGATCAGCTAATTCACCATTATAGTATTTAAATGCGGGAGGTAAAATCCCACTCTTAACAAACCATTGAGGCGAAATAATATAGACAGCTTTTTTGTCTCTTAATTGGTCCTCCATAGTGGTGATGTTAAAAAATTGCGGGAGTGATTGTGCCCCACGTTGCCCTAGAAGGAAAGGGGTGTAATTATGATAACGGGCCGCCATAATTGACGGATGAAAATTATCAAAACGTCGTAATTCACTTGAACCAAAGAAGGGAACGTAACGAGTATTTTTATTGGAAAGTGCTTGTTGCTTAATTTTCTGGTTTTTAAAAATTACGGGACTAAGTGATGCGGCAGCTCGTTGTTCAGTTTTAGCTGAATAGTGACTACCAAGCGGCATTGTAAAAAGAATTAAAATCAGAACAAAGGCAAGAATAACTGGGCCAAAGATATACCACAGCCGCTTGCGATTAGTCATTTTGTAGCTCCTTTACACGATCAGCCATCTTATCAACAGAGCTCCACTGGCCCCGGTCAAATTCAGAAACTGGTACTTGGATATTAAATTGATCTTGAAGTGCCAAAAGAACGCTAACTGTAGCCATTGAGTCTAATAAACCATCAGCAAAAAGATCTTCGCTAGTGTCGCTAAAGTCACTTGTGTCTCGACCAGTTGCGTCAGCTAAAATGTTAATAATATCGTCTTTCATTGTTAAAATCCTCCTAAATAAATGAGGGTTACCCAAAGAAGTAAGTATTAAGGTAACCACTAAAAAGTAAGAACGTAAACATTACAAAGTTAAATGTTACGAAAATGGCAACGCATTCTGTGAACTTGTTATGCGGCATCTTTTTAAGGTGTTTTCGTTTATAGCGTAACCACCAGTCATTAATGACAAGCGCAAGTCCATGAAGGAAACCATATAGAATATAATACCATGTAATTCCGTGCCAGAACCCCATTGTTAACATATTAAGCATGTAGGCGGTAGCTGACAACGTATTCCGGTTCTTGAACCATCGCTTTTTTGTTGCCATAAAGACAAACCGCATAAAGATGTAATCACGAAACCAAAACGATAAACTAATGTGCCACCGATTCCAAAATTCCTTGATGTTCTTCGACTTAAATGGTTGCTTAAAGTTCATTGGCGTCTTAACACCCATAAAGTAACTGATGGCAACCGCAAAGAGGGAGTATCCCGCAAAGTCAAAGAAGAGGTAAAAACCATAAGTGTACATCACACCAAGCATATTCCAGGAAAGAAAACCATCGCCCATTGCTGCTTGTTCAAAGTGTGGGTAGAATCGTTGACCGAAGAAGTAGGCAATTACAAATTTATAAAGAAAACCGAGAAATAGGTAAAAGACACCTTTTTCAACTAGTTTTAGGTAATCAGATCGTTCAGGTACTTCTTGATAATCCTTAGAAAAACGCCGGTAACGATCAATTGGCCCAGAAGTAATTGTTGGCATGAAAAGCATAAAGCGGATAAAGTGCCAAGGAGTAATCTCCTTTACCATCCCATCCCGGGTTTCGATAATTGTTCCGACAGCCCTGAATGTAAGATAACTGATCCCAAGAAAACCCAGAAGTGAGTTATGACCAACCATTGCTGGAGATAATTTAACAACAATAATTGGAATCAGAGAAAGAAATGAGAACAGGTAAAAGATACCTGCTGAATTCTTTGTCTTTCTGTAATGGTGGTAGTACATCACTAAACACGTTTGATATATTACATACGCAATTAGTGAGAATAACTGTTGCCAACTGGCCCCATCAAACATTAGAAAGATAAAGATAAAACTAATTAGTGCTTCGTACCACTGGAATCGTTTGCCAAAATAAAGACCAATGCCTAACGGGAGTAAGGCAAGCAATAAGTAAATAAAGTAATTAGGTGTCCCGTAAGCAGTGAAATTAGGTAAACTTGAAAGCCAATTAATCATTGGTTAGCCTCTTTGATTAATTGTTTAACTGCAATCTTGCCATTTGCAGACATAGGGAATGAATCCCGGTAAATAAACTGGGTGGGCATCATGTAAGGCATGATCAATCCCTTAAGACTTGCCCGAATTTCTTTGGTTAGTTGTTCCTGATCTTTAACTTCTTCTTTAGGGATTACGTAAGCAATCAGGTGAGCAACTTGACCATTCTTATTGTATTTTGGTGCAGCAACCGCTTGTTTGATTAGTGGGCTCTTCTCAAGACTTGCCCGGACTTCATCAAGTTCAACCCGAAATCCGTGTAGTTTAATTTGAAAATCCATCCGCCCCTTATGGTGAAGAAGACCATCTGCATCAAGTGTTCCGGCATCCCCAGTTCGGTAAGCAGGAACGCCATCAAGCTTAAAGAAGGATTTAGCAGTTTTTTCGGGATTGTTCATGTAACCACGAGCTACACTATTTCCACTAATAATGATTTCACCTTCTTGACCTGGTTCAGTTAATTGCTTATCACCATTCCAGATAGAAAGTTCTACTCCTGGTTTAGCGTAACCAACCGGAAGTCGATCGTTATTAGCAATGATTTCTGGTGTAATTTCAATTCCAGAAATTGCCACTGTTGTTTCAGTCGGACCATAAGTGTTGAAAATCCGTGCGTGAGGGAATCGTTGTTGAAGTGCCTTAGCAGTTTTAACAGTTAGCTCCTCACCACAAAACATAAAAATACTCAAGTTTGGCATTTTATCTTCATTAAATGCAGGACTTAACATTAACATATCCGCAAATGAAGGTGTCCCAACGAAAACATTTAAATCTAAAGCTGGTAGTGCAGTAAACATCTGCCCAAAGTTTTCGACTACTGAGTGGGGAAGCGCTTTGATGGTTCCGCCATTCAATAGGGCCGGCAACCAGTACATATTAGATAAGTCAAATGAGTACGGTGGTTGGCCAAGGAAGTTGGCATGTTCTGGAATATCAAAGTCCGTATCAAGAACCCAGTCAACAAAGGTCTTGAAATTATCATGGCTAACTTCCACTCCTTTAGGAGAGCCAGTTGTCCCCGACGTGAAGAGGACGTAAGCCAATTCATTTTCGGAAACTGGATTCTTTAGGCTAAATTCTTGTTTTTCTGCCAATATGCTGGCGAGTTGTTCTTTAGAAACTACTTGAGCATCGAAGTTAAGTTTATCACTTGGAAAATCATCAACAGCGATAATTAATTCTGGCTTAGCTGTATCTAAAATCGATTGGATCCGCGGAATAGCGGAATCAGCTGAAACTGGAATGTAAGGGTGTCCCATCTTCAGTGCAGCTAAGAAACTGGTGACCATTTCAACTTGGTGGTCACCAAAAACAAGAACTGGACTCTTTGGGGTTAGGCCTTGGTTAGTAAGCCAAGCAGCCAAACTATCGGTATTAACTTTTAACTCACCGTAGCTTGTTTGTTTCCCCATTTCATCATAAGCAACCCGCGTTGAATTATCCTTGGCGACTTGGTCAAAGACAGTAACGATATTTGTATTCAATTCTATTTCCTCCACATTAGAATTCATTGTAAATGAACGGTTCTTGACCTGCTCCATAATAACCATATAAATAGATTAACAGGAGAATAACGATAAAGTAGAATACCGTTTTTAAGATGAATGTTAGTGCGGGATGATTCTTAATACTTTTACTAAAGATTACGAATCGCTCCTTTCGCTTATAAAAAGCAATTGTAACATAGTGATTTTAGCTCGCTATGGTAGATTAGTTAATTATTAACGCAAAAATTTAAGATATTTATAATTAAATTTTCACACCTACTTATTATAGATAATTTGCGTTAAGGTTCAAAGTAAAATAATGTAATCTTGCGAATTATTATTTGTTTGTGCGAAAATGGTAATTCAATATAATATAAGAAACAAAATTTTAAGTTATAAGGGGTCATGACAGTGATTAAAGGGATTGGGATCGATATTACTGAGATCGAGCGAATTCAAGAGATGATTCAAAAACACCCCCAATTTGTTATTAAAATACTGACGCCAGCGGAAAGAGCTCAGTATGGAAAAATGGGAGGTCAACGAGCTGTTGAATATTTAGCCGGTCGGTGGTCATTAAAAGAGTCTTTTTCTAAGGCATATGGGACCGGAATTGGTAGCGCAGTCGGCTTTCAAGATATTGAAATAGTAGATAATCAGCTGGGTGCCCCGATTGTTACGCATGCCCCGTTTAATGGGAGGGTGCATGCTTCGGTTAGTCATACTGCGGTAAATGTCATGACAGAGATTATTTTGGAGGAAAAAGATGATTAGTGGACGTTTACGTGATACAAACTTAATCGTTGATTTAGGAGCAATTAAACATAATATTAATGAACAGAAAAAGTGGTTAGCCCCAGATAGTAGGATTTTAGCGGTTGTAAAAGCAAATGCTTATGGTAATGGTCTTGTTCCGGTAGCAAAAACAGCAATTGCTGCTGGTGTAACTGGTGCTTGTGTTGCGATTCTTGATGAAGCGCTTGAACTACGAGATAATGGAATTACGGCAATGATTTTAGTTCTTGGGATAACGCCAATTAAAAATGCCCATATTGCTGCAGAAGCTGGTGTGTCGTTAACGGTTGGTTCTTTAGATTGGCTAAAAGCATACCACCAAATGGCGCAGATCCAGCATTGGACAAAACCATTGAAGGTTCACTTAGGAATCGATTCTGGAATGGGCCGAATTGGTTTTACGACTGTCGATGACTTTAATGAGGCGGTTGCTTTTCTTCGTAAGTATCCTGAATTCGAATTTGAAGGGATGTTCACTCACTTTGCAACGGCGGATAGCGCTGATGATGGTTATTTTAATAAGCAGGTTAATAAGTGGGAACAGTTTGTAAATAGTTTAGGTGTATTACCACCATTTGTTCACATGGCTAACTCTGCAACCGGGATGTGGCACCGCGATAAGATTACGGCAAATACCGTAAGAATGGGCATTTCTATGTATGGGCAAAATCCATCCGGTCGAGAATTAACTCCAACATTAGATTTGAAACCGGTTGAACAATTAGTTACTAGTATTAGTTTTGTAAAAAAACTTCGTGCAGGTGAATCAGTGAGTTATGGTGCAACCTACACTGCAAAAGAAGATGAGTGGTTAGCGACCTTGCCAATTGGTTATGCTGATGGTTATCCACGGTGCATGACGGGATACAAGGTCTTAATTGACGGTGAATTTTGTGATATTGCTGGTCGGGTCTGCATGGATCAGATGATGGTTCGGCTGCCTAAGCATTACCCTGTAGGCACAAAGGTAGTTTTGCTAGGGCGTTCGGGAAATAATGAAATTACTGCCAACGATCTGGCTGACCAGGCAGGAACAATTAATTACGAAATCATGACGAACATTAGTAACCGGGTTCACCGGATTTATATTGATTAATCCCTTGACATTAATAATCCATCTGCTATAATTTCATGTAATCTAGAGGTCCTTTAATGTAGCCCCGTGAGACTACGAAAGACTACCGAATAAGTAAGTAGTGATCCATAGTCGATCACACGAATTGGCTAGCCTTGAGTTCTTTACGGGACTTAAGGCTATTTTTTATTAGGAGGAACGATTGTGGAAGATAAACAACACACGCCAATCTTAAGCATCCCGATGAAAAGTCGGCGAACAACCCGGTGGGATATGTTTGCAACCTGGGTTGGAGCAAACGCAAATAACGGAACGTGGTTTGTTGGGGGTGTTCTGGCAGCCTGTGGATTTGTCGTAGCGATGAAAGTCCTAGTTCTTTCATCAGCCTTATCGTATGTTTTCTTAAGTTTGATTGGGTACATCGGTTATAAAACCGGTGTTTCAACGATGGCAGTTAGCCGAGCATCATTCGGGGAACGTGGTAGTTATCTGCCCTCATTAGTTAACATTACCCAGTTTATCGGTTGGACGGCAGTTAATACTTTTATTGCTGCTCAATCGGTTAGCCTTCTTTTTCACCAACTACTTCATTGGCCACTTTGGGGACAGCCCGGTGGTGATAAGGGCTTGGTTGTGGGGATCTTAATTATGAGCGTCCTTCACATTCTCAGTGTTTCAAGTGGTTCCCGTTCAGTTCAATTGATTGAACGAATTGGGATTATCCTTGTCTTTATCTTTGTGATTTGGGAATCTGTTGCTGTTTTTAAGACTGTTTCGATGAACCAAATTATTGATTGGCACGTTCCTGCTAATGCAAGAATGGCTACAGGGGCAGCGATTGATTATGTTGCTGCTTTTAACTTAGCCTGGGTGACTGCTGGGGCCGACTTTACCCGGTTTACTTCAATTAAAAATAATGCAATTCATACACCATTTTGGGGAGCCTTGATTGGAGTCGTATGGTTTGCCTTCATTGGTTTGATTTCTACGATTAGTATTGCAATCTCAAGTGGCGTCTACAATGCAAATAATTCAGATCCATCAACGATTGCAAGCAAACTTGGTCTTGGTGTAGTTGCCTTCTTGGTAATTATCTTGACTTCAATGACTGCTAATGCGGTTAACCTCCTTGCTGCTGGTTCAGCTTTATCCAATATTTTTATCCGCCTTCGTTTGAAGTATTCATTATGGATTGTGGTTCTCCTAGCAACGGTGGTAACTTTCATCCCAATGTTTATTGGTAGTTTCTTGGATACTTTTGAATCCTTCCTTGATTACGTTGGAATGGTTCTGGGACCAACAATTGCCATTATTTGCACTGACTTCTACATTCGCGCGCACCGTCACTATGATGTTAAGCAGCTCGGGTTAATTAATGGTAAGTACTGGTACCACCACGGAATTAATTGGATTGCATACCTCGTCTTTGCCTTAGGGGTTGCATTCTTTATTGCAGTTCACCAGATGCCAATTTTTGTGAACACAGTCGGCGCAACTTTTGTTGATATGGTTTTAAGCGGATTACTTTACTACATTTTGATGGCCATTTACGACCGGAAAGGAGCACGTCATGCTAATTAAAGATGTTCATGTTGATAACGAAGAAGGACTAAAAGATGTTCGGGTTACTGATGGTCGGTTTACTGAAATTGCAACAGAAATTATGCCACGTGAAGGTGAACAAGTAATTGAAGGTAATGAAGCATTAATGTTACCACCATTTGTTGATTCCCACGTTCACCTTGACGCGACCTTGACTGCCGGTGAACCCGAATGGAACGAAACGGGGACACTATTTGATGGAATCCGTATTTGGAGTGAACGAAAGCAGGATCTCTCGATTGAGGATGTTAAAAAACGGGCAAAGGCAACCATTAAAAACATGGTTGGTCATGGTATTCAGCACATTCGGAGCCATGTTGACGTAACTGATCCCCATTTGATTGCTGCTCAGGCATTGCTCGAATTACGAGAAGAATTAAAAGATCAAATTGATTTGCAATTAGTTGCCTTTCCTCAAGAAGGAATTCTTAGCTTCCCTCATGGTCGTGAATTAATGGAGCAAGCAGTTAAGGAAGGACTCGACGTTGTTGGTGGGATTCCTCATTTTGAATTTACCACCGAGTATGGTTGGCAATCAGTCCACTTCCTGATGAAGCTGGCTGATCACTACGACCGCCTGGTTGATGTTCACTGTGATGAAATCGATGACCCGGCTTCACGTAACCTTGAAGTTTTGGCTACTGAAGCCTATGAACGAGGAATGAAGGATCGGGTGACTGCTAGTCATACTACCGCGATGGGCTCGTACAACGATGCTTATACTTATAAGTTATTCCGTCTGTTAAAGATGAGTGAGATTAACTTTGTGGCTAATCCATTGGTCAACATCCATTTGGGTGGTCGATTTGATACTTATCCAAAACGGCGGGGAATAACTCGGGTAAAGGAATTAAACGAGGCGGGGATGAATGTTTCCTTTGGTGAGGATGATGTTCAAGATCCATGGAACCCACTTGGTAATGGGAATATGCTTGATGCAGTAACGATGGGTGTTTATGCAGGGCATTTAATGGGTTACCATCAACTTCAAGATGCCTTTAAGTTTGTTACTTATAATGGAGCCAAAACGCTTCATATTACTGATAAATATGGAATTGAGGTTGGCAAACCAGCAAACTTTATTTTGCTAAATGCTCCTGATTTCTACAATGCCTTAAATAAGCATGTTGAAGTATTAGCTAACGTCCGTCACGGAAAAATTCTTGCTCAGACTAAACCAGCAGAAACGTGGGTAAATCTAGATTAAAAAATACGCAGGAAATTAGCCATTTTGAAGGTTGATTTCCTGCGTATTTTTATGCTTTATGTAAGTCTTCAATTTCAGTTACTTCAAAGCCTTTCTTTGTTAATCGACGAACGATCCGTTCCATCCGGTCATGATCGACATCGGTTGGTAAGGTAAAAAGAACCTGTTTTACTGACGAATGGTCAGGATCTAATGAGATGACGTTAACAATTTGACAGAACCGCGTAATTTCTTTAGCGGCATTCATTAAGGCCCCCCGTTCGTCATGGGCAACAACTGTTAAGACGTAACTTCCGTTATTAACATTCCAGCCCGCGGCGAGCATCCGGAGTAAACGATTATGAGTGAGGATACCATAAAATTGGTTGTTTTCGTCTAAAACAGCGATGTACGGCAAATCGCGAATTGCGAAGAATACGGAGAAGAAAGCAGCGTTAATTGAAACAAACTTAGTGGAATTTTTAAGAAGCGAAGTTACGGGAAGAGTCATATCACCATTGCGTGACTTATGACGGTAAATATGCATCTTGTAGATATTACCCCGAAAAATTTTTCCTGATTTATCTAAAATAGGGACACACCGGTAACCGGTATTTTCAAGAACTGTTAATGCTTCCTGTAAGGTCGCATTTTCAGGGAGTGTTGTAAGTTCTTCTTTCTTTTTAATGAGCGAACTGAAAATCATAATGTTCTTCCTTTACTACAAACGTTTTAGTGCATAAAACATCATAACACATTATCTTTACTTATATTAGAACAAGATGAGAGAATCAAGAATAATTAATGTAATAATATCGAGAATGATAATCAACGTGAATCGTTTTAGTTTTAGTCATAGCTACGGTATAATAACATGCAGATAATTTTACATCAGAATTAGATGAAATAAATAAGCACGGGGCTGCAAGTAAGGCGGCCTTTTTGCATTTCACTTAGAGGGGGACGAATAAATAATGAAGATGATTGTTGGTTTAGGAAATATCGGAACACGCTACGATGAAACTCGTCATAATACTGGCTTTATGGTAGTTGATCAATTAGCACGAGATTATCATTTAGGGGCCTTTACTCACCTTAAACAAGAGGCAGTGGCGGTTACTGGAATGATTGATGGTGAAAAAGTAATGCTAGTTAAACCCACAACCTTTATGAATGATTCAGGAAGAGCTGTAGGTCCACTAGTTGACTACTATGATATTGATCTTGATGATTTAGTAGTGGTTAATGATGACCTTGATATGCCAGTTGGTAAGGTTCGCTTGAAAACCCATGGTGCTTCAGGTGGTCATAATGGACTAAAGAGTATTATCAACGCTTTAGGCACTAATAAGTTTAACCGGGTTAAGGTTGGAATTGATCATCCTCAACACGGAACCGTCGTCAGCCATGTTCTTGGCAAATTTACTAAAGATGAACGACCAAACTTTGACCAAGCCGTCCTCACCGCTGAACACGCCCTTGAAGACTGGGTTAAAGGCAAAGACTTTGCGAGTTTGATGAACGAATATAACTAGAGTGCTTTCGCACCAGAGAATTTCCGAAAGGCTAGCGATTTCTCCTGACGAAGGCGATTTGCGCCTAGGAAGGAGGTCGCTAACTCTAGGAAATTCGGGCGAAGCACGTTTTGACTATGTTGTGGTAGATCGAGCGTGCGGTCGGGGCGAGCAGGTTTCAGCTATGTCGCATTAGAATTACTAACGATTTCTCCACTGAACGCCGAACTCGTCGTCGGAGGTGGGGTCGTTAGCTTGAAGAAGCTTAGGGCGAGCAGTTCTTGACTATGTTGTGGTAGAAATGGAGAAAATCGCAGCCAAGCAAGCCTATTCAGCTGGTCGAACATAGTAATTGAATACAACCATAAAAAAGCAGAAAGGAGGAATCCAGTTGGAATTAACTGACTTTTGTACACGGACAAAGGAATTCAAACAAGTTGCTAAAGCGATTGAACAACATCACCGTCAACTAATTACCGGGATTTCCGGTTCAGCACGAACTTTATTACTGGCAACGTTAAAAAGGAAACTTGGCCAGCCACAATTAGTAATTACCGATAGTCTTTTCCATATGCAGGAATTGGCTGCTGATTTGGAAAATTTATTACCTGAAGAAGAGGTTTACCAATTTCCGGTAGAGGAAGTCCTTGCTGCCGAAGTAGCAACAAGTTCACCAAATTATCGCTTGCAGCGGGTCCAAGCACTGGACGCATTGATTAATAAAAAGCCAGCAATTATCCTTGCTTCAACTGCTGGATTGCGACGAAATATTGTCTCTCCTGAGTTATTTGACCAAGCTCGGTTAACTCTCAAAGTTGGTGGGGAGATTGATCCTGAAACAGCAGCGGAACAACTGAGTTCAATGGGGTACCAGCGACAAAAAATGGTTCTCCGGCCAGGGGACTTTGCCGTCCGCGGCTCGATTATTGATATTTATGCCTTAAACACTGATGAGCCAGTGCGGGTTGACCTTTTTGATACTGAAATTGATTCTTTAAGATATTTTGATGCCAGTACGCAACGAAGTATCAAAAACGTGAAGGAAGTCGAAATTCTTCCGGCAACTGACTTTATCCTTCCGGTTACTGAATTTTCACGGGTGGAAAAAGAATTAACCAAGCAGTATCACCAACTAAAAGAACAGATAGATGGTGAAGATGAACAAGAGCAACTTGCAAACCGGTTTGAACCATTATTAACAGCCTTAAAGCAACACCAATTGACTAACGAATTGCTGGTCTTTACTGATCTGATTTATCCACAAAAGCATTCTTTGCTGGATTACCTTTCTGCCGACGGTGTGGTTCATTTTGATGATTGGACGCGAATTAAGCAGACTGCCAAAGAGATTAGTGAGGAGGAGTTGGGATGGCTAGAGGATAAGGCTAAACACCAACAACTTCTCCAGGCGACAAGTCTTGGTCATGATGTTAGTCAACTCATGAGCCAGGATAAACATGCTCAGGATTTCTGGGCGCTTTTCCGTAAAGGAATGGGCCAATTACGGTTTAAGGTAATGACTGACCTGGGAAGTCGGACAATGCAGCGGTTCTTCGGCCAAATGCCCCTGCTAAAAACAGAAATGCAACGGTGGCTTGCTCAAGGACAAACAGTTATTTTAATGGCAAGCAGTAAGGAGCGTCGCGACCAGATTGCACGAACAATGGATGATTTTGGCATTAAGGTCACCACAACCGAATTGAACCAACTTCAACAAAATATTGTTCAATTGGTCCCCACTAACCTAGCAAACGGCTTTGAAATTCCTCAGATGGGGTTAGTAGTGATTACTGAAGGGGAAATGTTTAAGCAGGTAAAGAAGCGACGGATCAGTCCGCAAAAGTTAGTTAATGCCGAGCGGATTAAGAACTACTTAGACCTCAAGCCAGGAGATTATGTTGTCCATGTTAACCACGGGATCGGGATCTTTAGCGGTATTCGGACGATGGAAGTCGATGGCGTGCACCAAGACTACATGGTGATTAACTACCGAAATAATGCGCAGATTTTTGTTCCGGTTACCCAATTAAATTTGGTTCAAAAGTACGTTTCGGCTGAATCGAAGACGCCACATATTAACAAACTTGGTGGTAATGAATGGGCTAAAACGAAGCGTCGGGTTGCCTCTAAGGTTGAAGATATTGCTGATGAGTTAGTTGATCTTTATGCTAAGCGGGAGACCGAAAAGGGTTATGCCTTTCCTAAGGATGACTATTTGCAAAAACAGTTTGATGCTAACTTCCCTTATTCTGAAACTCGGGATCAGCTCCGGAGTATTACTGAAATTAAGGAAGATATGGAGAAACCTAAACCAATGGATCGCCTACTAGTAGGTGATGTCGGTTACGGGAAAACAGAAGTAGCCTTGCGAGCAATCTTTAAGGCCGTTACTGGTGGTAAGCAAGTGGCCTTTCTTGTACCGACTACTGTTTTAGCTCAGCAACATTACGACACAATGAAGAAGCGTTTTGAAGGCTTTCCAATTGAGATTGCCCTGATGTCCCGGTTCAAGACGCGAAAGGAACTTAAAGAGACCGAAAAGGGATTAGCTGATGGTTCAATAGATGTTGTTGTTGGAACTCACCGGATCCTTTCAAAGGATGTTCGTTTCAAGGATCTCGGCTTGTTAATTGTTGATGAGGAACAACGCTTTGGAGTTAAGCATAAGGAAAAACTGAAACAAATGAAGAATAATGTCGATGTGTTGACCTTGACTGCTACACCAATTCCCCGAACGCTCCATATGTCAATGCTAGGGGTTCGGGATCTTTCTGTTCTCGAAACACCACCTGCTGGTCGTTATCCAATTCAAACCTACGTGATGGAACAAAATGCAGGAGCAATCCGCGATGGGATCCTTAGGGAAATGCAACGTGGTGGACAAGTCTACTATCTTCATAACCGGGTAATGGATATTGAAGAGACTGTTGCCCGTCTTCAACAATTGGTTCCTGAAGCACGGATAGGCTATATAGATGGCCAAATGAGTGAAAATGAACTTGAATCGGTTCTATACGAATTTATTCAGGGCGGCTATGATGTTTTGGTAACAACCTCAATTATCGAAACTGGGGTTGATATTCCTAACGTAAATACTTTATTTGTTGAAAATGCTGACCGGATGGGATTAGCTCAGTTGTATCAAATTCGGGGACGGATCGGCCGGAGTAACCGGGTTGCCTATGCTTACTTTATGTACCAACCTAATAAGGTCCTAACTGAACTCGGTGAAAAGCGTCTAGCAGCAATTCGTGATTTTACTGAATTAGGATCTGGCTTTAAGATTGCGATGCGGGATCTATCTATTCGGGGCGCTGGTAATCTTTTAGGAAAACAACAGCACGGCTTTATTGATTCGGTTGGGTATGATCTCTATTCTTCAATGTTGAGTGATGCGGTTGCCAAAAAGCAGGGGAAGAAGCAGGTGGCTAAGTCAGATGCTGAGGTTGAACTGGGTGTTGAAGCCTACTTGCCTGATGATTATATTAATGATCAACAACAGAAGATCGAGTTATATAAGACGATTCGAACAGCAGCCAATGATGATGAACTTCTTGATATTCAGGGGGACTTGATTGATCGGTTTGGGGATTATCCGAAAGCAGTTGGGAACCTTCTCTTAATTAGTCAATTGAAGCTCCATGCTGACTTGGCAATGATTGCTAATATTAAGCGGCAACGGGACCAAATTATGATTACCTTTACTGAAAAAGGGAGTCGGAACATTACAGCACCGCAGATCATTAAGGAATTGGCACAGACAAAGTTTAAGGCAACGATCGGTGAGGAAGATCATCAACTAAGCGTTCGCTTAGTGATTCAACCAAAGATGACAGTTGATGATTGGCTTCACCAGCTTCTGAAGTTCATTACTGCATTAAGTAATTTAAAGCAAGAACAGAAAAAATAGAAAGAAGAGGATGACATGCGATTAGATAAATTTCTCAAAGTATCAAGAATTATTAAGCGGCGTTCGGTGGCAAAGGAGATTGCTGATCAAGGAAGAATCCTAATTAATGATCGGCCAGCTAAGTCTTCAAGCCAGGTTGTTGCAGGGGATACGTTAACGATTAAGTTTGGTAATAAAACTGAAACTGTTAAGGTTAATCAGATCGTTGAAACAACCAAGAAGAGCGAAGCAGAAAGTATGTATAAAATTATTGATGAAACCTATGCAGAAAATTTTGATTAGGGCTAATACTAATAATGAACAATTATTAATAAAATATTTAATAATTTCAATTGTTTATAGACAATTCCCCTCAAAGACTGCTATACTTAACTCGTGATAAGTCAAATTAGGGAGGCAATAAAAATGAAGAGTCGTTCTGGCAAAGTTTCACAAATCAACACACCTTATGCTAGACAGATTACTGTTAATCAACAGGTGGTACGACGAACACGTATTAAGCGTTGTAAACTGATTCTGCTCTTCTTTACTATTGTTTTCTTGATTCTTGGATTACAAATTATTCAGAATAAGCGATCTTTGACGAAGATTAATGCTAGTATTCGTACTTCGAAGACCCAATTAGTCCGACAAAAGGAAATTGGAAAAGATCTTAAACAAGAGAAAAAGCAGCTACATAATCCCGATTATCTGCAACAAATAATCCGCTCAAAGTATAATTATACGAAGAAGGGCGAAACGGTTTATAATTTAGATAATTAGTAACAAAAAACAGGAACAGGGTCATGATTAATTTGTTCCTGTTTTTTCTTACATATTAATGTTTTATCACCTTTTCTGGTTTGAAGTATGGTATACTCAACGTACATTTATCGCAAACATTGTGGCTTGAGGAGGATCAATTAATTTCATGTCAGTTGAAGTTGGAGCAAAGGTTTCGGGTAAGGTTTCAGGAATTACTAATTTCGGTGCCTTTGTTGATTTGGATGATAACCAAACTGGTTTAGTACATATTAGTCAAATTTCAAACAACTATGTAAAGGACATTCATGATGTACTGTCAGTCGGTGATACGGTAACAGTTAAGGTTACTAAGGTCGGCGATGATGGTAAGATTGCTCTTTCAATGAAAGATGCTGAAGAACATCATCATGATGAAGGACGTGGTGAACGCCATCATAATAATTTTCGTCATGAACGGCGGAGTAATAATTTTGAACGACAAAATCAACATGGTTACCATGGTGGATTCAATTCAGGCCACCACCAATCACGGCGTCATGAAAACTTTGATGAGATGTTAGCTGGTTATTTAAAGGAAAGTGAATCACGGCTTTCAACATTGAAACGTCAGACGGACGGTAAGCGTGGCGGTCGTGGTGGTCGTCGGAGTTAAGATGAATTTAAACAATATATTCAAGCGACACCTACAACAGGGTCGCTTTTTTGATAAAGGTAAAAGAGTGGTTGTAGCTGTTTCAACGGGAGTTGACTCAATGGTGTTGCTATCCTTATTACAACGTCTTCCCGAAACGGTCCGGCCACAAATAGTTGTTGCCCACGTAAATCACCAACTGAGAAAACAAAGTAAGGAAGAAGAACAGTTTATTCGGCACTATTGTAGTACACATCACCTTCGATTAGTCGTTTACCAGTGGGCAATAGCAGAACATCCAACGACAGGAATTGAGGAAGCAGCTCGAAAAATACGTTATCACTTTTTCAATCGGGTAATGAAACAAGAACAAGCGTCAGTTTTAATCACTGCTCACCATAAAAATGATTTAGCTGAAACAATGTTGATGAAATTAACGCGGGGCGGTCAGTTACACCAGTTGATTGGAATGAAAGAACAGCGGGATTTTGTTGACGGAAAGCTTGTGCGGCCATTGCTTGACTTTACCAAACAACAATTACGTGAATATGCGATTAGTAATCATTTAAAATGGTATGAGGATGAAACTAATTATGAACTAACTGTTAGTAGGAATCGTTTTCGTCACCGAATCATTCCTCTATTGGAAGCAGAAAATCCTAACCTTCTTGATTCACTGAGTAGTTATCATGAGCAATTAGAATTAGCGGTTGAACTTGAAGACCAGTTTGCAAAAGAGCAATTGCAAAGAATAAAGGATAAACAGGGACACGTTAATTTAAAACAGTTATTACAGTTTTCTTTAGCGAAAGAACGATTAATCCTGTTGAAGTGGTTAGAGTGGTCTGGGGCGACTAATTTGAAGCAGGGATTTATTGAACAGCTGCTTGCAGATATTAATAATCGTCATTTGCCCCAATTTAATCGTCAAATCACCCCTAAATTAATCTTATTTAAGAACTATTCCGAACTATTTTTGAAAAATGTTAATCAATTACCACAAAAAGCTCAAACTTCCCTAAATTCTGTGGTAAAATTGGGCCGTTGGTATCCAATTGGAAACGATTATCAAATTGCAGTAGCACTAACCAAGCAGTTCTTTGGCAAAACGGTTGATTATCAGGAGATGTGGTTGGCTCCCGAGCAATTGCCATTAAGGATTCGCCGGTGGCAGTCTCAAGATCGGTTACCGTTAAAAAATGGCGGTCATCAAAAGATTAGTCGTGTTCTAATTGATCAGAAAGTACCGTTATCAGAGCGTGATCAGCAGTTGGTGATTGCTGATGCTAAGAATAATATAGTATGGGCCGTTGGGCGGAAATGGGGATGGTTTACCCGGCCCGATGATTACCTTGACCAATGGCAACGGCTAGTTATTGGTATACGTGATTTAAAGAGGAGAAAAGAATGAATAACGATATTGAACGAGTATTATACAGTGAAGAAGAAATTAACCGTCGGATGGATGAACTTGCAAAACAGTTAACCGCTGAATATAGGGAACAGCGACCATTGATTATTTCTGTAATGACCGGAGCCGTTTTATTTACTGTTGATATGATTAAGCGAATGGACATTATGGCAAAACTTGATTTTATCGATGTTTCTAGTTACTACGGTGGGACCTCTTCGACTGGTGAAGTAAAACTGGTTCAAGACTTGAAGTCAGATATTCGTGGACGTTCAATTCTGATTATGGAAGATATCGTTGATACTGGCCATACTTTGAAGTTCTTAATTGAACTGTTAAAAGAACGTGGTGCAAAGAGCGTTAAGGTTTGCACCTTATTAGATAAGCCTGAAGGGCGTCAAGTTGAAGTAAAGGCTGATTATGTCGGATTTAATGTTCCAAATGAGTTTTTAGTTGGTTATGGGCTAGATTACAAGGGGTATTATCGGAACCTTCCTTATGTTGGAATTTTAAAGCCAGCTGTTTATGAAAAAGACTAATTAAATAGAATGGGCTATTTTTAAGGCTTCAGAGTTTGGATTTTCAGATTTTGAAGCCTTTTTGAATGGATTTAAATATTTAGCTTATACTCCGTCCTTTTGAATTGTTGGTAAATCAGTGGAAAAATTAGCCTAAAAAATGTAGAATTGGGCGTTGTTGGATGGTGTCTATTAAGTGTGTTAATTGACTGGTCAATATTTGTCAATTATGCTATGATAGTCACTACAATTGTAACCACAATATTGTTGCTGGTAGAATAGGAGGTTGTTATGAATAACAATCGGAGAAACAATAATTTTACTCATAACGTTCTCTTCTACGCAGTGATTTTCTTATGTATTATGGGGATTGCTTACTTTTTCTTTGGTGGAAGTCAAAGTAATGGACAAAGTAAGAACGTCTCACAAACAGAGTTTATCTCTGAATTGAAGAGTAACAAGGTTAAGAGTTTCCAACTACAACCAAATGGTGGGGTTTACAAGATTACAGGTACTTATCGTAAGCCACAATCTGCTGGTAATAACTCTGCTAATAACTTCGGCCTTACCACGCAACGTAACAGTAAAGTTAACCACTTCCAAAGTTCTGTATTGCAAAGCGATGTAACCGTCAGTCAATTACAAAAATATGCTGACCGGGAAAACGTTAAAATCAGTACACGAGCAGAGGAATCTAATAGTGTTTGGATGAACTTGCTGTTGACTGTCTTACCATTAGTCATCATGATATTCTTCTTCTACATGATGATGGGCCAAGCTGGTCAAGGTGGTGGCGGTCGTGGAGTAATGAGTTTTGGAAAGACAAAGGCAAAGCCTGCCGATGCCAAGAAAAACAAAGTTCGTTTCTCTGACGTTGCTGGTGAAGAGGAAGAAAAACAAGAACTGGTTGAAGTTGTTGAATTCTTGAAGAATCCGAAGAAGTTTACCCGCCTTGGTGCAAAGATCCCATCTGGTGTTCTTTTGGAGGGACCTCCGGGCACTGGGAAGACCTTACTTGCTAAGGCTGTTGCCGGTGAATCTGGAGTCCCATTCTTCTCAATTTCTGGTTCTGATTTCGTTGAGATGTTTGTTGGTGTTGGTGCTAGTCGTGTTCGTGACTTGTTCGAACAGGCTAAGAAGGCCGCTCCAGCAATCATCTTCATCGATGAAATTGATGCCGTTGGTCGTCGGCGTGGTGCCGGAATGGGTGGTGGCCACGATGAACGTGAACAGACATTGAACCAATTACTGGTTGAAATGGATGGGTTCCAAGGCGATGAAGGGGTCATTGTTATGGCTGCTACTAACCGTTCTGATGTTCTGGATCCGGCATTGCTTCGTCCAGGGCGCTTTGACCGGAAAATTTTAGTTGGTCGCCCAGATGTTAAGGGTCGTGAAGCCATTCTTCGTGTTCACGCCAAGAATAAGCCATTGGCAGATAATGTCGACTTGAAGGAAATTGCTAAGCAAACTCCAGGGTTTGTTGGGGCGGACTTAGCAAACTTACTGAATGAAGCTGCCTTATTAGCAGCACGGCGAAACAAGACACAAATTGATGAGGCTGATCTTGATGAAGCTGAGGATCGGGTAATCGCTGGTCCAGCTAAGCACGATCGAGTTGAATCAAAGCAAGAACGACGAACAGTTGCATATCACGAAGCTGGACATACAATAGTTGGTCTTGTCTTGAATGATGCACGTGTGGTTCATAAGGTTACGATTGTCCCTCGTGGTCGTGCCGGTGGTTATGCAATTATGCTGCCACGGGAAGATCAAATGCTGATGTCCAAGAAGAATGCTGAAGAACAGATTGCCGGATTAATGGGTGGTCGTGCGGCCGAAGAGTTAATCTTTAAGTCTCAATCTTCAGGTGCTTCAAATGACTTTGAACAAGCAACCCAAATTGCGCGGGCGATGGTTACTCAGTACGGGATGAGTGATAAGATTGGCCCTGTTGAACTGCAAAGTTCAGGTCAAGTATTTACTGGCCAAGGCTATGATCAATCACCTTATTCTGAAAAGACTGCAGCATTAGTCGATGAAGAAGTACGGCGGATCCTTCGTGAAGGTCATGAACGGGCTCTCCACATTATTGAGACTCATCGTGAACAACATAAGATCATTGCTGAAGCCTTACTGAAGTATGAGACGCTTGATGAGAAACAGATTCTTAGTCTTTACAAGACTGGAAAGTTACCTGATAAGGATATTGCTGCGGCTGATGAAGAAGCTCGTGCGCAAACCTTTGAAGAATCCAAGCGTGCTTTGGAACGGTTAGAGGACGAGAAGCATGAACAACTTAAGGCAAGTAGTTCTGCTAGTGATGAAAATGAAGACTCAGCTGCTGATACTCCAACATCGGCTAGCGATCCTAGTCATGATCATTCCGATGATTCAGATAGACAGGATAAATAATTAGATTGAAAAACAGGGGGAATAAGCCAAAAGTTGGTCATATTCCACCTGTTTTTTGTATCATATAAGTATGAAAGGATGACAAAAATGAAATCAACAGATTACCTTGTAAAGAGTATGAGTAAAGATGGTAAGTTTCGGGCGTATGCTGTTAACGCGACTCAATTAGTAGAAAAGGCTCACGAAATTCATGATACCTGGAGTGCTTCTTCAGCGGCTCTTGGGAGAACATTGATTGGAACGCTCTTGTTAGCCACGGCGGGTCTTCAAGGTGAAGCGGGGATGACCGTGAAAATTCAAGGTGACGGTCCAGTTGGCTTTATTATTGCGGACGGAACAGCACAAGGAACGGTTAAAGGATACATGGGAAATAACCATGTTAGTCTGCCTGCAAATGATAAGGGAAAAATTGATGTTTCTGGGGCTGTAGGGAAGCACGGGACTCTTTCTGTTACCAAGATGGCCCCGGGAGACAAAACACCATATACTGGGCAGGTTAACCTGGTTTCTGGCGAATTAGGTGAAGATTTTACTTACTACCTTGCCCAGTCGGAACAAATCCCATCAGCTATGGGACTTTCCGTATTCGTAAATCCTGATGAATCAATTGAGGTTGCTGGTGGTTTTATGATTCAGGTTCTTCCTGGCGCAAGTGATGAAGAAATTAGTAAACTAGAAAAGACATTAAAGAATTTACCACTAGTTTCCGAAATGCTTCGTGATGGTGATACACCTGAAGATATTTTGAAACGAATTTTTGGTGATCAATTAAAGATTCTGGACCGGATGCCAGTTGCATATCGTTGTGACTGTAGTAAAGAACGGTTTGCCAACGCTTTGGCAAGTATTGCTAAAAAGGATCTCGAAAAAATAATTAATGAAGATCATCATGCCGAAGCGGTTTGCCAATTTTGTGGTAAGAAGTATGAATTTAATGAACAGGAATTGAAAGATATTTATACCAAGATGAATTCAAACGATACTAAAAAAGATGATTGATTTGGTTAAAAATCGATGATGTGCTATCATGATTTGGTTATTGAACGAAGAATTTAGCCAGTGCAGTTCACATTAATTTTAATAATGAGGTGAAAGAATGAAGTGGCATATTGGAGATGTCGAAATTGCCAACCAAGTAGTTGTTGCACCAATGGCTGGAGTTACCAACTCTGCTTTCCGGGTAATTAGTAAGGAATTTGGTGCAGGGTATGTTGTTTGTGAAATGATCTCTGATCGAGGAATTATGTACCGCAACAAGAAGACATTAAATATGATGGACGTTGACCCAAGTGAACACCCAATGGGAATCCAAATTTTTGGTGGAACTAAGGAAACATTAGTTCAAGCTGCAAAATACGTTGATGAGCATACGGCAGCTGATGTGATTGACATTAATATGGGATGCCCGGTAAATAAGGTCGTTAAGACGGATGCTGGTGCACGTTGGCTCCTTGATCCTAATAAAGTTTACGAAATGGTTTCCTATGTTACCGATGCGGTGAAAAAACCAGTAACGGTTAAAATGCGGACTGGTTGGGACGACAAGCACATTTATGCGGTAGAAAATGCCATGGCTGCTGAACGAGCTGGGGCAGCTGCAATTGCAATGCACGGACGAACTCGAAAACAGATGTATACGGGACACGCTGATTGGAATATACTAAAAGAAGTGGCAGATCATCTATCGATTCCATTTATGGCTAATGGTGATGTGCGGACTCCAGAAGATGCTAAACGGATCATCGAGGAAACTGGAGCAACTGCTGCCATGATCGGTCGAGCAGCTCTTGGAAACCCATGGATGCTCAAGCGGACCGAACACTACCTTGCAACTGGAGAATTGCTTCCAGAAGCAACACCTGAACAAAAGATTAGGATGGCTAAAGAACACCTTAACCAATTAATTGATTTGAAAGGGGAATATGTTGGTGTTCGCGAATTTCGGGGGCTTTCTACATACTACTTGAAAGGAATTCCACGTTCCGCACGAACTAAGGCTGCCTTGGTAGAGGCAGAAACTCGCCAAGAAATGAATGATATTTTTGATCAGTTTGCTGAACAAACAGCTGAGCGTGAATTAAAAAAGGCGCAAAAACAGCACGCTTAATACGAGGAGGAAAAAGTAAGTGTCACAAGAATTAGATCAAATGCGCGTTCGTCGCGAAAAGATGAATGAACTTAAAGAAGCCGGAATTGAACCATTTGGTCGCCGCTTCAAACGTGATCACCTTGCACAAGATCTACATGATAAGTATGACCAATACAGCAAGGAAGAATTAAACGAAAAGGGCGAGAAGGTGATTATCGCTGGTCGGATGACTCGTAAGCGAAGCAGTGGTAAAGCTGGCTTTGCGGATTTTGTTGACCGTACCGGTAAGATCCAAGTGTATGCTCGAAAAGATATGGTTGGAGACGAACCATACCACGTCTTTAAGCGTGCTGATATTGGTGACTTCCTTGGGATTGAAGGGGATGTTATTAAGACTGATACTGGTGAATTGACCGTTCGCGCACATAAGATTACCTTCCTGTCAAAGGCACTTCGCCCATTACCAAACAAGTGGGAAGGGGTTACTGATCCAGAGACGATTTATCGTCAGCGTTACCTTGACTTGATTTCCAATCCAGAAAGCTTCAAACGTTTCCACCAACGGACAGCAATTATCAAAGCAGTTCGTCACTACATGGATGAACACGGTTTTACTGAAGTTGAAACGCCAATCTTGAATACCCAAGCTGGTGGAGCTAATGCACGGCCATTCATTACCCACCACAATGCCTTGGATATTGATATGTATTTGCGAATCGCAACTGAATTGTACCTTAAACGGTTAATCGTTGGCGGTTTTGAACGAGTATATGAACTTGGTCGAATTTTCCGGAACGAGGGGATGGATCCACATCACAACCCTGAATTTACGACGATGGAAACCTATGCTGCTTACTTTGATTTTCATGATGTTATGGATGAAACCGAAGGAATTGTTAAGGCAGCAGCAAAGGTTGTTTCTGATGATGGTAAGGTTAACTACCAGGGACATGAGATTGATCTTGGTGGAGAATTTAAGCGAATCACTATGGTAGATGCTGTGAAGGAAAAGACGGGGATTGACTTCAGCGATCAATCAATGACTGATGATGACGCAAAGAAGCTAGCTGACGAACACAAGGTTGAATATAAAACTTACTGGACAAAGGGTCACATTTTAAACGCTTTCTTTGAAGAGTTCGTTGAAGACACGTTAATTCAACCAACGTTTGTTTATGAATATCCAGTCGAAGTTTCCCCACTAGCAAAGCGAAACAAGGAAAAGCCAGAAATGACTGACCGGTTCGAATTGTACGTTGATGGTAGTGAATTGGCGAACGCCTTTAGTGAATTAAACGACCCAATCGACCAAAAGGAACGATTTGAAATGCAGGCCAAGGAAAAAGCAAATGGTAACGATGAAGCTGAACCAGTAGACTTGGACTATGTTGAAGCTCTTGAATACGGGATGCCTCCTACAGGTGGTCTTGGAATTGGGATTGATCGATTAGTAATGCTCTTAACTGATGCAAAGTCAATTCGTGATGTTATCCTCTTTCCAACAATGCGTCCAGAAAAGGAAAAGCAAGACGGTTCGAAGAAAAAGAACAAGAAGAAGTAAACTAACATAAAACAAGATAAGCCCTATCTCACTGTAAGAGAGATGGGGCTTATCTTGTTTTACGGTTATTGGTGATGATAATTATTAAAGATACAATTAATATGGTTATTACTTTAACTTACACGAATGTATCTTCCATTTTGGGGCTGCTAGCATAACTGGGATAATCATAATATCGGGTAACTCAGATGCTACAGGTAAGGAAGCAAATAATATTTACAGCATAAAGACGTGTGTTGTTAGTATTAATTTGGCCTGAACGGCAATCAAAATAATGAAAAGGTGTTTAAGGAGAAATTACATTAATTATATAGCTGTGATGAGAATTTGACATTCAAAATGAAGCGGGCGTTAGGACTTTTATGTTGATGGATGTTTTTTTATTTAAAATTTAGAAAAAATAAAAAAGATGTTGACTTATTGATGAATAGCTTGTATAGTAATTACCGTTGTCACAAAATGAATAGTTAATTAATATTATTTTTAATTTAAAAAACTATTGACGAACTATTGAATACGTGATATATTATTTAAGCTGCTTGTTTGAATAATAAATTTTAATTACTTGAAATTAATTAAAATTTATTATTGACATCAAAATAAGTAAGTGATGTAATAATTAATGTTGCTTAGTTACTCGACTAAGCAAGTAGACCTTTGAAAACTGAACAAAGTTTCGACGAATCAAATGTGTAGGGTCTTCAATCATTACGATTTGAAGCAAAAGCATTTGCGAAGTCAATTCGCTTAATTAATTTGAATTAGAGCTATTCAAGTTCTTGTATTTTATATGAGAGTTTGATCCTGGCTCAGGATGAACGCCGGCGGTGTGCCTAATACATGCA
>NZ_JACIUZ010000030.1 GCF_014145505.1 Limosilactobacillus fastidiosus
AGCTTGCACTTTGAAAACTAAATAATATCAATTTTCTTTATTAATTAACAAAACAAACCGAGAACACCGCGTTATTTTGAGTTTTAAGAAATAATCGCTAACTCAATTAATCCGATAATCACAAAGTGATTATCAAGGTTAAGTTATGAAGGGCGCATGGTGAATGCCTTGGTACTAGGAGCCGATGAAGGACGGGACTAACACCGATATGCTTCGGGGAGCGGTAAGTACGCTTTGATCCGGAGATTTCCGAATGGGGAAACCCAACCAACTTAGTCGTTGGTTGCTTGACTAGTGAATCTATAGCTAGCAAGCGGTAGACGCAGTGAACTGAAACATCTCAGTAGCTGCAGGAAGAGAAAGAAAAATTCGATTCCCTCAGTAGCGGCGAGCGAACGGGGAAGAGCCCAAACCAACGAGCTTGCTCGTTGGGGTTGTAGGACTGAACATTTGAGTTACCAAAGAGCGACGTAGTCGAAACAGTTGGGAAACTGTGCCAGAGATGGTGAGAGCCCAGTAGACGAAACGTCACTCCCTCAGTTCAGGATCCTGAGTACGGCGGGACACGTGAAACCCCGTCGGAAGCTGCGAGGACCATCTCGCAAGGCTAAATACTCCCTAGTGACCGATAGTGAACCAGTACCGTGAGGGAAAGGTGAAAAGCACCCCGGAAGGGGAGTGAAATAGTTCCTGAAACCATGTGCCTACAAGCTGTCGGAGCCCATTAATGGGTGACGGCGTGCCTCTTGCAGAATGAACCGGCGAGTTACGATTGCATGCAAGGTTAAGGTGGAAAAACTGGAGCCGCAGCGAAAGCGAGTCTGAAATGGGCGTATGAAGTATGTAGTTGTAGACCCGAAACCAGGTGACCTACCCATGTCCAGGTTGAAGGTGCGGTAAAGCGCACTGGAGGACCGAACCCGTGTCAGTTGAAAATGGCTGGGATGAGGTGTGGGTAGCGGTGAAATTCCAAACGAACTTGGAGATAGCTGGTTCTCTCCGAAATCTCTTTAGGGGGAGCCTTGGGATAAAGAATCGTGGAGGTAGAGCTACTGTTTGGACAAGGGGCCCGTCATGGGTTACCAACTTCAGATAAACTCCGAATGCCATCGATTTATGCCCAGGAGTCACACGATGAGTGATAAGATCCACCGTGTAAAGGGGAACAGCCCAGATCACCAGTTAAGGTCCCTAAATATATGCTAAGTGGAAAAGGATGTGGAGTTGCATAGACAACTAGGATGTTGGCTCAGAAGCAGCCACCATTTAAAGAGTGCGTAATAGCTCACTAGTCGAGTGATTCTGCGCCGAAAATGTACCGGGGCTAAGCATATTACCGAAACTGTGGATGTGCACTACGTGCACGTGATAGGAGAGCGTTCTAAGGGCGGTGAAGCTAGACCGTGAGGACTGGTGGAGCGCTTAGAAGTGAGAATGCCGGTATGAGTAGCGAAAGACAGGTGAGAATCCTGTTCACCGAATGACTAAGGTTTCCTGGGGAAGGCTCGTCCTCCCAGGGTAAGTCGGGACCTAAGCCGAGGCCGAGAGGCGTAGGCGATGGATAACAGGTTGAGATTCCTGTACCAGTTAACTGCGTTTGACGATGGAGGGACGCAGGAGGCTAAGCAAACCTCACGATTGGAAGAGTGGGGCCAAGCAGTAAGTCAGGATGTGAGTTAAATGCTTACATTCGGGTTGACAAGCTGTGATGGGGAGCGAAATTATAGTAGCGAAGTTGCCGATGTCACACTGCCGAGAAAAGCTTCTAAGGAGCAAGTTAACTGCCCGTACCGCAAACCGACACAGGTAGTCGAGGAGAGAATCCTAAGGTGAGCGAGTGAACTCTCGTTAAGGAACTCGGCAAAATGACCCCGTAACTTCGGGAGAAGGGGTGCTGGTCGCAAGACCAGCCGCAGTGAATAGGCCCAGGCGACTGTTTATCAAAAACACAGGTTTCTGCAAAATCGTAAGATGAAGTATAGGGGCTGACGCCTGCCCGGTGCTGGAAGGTTAAAAGGAAGGGTTAGCTTCGGCGAAGCTCTGAATTGAAGCCCCAGTAAACGGCGGCCGTAACTATAACGGTCCTAAGGTAGCGAAATTCCTTGTCGGGTAAGTTCCGACCCGCACGAAAGGCGTAACGATCTGGGCACTGTCTCAACGAGAGACTCGGTGAAATTGAAATCCCTGTGAAGATGCAGGGTACCCGCGACAGGACGGAAAGACCCCATGGAGCTTTACTGTAGCTTGATATTGAGTGTTTGTACTGCTTGTACAGGATAGGTAGGAGCCATAGAAGTCGGAACGCTAGTTTCGACGGAGGCGTTGGTGGGATACTACCCTTGCATTATGACCACTCTAACCCGCAGCACTAAACGTGCTGGGAGACAGTGTCAGGTGGGCAGTTTGACTGGGGCGGTCGCCTCCTAAAAGGTAACGGAGGCGCCCAAAGGTTCGCTCAGAATGGTTGGAAATCATTCGCAGAGTGTAAAGGCACAAGCGAGCTTGACTGCGAGACAGACAGGTCGAGCAGGGACGAAAGTCGGGCTTAGTGATCCGGTGGTTCCGTATGGAAGGGCCATCGCTCAACGGATAAAAGCTACCCTGGGGATAACAGGCTTATCTCCCCCAAGAGTCCACATCGACGGGGAGGTTTGGCACCTCGATGTCGGCTCATCGCATCCTGGGGCTGTAGTCGGTCCCAAGGGTTGGGCTGTTCGCCCATTAAAGCGGTACGCGAGCTGGGTTCAGAACGTCGTGAGACAGTTCGGTCCCTATCCGTCGCGGGCGTAGGAAATTTGAGAGGACCTGTCCTTAGTACGAGAGGACCGGGATGGACATACCGCTGGTGTACCAGTTGTTCCGCCAGGAGCACCGCTGGGTAGCTATGTATGGACGAGATAAACGCTGAAAGCATCTAAGTGTGAAACTCGCCTCGAGATGAGATTTCCCATTCCTTCGGGAAGTAAGACCCCACAAAGATGATGTGGTAGATAGGATGGAAGTGGAAGTGCCGTGAGGCATGGAGCGGACCATTACTAATCGGTCGAGGACTTAACCAAGTTAAGCGGGAGTTCGGTTTGGTAGAAAATGATATTGTTTAGTTTTGAGAGCGCAAGCTCTTGCCCAAAAGGGTAAGTGTGGTGATGATGGCTTGAAGGATACACCTGTTCCCATGCCGAACACAGAAGTTAAGCTTCAACACGCCAAAAGTAGTTGGGGGATCGCTCCCTGCGAGGATAGGACGTTGCCACGCTTGATGCTGACTTAGCTCAGTTGGCAGAGCACGTCATTAGTAATGATGAGGTCGGAGGTTCGAATCCTCTAGTCAGCACTAGATAGAATTCGGAAGCCTACAGAAAAAGCCGCAAAAGCTTAATCTGTAGGCTTTTTTGTGCGCTTAAGAAGTGTAAAGTGAATGGTTCTGAAATGTTCTGAATTACTGTTTCAAACACACAAATAAACACACAGAATTAAAAATTGTGTTCTGTGTGTTTGAGAGAAAATTCAAGAGGCCGTATGGACTGGTATATCAACGTTTTAACGTGATTTTTTTGTGTGTTTAAGTCAATCATTTCAGTTAATTCAATTAGACAGTTAATCAATTTTTGATTAGCTGTTTTTTCATTGTCACTTATTTTTCAGATATTTTTTGGTCATGAAGCGTATCCATTTAGCTAAAAGCAGCTCATTATTGCAGATGGCAACAAACGGATAGCATTAGAAGCAGCAAAAATATTTTTAATGTTGAATGATATTAGGGAACGACGTCGGATGTACCTTACTAAAGCAGAAAGTGCATATGAAGCAAAAGTTCGCCATATCTTAAGTGAGCTCGAGCAAGCAAACCAATTGGTTGCCACAATTAATAATGATGATTTGACTGGAATAATTTGAATCGGTTGTGTGAATCAGAAGTAACCAAAATCCTAATCCCACAACTCGTTGACTTTCATAAACAATATCCGCATGTTCATTACTATTTTTACGATGCCGATGGTGAGGATGTCAAAGCGCATCTTGAGCAAGGCCTTTTAGAGCTTGGCTTAGTATCAACGCCGATCAGTACTGCTAAATATCATACTCTTCAAATTCCAATTGATGATCGTTTGGGACTTATTAGTACGGCCAGACAGTAAATTGGCTAAGCGGTAAACGCTAACGGTAGCAGACTTACGTAATTTACCGCTAATCATTACCCACCGTTCATTAATTTATGATGAATTAAATGATTGGTTAATACCTCAAGATACACAGTTACAGATCGTTGTGGAATCAAATTTACTAGCAAATGCTTGTTATCTTGCTGAATCCGGGGTTGGTAATATTGTCTGTATTGAAGGAGCACCGCGGCCAGCCTCAACTGATTTAAAGTTCATCCCGTTTTCTCCTGAACGTCGCCAGAATCAATTTTTAATTTGGCGGAAAGGAGTAACATTAACAGACCCCGCTCAAAAACTTGTTGAAAAAATTCGTGAGGGTATTCATTCTTAAAAGAAAAGACCAGTTGTAACGATCATGGTTTATCGTTATAACTGGCTTTTGCATTGGAATGGCTAATTAGCTTGATTATTATATTTAGAAAATAATTGAACTTTTTCTTGACCTTGAGTTAACTCCAAGTAGTACCATAATGGTGTAAACAAATATAAAAGGTAATTAATAGATCTGGTTTAAGGAGGAATGAAATGGCTAATTTAACTATTACCGAAGTTAGTAAAAAGTATAATATTAAGCCAGATACCCTTCGTTACTATGAGCGGATTGGTCTAATCCCTAAGGTGCCGCGGCAAAGTAATGGTAATCGTTACTACAACGAGGGGTTACAGGGTTGGATTGAGATGATCGTTTGTTTACGTCATTCAGATGTTCCTGTAGAAAAACTGGTTGATTATGCTGAAATGTTAAATCAGGGTGACAGCACCCTAGATGCTCGTGAAGAACTTTTGAAAGAGCAGTTAGCGGAATTAGAGCAACGAAAAAGTAACCTTAACCGTTCAATTAAGCGCCTTAAACACAAAATTTCATTGTATGATTCTGGTGAAATAAAAAAGGGTAAAAGTTACTTTGAAGAATATAAAATTATGGATGACTAGGAGGAAGATTAATTATGAAGACAACTGTATTAGTTTTTCACCCTAATTGGGATCAATCACGGGTTAATAAGACTTTAGCTAGTGGACTTGATCAACAGATCGAAATTCGTAACATGTACCAACTGTACCCTGATTTCAAGATTGATGTTGAAAAGGAGCACCACGTTCTTGAAGCAGCAGATCGGATTGTTTTACAGTTTCCAATGTACTGGTATAGTTCACCGGCCTTACTAAAGCAATGGGAAGATGAAGTTTTGTCTTACGGTTGGGCATATGGCACTGATGGTACAGCACTGCACGGTAAAGAATTAATTATTGCAGTTTCGTCAGGTGCTGATAATTATGGGCCAGATGATTTCGTTAAATATACAGTCCACGAATTGTTACGGCCGTTTCAGGCAACGAGTCGCTTAATTGGCACAACTTACATTAAGCCGTTTGTAACAATTGGTGCAGTTCATCTGACTGATGAACAATTAAACCACCAAGCCCAACGATATAACGATTATTTGCTTAGTGATCATTTAGAAACTCTCGGTGATTTTGAGTAATAAGGAGAGGCTTTTATGTATTTAATTAATGTTAAAATCAACCCACAAACGAAGATTAATGATGAAAAGATAAATGCTCATCGACAATGGTTTAAGTCATTTTATGATCAACAAAAATTTCTCATTGTTGGTCCGTCAAAATCCGTTCCCATGTCCGGAATCATTGTTGCCCAAGCTAAGGACCGCAATGAACTTGATAAGATAATTTCGCAAGATGTTTTTTATCCCCGAGAAGCTAGTTATGAAGTAAACGAATTTCAGGCTAAACTTGTAAGTAGTGATATTAAACCAGATCAAGACTAAAAGAGGTATTACTTAATGAGTTTAACGATTAATTTATACTATACTGGTAAGAAAGGCAGTGCCCAAGCCTTTGCCAGAGAAATGGAAGAAAGCGGCCTTGCACAGCAGATAAGGAATGAAGAAGGAAACGAATCTTATAGGTACTTTCAACCACTTGATGATCCAGAAACGATCCTATTAATTGACCAGTGGAGGGATCAGCAAGCAATTGATCGTCATCATCAATCACCGATGATGGCACAATTAGCACAATTACGTGATAAGTATGATCTACATATGAAAGTGGAGAGGTTTGCACCAATTAGTAATAATTCTGAAGATGAACAATATCTTCGTAAATGATTTTAAATAGTGTGAGCATTTGATTGTTCAACTAGTACGAATAAGGTTCTGGCAATTGCCAGAACCTTATTTTATGCTTTTGGGAATGAAAAGAGTGAAAAAGAAAATTCATGCGTTATCTGTAGTACTCAATTTTTATTTAAATTCCTTACGGATCGCGTCGCCATTTTCGTTTAACTTTGGTGAATCCTTTTGGGCACCATAGGAGTTCCAGGTACCGTATTTGAGAGGCGTTCCTAAGACCGAATTACCGTCCGCAAGGGTTTTAATCATTCCCCGATCGATCACTTGCGGCATCTTAATCGTGTCAGACACATTTTTGACATTACCGACGGGAATCCCAGCGGCATCAAGCTTTTGAACCCAATTATCGGCGGTATCTTGTTTGAGGACGGCTTCCATATCCGCCTTAACAGCTTCCCAATTAGCTTCACGCTTATTATTGGTATTGAACTTTGGCTCGTTGATCCACTCTGGCTTACCCAGAGCGTTACACAATAATTCCCAGAGGTGGTTATTTCCACAACAAATCGCAATCATGTCATCTTTACACATAAAGGTATCGAAAGGATACATGTATGGATGGCGGTTTCCAATCCGTTCGGGAACAAAGTTAGGGCCAAGGACGGTCATTAGATCTTGGACCATTAGACTTAAGGTCGAGTCAAGCATTGAAATATCGACGGTAGTTCCTTTACCTGTCTTTTCACGGGCATAGAGGGCGGTCATAATCGCACTGTAACCCATAATTCCGGCAACGACGTCTGATACAGAGGTCCCGACCCTGGTAGGACGTCCTTTAGGTGCCGGTTGTCCAGTAGCGTCCATAATTCCGGAAAGGGCTTGAACTACGGTATCATAAGCGGCATCCTGCTTCATAGGTCCGTATTGACCGAAACCGGAAATTGAAGCATAGATCAGTCGGGGATGCTTTTTAGTCATCTCTTCAGGACCAAGGCCAAGTCTTGCCATGACACCCGGACGGAAGTTTTCAACAACGACATCAGCTTTGGCGATCATTTTTTCGACAAGTTGGTGATCTTTATCATTCTTGAGATCAAGAGCAATTGATTCCTTTCCAGCATTACAGATCCTGAAATATTCGCTTGAACCATCTTTGAGGTATGGTCCCATGTGACGAGTATCATCGCCTGTTGGTCGTTCAATATGAATCACGCGTGCTCCGGCATCAGCTAACATCCGGGTACAGGTTGGTCCAGAGAGAACGTGAGTAAAGTCTATGACTAAGGTTCCATCAAGGGGATAGGGTTTAGTTTTATCCAGGTGCGGATTTTGTTTTTGTAGTTTCGTAAAGTGAGGCAGCTTTACGGTTTTTTGGTGTGTTTCTTCTACCATTTTTTGAACTCCTTGTATAAAAATTAGTAATTATATATTTATTGTAGGCGCTTTAGAATGGTTAAAACAAGTAAAACTATCCCCCAAAGACCAGGTTAGTGATCTTGGGGGAGTTTACTATTTAGATTTATGTAAGCGGTAGGTACTGACCCGTTCGATGAAAAATACGGCGAGGTAGCCAATATTTATTTAGGATTCTCTTCTTTTTCCATCAGACCCTTCCCCCATTCAAACAGATCACCCATTGTGTAAATTAGATTTTTCCCAGTATCAGTAAGGTGGTAAGTAACAGAGGGCGGTACAGTTCCCTTAGAAACACGCTTGAGTAGACCATCTGCTTCTAGTTCACGAAGACTCTTGGTTAACATTGTATTTGTGATTGAACCAATACTACGCTTTAATTCGTTATAGTGTTGACCGTCATTAAGCATTAGGTACCACATCACGGGGATTTTCCATTTAGAACCAATGATTTTCATTGAGTAGAGGATCGGGCATTGCTTAGGCATATTTTCATGGAAGTACTTAACCTTCTTATCAAATTCTCTTTGATCCATATTAGGGCCTCCTTTGATTTTAAAGACAGAAAAAAGTGCGTACTTGTTTTTGTTTTTCTTAAACAATACAATTACTTTAATTCTTCGTCAAGGGATACCAAGAAAGTAAGGAGGGATGGAACTTGAACAAGTCACGTGTTGAAGCATTTACGGATGCTATTATCGCAATTGTCATGACCATTATGGTATTGGAAATTAAAGTTCCCCACGGTGCTGGGTGGGGTAGTCTCTGGGTAGAGAAGGCTTATTTTGTTGCCTACCTAATTAGTTTCTTCCGGATTGCGACGACTTGTTATAACCATCACTACTTATTTACCAATGCACGCTGGATTTCACGACGGGCATTTTGGTTGAACATCGGTTGGTTGTTTTTTATGTCATTGTTTCCGGTCGCAATCGGCTGGATTAGTGAAGAGCCTCATTCAAGAGCCGCTGCTTATTTCTATTTTCTAATTTTTGCCGTTTGGGGGATTACCTTCTATGTGATGGTGGCGGTACTTGCTCATGACAACCCCAAAAATTCTAAGAGTATTCTGCAAATGTTACGACCGAAGCGGTCACTATTCGAATTAGCATCGCTAATAATTGGTGTCGTTGTCATTTATTGGTTACCAATTATGGCTCTAATTATTTTGGGAATTAACATTATCTTTTGGTTGGTATTCCCACCAAAGGGATCGGATAAGTTGCTATAGGAAAAATTTATGTTATATAGTCAAAAACGACCTTGAATGTTTGCTTTAAATATTTGAGGTCGTTTTTAAATTACTTTAACGAAAATCCTTGTTTTTGGATAAAATCAGCTACATCCGGGCGTTTAACATCCGCAAAAAATTTGAGTTGACTTGTTGACCAATCCATCTTTTTAGGGTGGCTAGGTCGGTTAAGATAATAATTTTCCATTACTTGATCGTATTGCTTGAGATCAGTAAATTCATCAGGATTATATTGGTTTTCACTAACAAAATTTTTTAGTGGGAGTCTTGGTTTCACACCATTCTTGGTAATGGGTTCACCAATGGTTAAACCGAATAATGGAAGAGTATATTTTGGAAGATGGAGCAATTCTTTAATTCGACTTAAATCGTTCCTGATTCCACCAATGTAGCAGATTCCGAGATCTAAAGATTCTGCAGCGACTGCCATGTTTTCTGCGGCAATAGTTGTGTCAACAACTCCGACCAGGAGAGATTCCATGTTTTTAATTGGAGCGAGGCTTTGATGATGAGCTTCTAGAAGTGTTGCTTGACGATATAAATCAGCTATAAAAATATAGAATGCACCACTCTGTTTTACATAGGCAGCACTTTGTGAAATTTCAGCGATTTCATTTCTGATCTGCTCATCTGTAATTTCAATGATTGAAGTTGCTTGGACAAAATTTGAGGAAGAGCCAGCATGAGCAGCAATTAAGAGTTTTTGTTTGGTTTTCTCAGATAATGGTTCTCCTTTGAAGTTACGAACAGAAACATGATGATTCATTAAGTCAATTACGTTCATTTATTTGACATCCTTTCTTGGAAACATTTCGTTATCCTTTCCCCAATCACAAATCATTCGTAAAATTGGCAGTAAGCTTTTTCCCTTAGGGGCTAGAGAGTATTCAACCTTTGGTGGTATCTGAGGGTACTCTTTACGAATGATTAAGTCATTTTCTTCTAATTCTTTTAATTTCTTTGAGAGTACTCGATTAGTAATGTTACCGAGCGTACTTCTTATTTCACCGTAACGCATTGTTCCAATTTCAGAGATACAGAATAAAATATTCATTTTCCACTTACCACTAATCAGATCCATTGCTTCATTAAAAGGTTCCATATCAATTCTTTTAAAGTTTGCTAAAACAGTTTTATCCATATTTCCTCCATTACTATCCTTTTAGATACTGGGTATCAAAAAGGTCCATACTTGTCATTGATATATGGCCATTATATACTAAAACCATTCTTAATACTAACTTTTTGTAAGTAAAGGAGAAACAAATTATGGTAAAAATTTCTGTATGGACTGATTACGCTTGCCCATTTTGTTATATTGCTGAAGCACGAGTAGATAATTTAATCAAAGAAATGGGAATTGAAGATCAAGTTAAATTTGATTACCACAGTTTTGAACTCTACCCAGATGCTCCTAAGGATGTTCAAGAAACTACTATTGTCCGTTTTGCTAAGAAGTATGGCCTAACCGAAGAAGAAGCTGCAGACCGGATTGATAAGATTGCAGAGATGGGCCGTGCAGAAGGACTGGACTTTAATTACAGTTCAACTTTGAATACTAATAGTATGGATGCACATCGTCTTACCCAATACGTTAATTCTTTAGGTGATCCAAAGCTAACAAAACAGGTTTCAGACCTTCTTTTTGATGCTTACTTTGGAAAGAATTTGAAGCTTGCTGACCATGATGTGTTAATGGATGTGGCTAAGAAAGCTGGATTGGATTTACCAAAAGTTAAGGAAGTACTTGAAAGTAATGCCTTCTATGATGAAGTTCGGGCTGATGAGAACTTTATTATGAAACAAGGGGTGAATGCTGTACCGTTCTTCATTATTGATAATAAGGGAATCATGGGTGCTCAACCAAAGAACATTTTTAAGCAGGTAATTACAGAAGCATTGCAAAACGACCAGAATGCTAATTAGGTTGGTGACGACAAATGAGATTGTATGTTCAACCAGTTCATGATGTATTTCAAACGAATGCTTACTTTTATATCAATGAAAAGAATCGTCATGGTTGCCTAATTGATCCAGGCGCCCAACCAGATAAATTACTACGTTCAATTAAGGAACACGGATGGCAAATTGATGCGATTTTACTGACTCATGGTCACTTTGACCATACCGGCGCAGTAGATCAGTTAACTAAGGCGTTAAATGTTCCATATTATATCCATCAACGGGGACCAGAATATTTACAGGATGATGATCTTAATTTAGCTAGGCAAAATAATCGTCATATTCAAATTGATCAGCAACCACATTTATTAGAAGATGGGGACCAGCTTAACCTCGAAGAAGCAGGAGTTGATCTAAAGGTTCTTTATACTCCAGGTCATTCTTTTGATTCTGTTACTTATTACGATGATGACAATGAAGTGGCTTTTGTGGGGGATGTACTCTATAACGACGGTCCAGGAATTTGGCAGTTTCCAGGTGGAAATGAGAAAGAATTGATGACGACTATCAAGGAAAAACTTTGCCCAATGCCAACTGGCGTACAATGCTTTGTTGGTCACACAATGCCAATGCAGATCAGCCAGGTAAGACATGTAATGAAGGAAATTGAAGAAAACTAAAGGAGTTGAGAAAGATGAGTGTAGTACCAACTACAGACCAAACTTTTGAAAAAGATACAAGTACTGGGATAACCTTAACTGACTTTTGGGCAACATGGTGTGGCCCTTGTCGGATGCAATCACCTGCTGTGGAAAAGGTGGCAGCTGATGAAGAAATGAAAGATGTAAAGATCACCAAAATGGATGTTGATGAAAATCCCGAAACAGCGAAGAATCTAGGAATCATGAGCATCCCAACCCTCTTGGTAAAGAAAGAGGGAAAGATTGTCGATAAGATTGTTGGCTACCATTCACCAGACCAAATTAAGACAATCTTGAAGAATTACATGGATAAGTAATTCATATTGAACTATTACAACATTAAATAACCAATTTTAGAAAAGGGTGAGAATGAACATGCAATTGCGGAAAGCTACTATGACCGATTTTGAGACAGTAATGGAGATGCTTCGTGATGGCCGTAGTAGCCAGTTAGCTGAGCGAGGCGTTGAACAATGGCAGGGTGATTACCCGAACGAGGAACACATAAAAGAAGATATTCAACATGGCTGGACTTACCTGGTTCAAGCAGATGACAACCAGACAGTTGGTGTATTTGCAATCGTTGACGCTCCAGATCATTCATATGATGAGTTAGATGGTAAATGGCTATTAGACACGGATAAGTATCAAGTTATTCACCGGGTTGCAATTCATTCAAAACACGCGGGCCATGGTTATGCTTCCCAACTTTTTGAAAATGTGATCAGTTATGTGAAGACAAACCGGAAGGATATTCAATCACTTCGAATTGATACTCATGAAGATAATAAGGTAATGCAACACCTAATTGACAAGAATGGTTTTACGAGGGTTGGTACTCTTCATGGAGTATATCGTTCTGCTGAGGAATCATATGTTTACGAAATGATTACGCAACCTAGGATGGATGATAACTAGTTAATTGCAAGTTAGTGGGATATTTCAATATCCTATTTTCTTGACAGCTGATGATAAATCTCCTATTCTATTCAATATAATAATTGAATAGCAAGGAGGGGCAGAAATGTTTGAAGAAGCGGTTGAATATAAGAATCAACTATATAAAGAGCTAGCAAGGGTTGGTAAAGGAATCGGTAACGATAAACGATTAGAGATTCTGGAATTGCTCTCCCAATCACCAAAAAGTGTTGAAAAAATTTCCCAAGAAACAGGAAGCAGTGTTGCTAACACTTCCCGGCACTTGCAGATTTTAAAGGATAGCCGACTGGTTAAAACTAAAAAAGATGGCAATCACGTGATTTATAGCCTCCGCTCACCAAAAATTAATGATCTGATCCACCTATTAATTGCAGTGGGGGAAGAAGAACTTTCCGAAATACGTTCGATTGAAGAAAAAGCTGATCGAGGCATTAAAACAGTTTCTTTGGAAAAGGCACAACAGTACCGTGATAGTTTGTGGCTGGACGTGCGACCAGAAGATGAGTATGAAGCTGGTCATATTAAGTCGGCGGTTAACATTCCATTAACGGAATTGCAAAGTCACTTAACAGAATTACCAAAAGAAAAGCCAATTATCGTTTATTGTCGTGGTCGGTTATGTGCTAATTCAAACCTCGCAACGAAGGTCCTTAACAAAAATGGCTATGATGCATTTAGTTTAAATTGCAGCTATTATGAGTGGCAACGGGAAGTTAAATAAGTGAAGGAATTGAAAGTTCCTCCACTTATTTTTTACTTTAAACTTGACTTATAAAAAGTAAGTGGTAATATTAAACCATTCAATGAATTAGTTGAATAGTTTTAAGGAGGAACAGATATGGTAATTGAACCTATTAAACCAGATTCTAATTCCAAACTTGAACTGTTAGTATTTGAAAATAATTGGTGTGCCCAATGTTATACCCAGCAGCCAATTATTAACGCGATCCGTACGAAATACGCGGAACAATTAAAAGTGACAACATTTAATGTTGAAGCGGATCCAGAGCTGAGTGCAGATTACAACATTAAGTCTGCCCCTAGCATTATTGTGAAAAAGAACAGGAACGTGGTGGAACGGATTCCACGATTTATTGATAAAGAACAATTAGAAACAATTATTCGTTATTACTTATAGTGTCGAGGTGAAAGAGAATGAAAAAGTATGATGTCGTTGTAATTGGTGCAGGTCCTGGTGGAATGACCGCAGCTCTCTACGCAGCACGGGCTAACTTAAAAGTGGCGATGCTCGATCGTGGTGTGTACGGTGGTCAAATGAATAATACTGATGATATTGAAAATTACCCGGGATTTACTTCAATTAAGGGCCCAGAACTTGGTGAAAAGATGTATCAGAGTGCCACTAACTCTGGAGTTGAATTTGTCTATGGTAATGTGCAGAAGGTAACTGTTGACGATGAGCACTTGAAGCATGTTCAAACGGACAGTGATGAATTAGTTTCCAAGGCTGTGATCATTGCGACGGGTTCAACTAACCGAAAACTTGGTGTTCCCGGTGAGGAAGAATTTTCCGGTAAAGGTGTATCCTACTGTGCTGTCTGCGACGGAGCCTTCTTCAAGGACCGGGATGTTTCTGTAATTGGTGGTGGCGATTCTGCTATTTCGGAAGGATTGTATTTAGCAAATTTGGCAGATAACGTTAATGTTGTTCACCACCGGGATAAGCTTCGCGCACAACGGGTCCTCCAAGAACGGGCTTTTGATAACGATAAGATGGACTTTACCTGGGACTCGGATGTTAAAGAAATTATCGGGGATGAAAATCAGGTAACCGGGATCAAAGTTCACAATAAAAAGACCGACCAAGATGAAGTTGTACCAACTTCTGGGGTATTCATTTACGTTGGTAATATTCCAAATAGTCAAGCATTTACTAACCTGAAGATTACTGATGAGGCTGGTTGGATTAAGACGAACGACGAAATGGAAACCACGATTCCAGGGATTTACGCGGTTGGTGACGTTCGGCAAAAGAAGTTACGGCAAATCACGACTGCGGTTGGCGATGGTGGAATTGCTGGTCAAAATGCCTTTGAATACGTAGAACAATTTAATTAAAACGGGAGGAATTAAGATGGAAATCAAGTACTGGTCAGATATTGCATGCCCATTCTGTTACATTGGTTCAAACCGGATGAAACGGGCGATGAAAGAAATCGGGATCTATGATGAAACACCGTTGGAATTTAAATCGTTTGAATTGGATCCCAACGCACCACAAGAAACAACGGAAAGTTATGTCAACCACTTTACCCGTGGCAACAAGGCGTTAGAGCCACAAGCTAAGCAAAAAATGGCCTATATTGAATCAATGGCTAAGGGTGATGGCTTACCAATGGATATTAATAGTGTTGTTCCGACCAATACTGGTGACGCTCACCGATTAATTAAACTTGCCGAAAGCAAGGGAAATCCTGAGCTGACGGAAAAAGTGATCAAGCGTTTTTACCAAGTCTACTTTAATGATGGAAAATCAATTGCAGATCATGATGTACTGACGAACGCTGCGGTAGAAGCTGGTTTAGACAAGGATGATGTGGAAAAAGTTTTGAATTCTGATGAATACCATCAAGATGTGTTTAATGATGAAAACGAAGCTCACCAATCTGGAATCCAAGCAGCACCGTTCTTTGTAATTAACAATAAGTATGCAATCAGTGGTGCCCAACCTTACGAGGTATTTCTTAAAGCACTAAAGCAGGTACAAGCAGAAGAAAGTAAGGAGAATGCATAATGGATCAAGAAAAGAACAACTTTAGTTCACTTGAAATTGTTGGTAATCAAACCGATGCGGGAATTTGTGGCCCGGATGGCTGCAGTATCGAAGAGCACCGGAAGCGAGTCGTAAAGAATAAGAAGAAAGATGAGGATGATAAATAATGGTTCAACAATTAACTGATAAGGATTTTCAAAAAGAAACAAGCACTGGAGTAACGGTTACTGATTTCTGGGCAACTTGGTGTCCACCATGTCGAATGCAAGCACCAATTATTGAAGAAACCGCCAAAGCTCTTGACGGTAAGGTTAAGTTCAGCAAGATGGATGTGGATGCTAACCCAGAAACGCCAGCACAGTTCGGCATTATGTCGATTCCAACTTTGATCATCAAGAAGGATGGTCAAGTAGTTGATAAACTCGTTGGTCTTCACAGTAAGGATCAACTTGAACACGTTCTGGCACAGTACACTGATTAATAATTAAACTCCGATTGAGGTGAAGAAGATGGAAAAATTACCGGTAATGAGTAAAGAAGAATTTGAAAACCGCCTTATTAATGGTAAGTATGTAGTTGAATTTAAGGCTGATTGGTGCCCAGATTGCAGCTTCATCAAGCCCCATCTTCCGGCAATTGAGGCAGACTTCCCTGAATACCAGTTCTTACAGGTTGATCGGGAAGAAAACCTAGACTTATTTAGAGAATTGAATGTCTTTGGCATTCCGAGTTTTATCGTTTACGAAGATGGTCAAGAAGTTGATCGACTAGTAAACAAGGCACGGAAGGCGAAGGAAGAAGTAGAAAACTTCATCAGAAATGCTAATAAGTAAAAGTATGAGGAAATGATTATGGAACAAGTAGTAGGAGTTATTTCTTTGCTGGCAATTCTCTTTTCTGTAATTGCCAAAGTGTAGGGATAATATCGGCTGTTAACGGTTGGCTCGTGTGATAAGAATAAATAAAAAGAGGATGTTTCACGGGAAACATCCTCTTTTTAAGTGTTTAAAAAATATTACTTATAGATAATAACCGAAATAAAATTAAAATTCCTTTACGATACGATAAAAGACAACTACGAAAAAATAGAATATTTTTAATGGTTTTGCCTCGCAAGCCTGCTTCTATTAATAGTTACGATTGATTACCAATCACAAATTGGTAATTGGCTGCGGTGGATTATTTTAGTTCTCTTTATTGTTAGTGTGCTTGAAGAAAGAGGAGCGTAAGTAATGGAGAAATTAAAAAACATCATTTACTGGACATTTGACTTTGCATTTGAAATGATAATGGGCTGGTTCTGTTAGAGCTAAGTTAAGGTTATTCTTAACTTAGCTTTTCATTTATTTGAATATTATCTGATTACGGACTATATGTTAAACTGAAGCCATCATAAAATAATCAGGTGGGGAGCAATGAAAAGCGATGTTCAACAATACCTTCATGATTGGTTAGCATTTAACCGAATTTATGAACGGTTGGCGACACAAAATAGCCTATCCTTCGCGGAATTATCGGTCTTACTGGCCCTTGAAGATCATAATTATTGCGCAACTAATCGTCAGCTAGTCTTAGATACCGGCTTATCAAAACAGACGATTAGCTCCCTTGTCCAAAAAATGGCCCGCAATGGGTTAATGTGTTTAGAGTCTAATCCAGTTGATAGGCGAAGTAGGTTAGTTAAGTTAACTAAGCGTGGTCAAAAATGGGCTGAACAGGTTCTCTACAATATTCACCAGTTTGAAACAAAGACGATGAATAAGCTGGGAGAGAAAAAGATCCGTCAGTTGAATAGTTTAAATGAAGAACTGCTTAAGGAAATGGAAGAAGAGGTGCAAAAATGACTTATGTTTACTTAGCAATTGCGATTATTGGAGAAATTACGGGAACGAGTTTGTTAAAAGTATCGGACGGTTTTGAACGATTAGGAATTGGAATTGTAAGTTTATTATGCTTTGGGGTGTGCTTCTACTCTATATCCCTATCACTGAAATTGGGGATGAACCTAAGCGTTGCCTACGCTGTGTGGTCAGGAGTGGGAATTGTGATTACCTCACTCCTTAGTGTCCTTATTTGGCGTGAAGCGATGGGTATCCTTCAGATACTAGAGATTAGTTTAATCTTGGGTGGTGTAGTGATTGTGAACGTGTTTGGAAATGCGCATTAAAGTAAATAAGAGGTTGGAAAAACAATTTGTCTTTCCAACCTCTTATTTATTAAGTGTTGTTTTTAGTCGTTTGATTAGTAATTGAGCGGCCTTTGATTGAATAGTATTCTTTTTCCAGACAATTGTAATGGGTTCGACTAGTTTTGGTGAAAGTGATCGAAAGATAAGATGATGTTGATGGGAGTTAACAAGAAGGTGGTCAAAGGTGAACATATACGCACCAGTATTTTCTACTAACAGCTGTGCGTTAAAAGGGAGTGAAAAGGTTGCGATAATGTTCATTTGTTGATTTAAATTTCCCCACCAATCCTGAAAACGGTGTTCTTGGAGTCCCTGTTCGGATACGATGAGGGGATGGCCTAAGAGATCTTGTGGGGTAATTGCTGTTTTATTACTTAGGGGATCATCTTTTAACATTATGATTCCCCATTGATCCACTTCAGGAAGACGGAGATAGTTAAAATTACTGAGATCACGGTGCCCCATGAAAACTGCAAAATCAATAGTACCGTGATCTAATGCCTTTTCCATTTCATCACCATTACCGCTAATGAGGTGGATCTTGATGTCAGGATAATCTTGGACAATATTACTGATTATTCGCATGATTCGCTGCATTCTAATACTTTCTCCAGCGCCGATTGAAAGTGTTCCGCTGATCGCTTGGTTCTTGCGAATATTAGCAGTGGTTTGGTCGGCAAGCTGAACCATTTCTTTAGCGCGGGACTGGAGATATTGTCCCTCTTCCGTTAAGGTAATATGACGATGACCGCGAATAAAAAGTTTTGTGCCAAGCTCATTTTCTAAATCAGCTAGTTGTTTGGACAAAGTTGGCTGAGATACTAAGAGTTCCTTAGCTGCTCTCGTCATATTTTGGTATTGGGTAACCGCAAGAAAATAACGTAACACACGTAATTCCATTTTTGATTTCTCCTATAACTAAAAGCTATTGCTAACTATATTATATAAGTATTTTCAATTATAGAAAAACGTTAATATAATGACAGTAGTTTTAGGAATTAAGAGTTAAATCAAACTATTTAAAAAGGAGTCAGTAGTTATGAAATATAGTGTTCAGAATTTAACAGCAGTTAATGATACACGGGTTTTTACCGTTAATTCTGCAATCAAGGTTAAAAATGTACGGTTCCAGAATCGCTATGGCTTTATAGTTGCTGGTCATTTATACTTGCCAACTGCTTTTAATGCTGATCAGAAATACGCTGCGATTGTAATTTCAGGACCATTTGGTGCTGTAAAGGAACAGTCTAGTGGACTTTATGCACAAACATTAGCGGAACAAGGTTTTGTGACATTAGCCTTCGATCAATCAACAACGGGGGAGAGTTCTGGCGACGTTCGTAATGTCGCATCACCAGATATCTTTGTTGAAGATTTTTCAGCTGCTGTTGATTTCATGGGAACACAATCCTTTGTTGATCGGGGACGGATTGGAGCGATTGGGATTTGTGGATTAGGTTCACATGTCCTTACTGATGCTTCAATTGATGTCCGGATTAAAGCTGTCGCTACTTCAGTAATGTATGATATGGCTGAATCAATGTGGGATGGCCTCAATCATTCTAAGAACGAAGAAGAACGGGGCCGAGAAAAAGAATATTTAGCTGCAATTCGCTGGGAAGATGTTGATAATGACACTCATGTCCGCGGTTTTCACGAATTGGCTTTTGATGAAAACGGGAAACCAGTCAGGGGGAAGACAATGTTTCCAGATCAATTACCAACAGGTGCGGATCCAGTGACAACAGAATTTTATAACTACTATGTTAAGCGAGCTTATCATCCACGAGCAATCAATTCCAATACGAATCTATGGGATGCAACGACACCATGGGGATATTATAATTTCCCACTTCAGCAACAGATTGAAAAGATTGATGCACCGAAGTTAATTGTTACTGGGGAAAATGCTCATTCTCGATACATGGCAGAAGCGGCGTACCAACGACTAACTAATCCTAAAGAATTAGTTTTAGTACCAGGAGCTACACATACTGATCTATATGATCAAATGGATAAGATTCCGTTTGCAAAATTTACTGAGTTCTTTAAGACTAACCTCTAGTCAAATAAAACTCCTCATGGCAAACTAGCCACGAGGAGTTTTATTGTTTTATAATAAGTCTGTTTTAATAACAGAAAGGATCTGAAATAGTGGAAGTAGAAGAACTTCACCACCATAATAATTCGCTGTCACTCCGAGTATTGGCCCTTGTAACAGGACTAGTGCTCAACGCGCTTGGCAATGGCTTAACGGTTTCAACTAATGTCGGGACCAGCCCTTGGACGGCTTCAGAAGTTAACTTAGCAAACTTATTTGGTACTTCTGTTGGGATCCCGATGTTTATTGTTGGTACATTAACGGCTGTCGCAAACCAGTTGTTGATTCGGCAGTGGGATCGGTGGCGCTTTATTGGTGAAGTTGCTTTTATCGCTTGTTTTAGTTACTTTGTCGACGTCTTCGTGGCCTTCTTCAGTTGGCTTGGGGTTTTTCAATTACCATTCTTTTTCCGGACAGTTCTCTGTTTTACCGGGGTTGTAACTTTTTGTTGTGCAATTTCAATTTACCAGCGAGCTAATATCGTCATGCATCCAAATGACGATACAACCAATATTTTACGTTTCTTGTATTTTCATAACCGAGTTGTGGTGGCCCAATTGGTTAACTTCATTCCACCGATTTTAATTATGGCAGTAACTTTCATGCTCGATGGGCACCTGTACGCGATTAACATTGGGACCCTTTTTGCATTACTCGCTAACGGTCCGTTGATTGGCTTTTTTGATCGTCATTTTTGGCATAGTCTAACTCATAATTTTCGGGTGACAGTTAATCAGTAGCAATTCTTGATAAGATAAATAATAAGACCTAAGAAATGGATTAACCATCTCTTAGGTCTTGTTTATTTTATGCCATTAAAATCCTAGATACTTTGCCTTAATCATTTCTGCTTTCTTGGCATGATCTTCGGGATAGATGAAACTATAATCGATTCCTAGTTTGGCTAGTTCATCCAGAATTGGTCGCTTATATTCGGCAGGGATAATGTATTTTTCCTTTTCATTGGGGTTATCTGGATTATAAAGGCTCAAAATATCAATTGCTAGTTGGGCACGTCGTTCAACTTCGGAATAATTAATGTCTACGGAAGAATCGTATTCTTCACCGATGAAAGGAACAAAGAGGAAGAGCCCTTGCTGGTTCTCCATTCGTCGACTCATTCGTTTAATGGTGACAATTTTAGGTACGATTAATTCGAGGGGGTTCAACTTATTTGAAAAGCTGGGGATATCTCGTTTAGCTTCTTCAAATAGTCGTAAGAAGGGGAGCGTCTGAAGATCCCGTTTAAATTTCACAAAGTAATTTGAATCCTGGTTATTATTAAAGTAGCTATCATAGCTATGGCTCCAGAGTTTGTGCTGTTGGGCGATGTAGTCATTATCTAGTTTGTAGAAGTTTTTGATTGATTGAAAGAAAACTGCCTTATCGGTAAATGACTGCCGAGCGAGGGATGATTCTAGCTGCATTTCATTGCTAAAGGCATTTTTCTTAAAGTAGTTATGACTTGTCAATTCGTTTTTGCTTTCGTATTCAGCGATTAAGTTATGCCAGCCGCGTTCGTCCAACATTTTAGCTAATTTATCTGAATTTGGTCGATCCTTATAAATGTATACTTCACCATTTCCCTTACCACCCTTGACCGCAAAGAAAAGAGCAATTAAGGGGTTGGAACTAACATCGAGCAATCGCGTTGGTAAATGATAGTGTTCCATTAGGGCTAGTCGTTCGAAGTTGGTCCGGCATTTTTCAAATAGTTGAGGATCGGTCATTAGGAAATCATTAAAAAGGTTATCTTCGTTATCTAATAACTTGCGACTCCGGAAGATGGCGGGGAGAGTGTTAGAAAAAGCATCATCTTGTCCCCGAAAATAATAGTTGTGCTTTTTATTGTTGATGAGTTTTTCGATTTGTTCAATATAGTTAGAAACGGTTTTGATATTATGGATCATTGAACTAGCCTCCTACTTATCAAATGTAATGTTCAGACTAAATGCCCCTTATATGCAAATTTTAGTCCGCATAGTTCACAATTACTAGTGGTGAACTTGTTGCAGTGGGAATAAATCATTTTTTGTTAAAAAAAGACTACAATTTTGTTAAAAAAAGACTACAATATAAATAAAGTTATATTGTTATGGGGTGATAATTATCGCTAGTCAGAATTCAGTACCTAAGAAGCTATCGTTTATTTCAATTTACTTTTTAGGAATTAATGGGGTAATTGGGTCTGGAACATTCCTACTCCCATCTGTAATCTATCGGTATATGAATTTGTCCGCAGTAGCGGTTCTTCTTTGTACCGCTATTACAGTATCCTTAATTGCGTTATGTTACGCTGATATGTCGAGTCGGTTTACCGGTTCAGGGGCTGCATGGCTTTATTCGTACCATGCCTTTGGTCGCTTTACCGGTTATGAATTAGGGATCTTTACTTGGTTCTTGGGGTGTTGTACCTTGTCAGCAGAAATTGTTGCCTTGTTAACGACACTCAAGAGTTTCTTGCCGGTGTTTAAGAATCCGGTTGTTTATGGCGTTGGTGCGTTAGGGCTGATCTTGTTGTTCGCTCTGATCAATTTTTATGGGCGAAGCATTGTTAAAGTCGTTAATAACGTTTCAGCAGCCGCAAAGATCCTAACGTTAATTATCTTTATTGCAGTTGGAGTATTTTTCATCCATAAAGCTAACTTTACACCGATTATTCCGCAAGCAGCACTTAAGGGACCAATGCCGTTCCTTCACCATTTTGGTTCAGCATTTACCCCGATCTTTTACCTATTTACGGGATTTTCCTTCTTACCAATCGCTGCCCAGCAAATGAATAATCCAGAAAAGAACATTCCCCGAGTTTTAATTGCGGTTATGGTGAGCGTTACCATTTTGGATGCTTTAATGATGACGGTTGCTGTCGGTCTTTCTGGAATCAAATTGGGTAGTTATTCAACACCATTGGCCAATGCGCTTGGTACTGCCATCGGTAAGTGGGGCTATGCTATTATTATCTTCGGGATGCTTATAAGTATCTTTGGAGTTGCCTTCTCTGCTTCATTTAATACACCTTCTTTGATTGCCTCGATGGCGAACGAACACGGGATGTTACCAAAGTTTGTTGGTAAGAAGAATAAACATGACGCTCCGTGGGTTGGGATCATTCTGACCTCAATTCTTTCAGCTTTGTTTTCTACTCAGAGTTACCTTTTCCTTGTTAATTGTACTGTTTTGGCATCATTCATTCAGTATGTACCAACAATTCTGGCGGTCATTAAGTTTAAACATAGTAACGAGTACCCAACGCACGGCTTTAAATTACCAGGGAAATATTGGATCCCCGGATTGGCACTGTTAGTTTCATGCTATATGATCACTAACTTTACTTCCAAGACGCTCCTTGTTGGTACAGTCATTGCTGTTCTTGCCGCAGTTGCTTACTTCTTTATTAAGCGTGATCGGAAGTTTGAAGAGAAGCATGATAAGTGGTTGAAAGAACTTCAGGAAGAAGGGCAAAAATTAAAGTAATGCTTTTTCTTTGGTAATCTTCAATCCTCATGATAAAGTTATTATAAAAATAATTATAGAATGAGGAGAGATATATAATGATCAAGGTCGGAATAATTGGTGCTTCTGGAATGGCCGGTAGTGCAATATATAAATTAGCTGCAACACAACCAGGCCTGGATGTAACTGGAATTGTTCGTCACGAAGGAAAAGCGAAGAAAGTACTTGGGAGCGATGCACGACTTATCAGTGGTGATATCTTTTCTATGACTGATAGTGTATTATCCCGTTTTGACGTAATCGTTGATGCGTTTGGGACTAACCCAGCAAATGCAGAACGACATCTTAAACTTGCTGAAAAACTAATTAACCTTGCACGAAAAGATAAGATTAGGTTAATCTTTATTCTTGGCGCCGGTAGTCTTCATACAGGTGACGATCAACATTTGTTTATTGAAGATATTGAGAAGCTACCTAATTCTGGGTCGTGGATTAATACCCCACGGCAACAAGTAAAGGAACTCCGATACCTAGAAGCAATTACAGACGTTGATTGGGTTGGTATTTCTCCTGCTGCTAGTTTTGAACCAGGTCCAGTTTCTGACTATCAACTTGGTAAAGACGAATTAATGTTTAATGATCAGGGCGAATCAAAAGTAACGACCGGGACACTAGCAGAAGTTGTCGTTAGTGAAATTGTTGCCCCTAAGTTTCATCGTGAACGTTTTACCGTGGTTAACACAGAAAAATAGTATATATTATTATATAAATAAGCTCCAAAGCTAGGGAATCCAACTTTGGAGCTCTATTTTGTATATTTTAATCAATTAATTTTCCAATCAAAGGGAGCTTAGAAATCGGCGAATATTTCTGAGCGGCTTCCTGGTAGATAACACTGGATAAATCGTGACCGACGACACTTCCGTGAACTTCAGCGCCTTGCCACTCTGGAACTTCGGAAACATCATACACATTTCCGTTGACACCAATGTAACCTGGACGACCTTCAAGACCGTCGTACTTTGCTAATTCATCATGAGTAAAGGCTCGCATAAGTATCCCTCCTTACTTAAATAAGACAATAACAACTTTGTGCCTTTACTATAACATCAAAGATGAGGGAAAGGCTGAATTTAGCTTTTTGTAGAATTGGGGGTTAGAGCATCTATTGACCATTCTCAAGAATGAAGTTTTTAAAAGGGGTAACGCAAATTTTTACTTTTTTCTATCCTAGGGGAAAAGTAAATGCATGGTTAACTGATTTAATTGGCTATTAATATCTTTTATATTTAACTCAAATTCCCTAAAAATTTTAAAAGCTTAGGAGACAATATCAATCTCCTAAGCTTTTAGTACTTTAATCTTTAAATATATCTTCTAGTTTTCCAGATAGTGAAATCTTATCGAGACCATTAGTTAGTTTGTAATGGTCATTATCGACTTTTGTATCACGATAGCCAGCACGCGAAAAGGCTGCCACTAACTTCTCCATGAATTTTTGACCTGATTGGGTTGATTCATAAATCATATTATCAATGTACATTGGCAAATCAGGACTATTACGGATTAAGGTGATCAAGTATACCTGTTGGTTAGTTTTACTAATTTCTGAAGTATTTTGCATTAATGACATTCTAATTCCCTCCTGTAAACAATTATACTTTATATCTTTTAAAAAGTATTAATTAGCTTTAGTATTATTAATTATTTTAACTCTTAACTACATAATCTTCTTGTTTTAAGGTTAAATTAGAATTAATCTTTTTAAGATCGAGAGGTGATTCGTATGAATGAGAAAGTAAAGCAATTGATTGAAATTTTGAATACAAATTTGCCACCTAAACAACGGCTTCAACGGGTAATCAACGACGAGTTTCACGCGGAATTTGACCAGTATGGTTTCCTTCAAATTGGACCGGCATATTTAGATTTGGAGATTATACCAGTATCGCCGTTCTTTGCTGCATTTCGTCAGTTAGTGATTGATGCTTACCAGACACCTAAAGGGCTAAAAGAAGATGAACTAGGGAGAAAACTTCATCTTTTTCGGAGCTACCTTGACTTGTTTTACCTAAATTATATTCGCCAGTATCCTGGCAAGACTGACTTTCAGCGTCTTTTAAATTTTGCTCAGGAACATAGATTGCGATTGGATTATGAAACTGATAGTGGTTATCATAATCGGATACAAAATCAGTACCGATATCCGAAGAACATGAAAATCCAATTAACGAGGAATTCATGGCGCCTCCATCATAATCCGGCTCGAATGATTGAATTTATCATTAATATTGATAATGAAGAATTCGTGAGTGAGTGGAATACGTATAAGTTGACAGAAACGGGAAGGATTGATAGTGATCCAACAAATTATTCAGTTAAAGAATTGGAAGCAGTGGCCAACACTGAGTCATTTAATTACGGGATCCCTCATGGCAATTACTTTGTATATCCCCGTTTTCAAAAAACTCATCGCTACCTTGATGTCCAGCAACCACGCGATAATGCCCTTCGTCAACGGGCGAAAAAACTTTATCGGGCACCAAAGAGTTATCGAGTTGGTGGCAAATTTACGGATTTGATTAGAGCCGGGAAAATTAAGGATGTTAAAGCTTGGCAAAGGATCCCACGTAACTATCGTGAAAAAATATATGGTTCATTTATTGCTCATCTCGCGCAATCGGGGACGGCAAATTGGGGAATTAATTATTATTTGGGATCAACGATGAGATATCAGAAGTATTGTGTTGAAAGCTAATGGTAGGAGTATACTAGTGACAATAATTACTATTGGAGGCTTTAAATTTGAAAAGGGAGAATGTTAGTAAACTAATGGTTGCGGGGTTAGCACTATTACTTGCTGGGTGCGGTACCCAACGGGCTAGTAAATCGCAAGATTCAGAAAACGCGGCTTCATCTAGTAGCCTATTAGCAATAAAAAGTAGTGAAAAGATGAGTGCGGATAACTTATCACCGCAACAATCCGTTAGTTTAGTTGCTGCTTATGCGGGAAATAAGTACGGTAATGATTGGGCGTCTATGACAAAGAAGGCGGAAAGACAAGGGCTTAAAGTTAATCTTTACCCGACTAGTAAGTATAAATTAAGTGATAATGGTCAGGGAGTTGCCTATGATGTAACAACGGGTGGCAAGTCAACTGGATTGATTTATACCATTGATAACGACGACGTTAATCTTTACCAAAATGTTAAAGTAGGTAAAACTAGTAATAAGATAGCGACAGTTAGTAAGCAGGACATGGTTAAGTACATTAACGATAAAGGACAAGCAAAATTAGTTGGTAATTTAGCAAAGAGTGCCCAAGTGGTTGATAAGCGTACCGAAAGTGCCGAAACTTCCAGTAATGGAGATACAACAAGTCATCAATATGGTCGTGAGGGAAAAGTAACAGTACCAACAGAAATGCAGGGAACTTGGTATAGCGCTGATCATGATAGCAATAGCACGATTACATTTGGGAAAAACACCCTTACTAGTGATGGAAATACTTCTTATATTTATAAGCAAAATCCTAGTTTTCTTTCGGGAGATCAAACTATGAATCGGTCAGTTCAAGATGCTACTGAAGATTGGGTTAGTGGAAAATTTATCGATCTTCATGGTCTTCATTACTTGAATATCCGTGGTTGGTGCCAAAATGCTGGGGATGGTAGTTCTTTTGCGGTTCACACCGAAACAATTAATGGTAAGGAAGTTAAAGTCTTAGTTACTGCTGGAGGAGCTGGCTTCTGGACTGATGGTGTCTACTACCAAAACAAGGATACAGCTCAGCAACAAGCTGATAAGAAATTTGCTGATCTCTATTATATGGACGATGATGACTAGTTTTAAAGAATAATAGAGGCCTTTTATTAATGAGGAAAACTAATATAATTGACCGTCTTACGAAAAATAGATATATTTAAGAGAGTAAGAGAGGGAAAATAACGAAGAAGATTGCCGATATAATATGGAGAAATGATAAAGTCTAAGCTCCGTATCCAAAAGTAGAATTAATTAAACGCTATTTTCAGGTGAATATCTGAGAATAGCGTTTTTTAGTATAAAGATTATGAAAGATTGATTATCCGAATTGTTGACGTCCATTGTTCGAAGAAGTTATCCGTTTGCCATTCATTGATTCGCTTATTATTAACACCTACTGCTTGATTAAAGTAGGTCACATTATGACGAGTGAGTGGGGGATGGACTCCATGGAGGTGACCGTAGAAAGTTGATTTAACTATGCCAGAATCTTCTATTACCTTTCCGAGACGATCACTACCCATCATTGCATTGACCATTTGGTAAATTTTTTCTTTTCGTGGAGTATTAACAACTTGTGGTTTAGGTGAAAGGAGCTCATGTTGAGGCGCAAAGTGAGTGATAAAGATCACCCTTTTATGATCTTGCTTGGCAAGAAAGAGCTGATGCTTTACTTGATTAAGAACTCTTTGCATCCTTTCCTGATCAGAAATAGGTTGCTCAATAGAACTGTCGAGCCAAAATACATTTTTCCATCTTTGAACTTCTTTAATCCGATCGTGGTAATTTGAAAAAGAATAATCATACCAACCATTATTTCCAATTATCCGCCAATTGCTATTTGGAATATCAATAAACCGGTTATGAAGATATAAAGGAGAATGCAGAGCTTCTGCTTCAATGAAGCTAATATTGTTTAATAGATCGTGGTTACCAGCAACATAGTAAACTCTGATGTTCGGTATTAGTTGCTGTAATTGATCAAAGTAGTGATTTGTTTTTGAAAAATCGTTAAAGAGGTCACCAGCAAATAGGTAATAGTCAATTTTGTTTTGACTGAGCCAGTTTGCCTGAAAGTGAATAGCTTCTTGACTATTTATTCTATTAACATCTAGGTGATTATCACTACTAATTGCAATCTTGATATTTAACATCTCTTTTCCTGATTAGTTGGGAGATTTAGTTTTGAAACTATCATTGCAGAAAGAATATATGACGTCAATTTTTTAGAATTAATTTGAATTTTTCCTTGCAAATTAGAAGGAAAAACTATATAGTATTTAATTGTTGTCTTTAATAATAAGTTATTCAAATCAACTATACCAATTTGAATAACTTTGGTATTATGATTTTAGGTCGTCATAATATAATATGAAAAAAATATCATATTATATTGACAACCATTTTGAATAAAGTTATAATAATAATTGCTAGTTGAGATGAATTATTAAAAATAGTTCTTGACTAGCTAAGTAAAAGACTATATAATATAAAAGTTGCTTGATAAATTAGTAAAATAAATTAATTTGAAAAATATTTAAATTAATTATTGACACTAAAACGAGCATCTGATATAATTAAATCGTTGACTGGCTGCTAAAGCTTAGTCAAGGTAGACCTTTGAAAACTGAACAAAGTTTCGACGAATCAAATGTGTAGGGTCTTCAATCATTACGATTTGAAGCAAAAACATTTGCGAAGTCAATTCGCTTAATTAATTTGAATTAGAG
>NZ_JACIUZ010000031.1 GCF_014145505.1 Limosilactobacillus fastidiosus
TCTGACATCCTAGTTGTTATCGGGATTGGGGGATCTTACCTTGGAGCACGAATGGCCATTGATTTCTTACACAATACCTTCTACCAAGCTCAAAAGGCAGCTGATCGGAAGTTCCCTCTGGTTCTGTTTGCTGGTAACTCTTTGAGTTCGACTTACGTTCATGACTTGATTGAATTGATTGGAGATAAGGATTTCTCTGTGAATATTGTTTCCAAGTCTGGAACCACGACTGAACCTTCAATTGCTTTCCGGATTTTCAAGAACCTCTTAATCAAGAAGTACGGTGAAGAAGAAGCTAATCAGCGGATCTACGCTACTACGGATAAGGCTAAGGGGGCTTTGAAGACCGAAGCGGATGCCCATGGGTACGAAAGTTTCGTTATTCAAGACGGTATCGGTGGTCGTTACTCGGTCCTCTCACCAGTTGGTCTGTTGCCAATTGCCGTTTCGGGCGGGGATATCGATCAATTAATGGCTGGTGCAGCTCAAGCGGAAAAGGACTACACTGATCCAAAGTTGGAAAACAACGAGGCTTACCAATACGCAGCCTATCGGAACATCCTTTACCGGAAGGGCTACGAAACTGAATTGCTTGAAAACTATGAACCAAACATGACCATGTTTGCCGAATGGTGGAAGCAATTAGCTGGTGAATCCGAAGGGAAGGATCACAAGGGCATTTACCCATCCAGTGCTAACTTCACTACGGACTTACACTCTTTGGGTCAATACATCCAAGAAGGTCGCCGTTTCTTGATGGAAACCGTGGTTAAGCTCGATAAGCCCAACTATGACGTGGAAATCCCAAGCGAACCAGATAATCTGGATGGGTTAGGTTACTTGGAAGGCAAGACGATGGACTTTGCGAACACTAAGGCTTACGAAGCGGTAGTCGCCGCTCATACTGCAGGTGGCGTTCCGGTAATGACGGTTCACATTCCAGAAGAAAATGAATACACGCTGGGTTACCTGATCTACTTCTTTGAAGTGGCGATAGCAATATCTGGTTACCTCAACGGGATTAACCCATTTAATCAACCAGGGGTTGAAGCATATAAGGTAAACATGTTTGGACTTCTCGGCAAACCAGGATACGAAGAAGTCGGCAAGAAGTTGCGGGCGGAAATGGACGAGGATAAGTAATGAATCGTCATCAATTAATTAAGCAGCGCCAGCGCGTTCAGTTGCGAGTTGCTGTTTGGTGTGTATTAACAATTTGTTTTGCAATCTTAAATCTAATTAAGGTCTTGCCATTTCTTCAATGGATTGTTTGGTTAGCTGCCTTATATACGTTGATTTTGATTGTAATTTGGATTTGTTTAACGATTCTACTATTCAAAAAATAATTAAAACAGGCTCCAGAGTTCGAAATTTTCGCGCTTGGGAGCCTGCTTTTGTGTTACTTTAATTTTGGACGCTTTCTTGTACTAGTCCATTGAAGAAGTGTTTTACTGAAACTTGACCACCATGGTTGGCCTTACCATTGATGATTTTCATTTCATTATGGACATTCTTATATTCGAAGAGGTTATTAGCATATTCAAGAATAATGTCATTTTCTGGATAATCGAGGCACATGTGAGCAAGGTTATTCAACCCTGTCTTAAGGTCGCGGCGAATCCGCTGGAGAATGATTTTTTTACCATGATCGTCACAACGGAAGATTTCGTGAAAACTAACCTGTTCAAAAGTCACCTCTTGTTCAATCATCACATTAATGATCCGGGTGATATCTTGCGCTCCAGAACCGTTAGTAATTCCCAAAAAACGCATAATTGATTTAACGTTTTCTTTCTCCTTACTCTTAAAGTTGACGTTAATTGTGTTGTGGTTAGCAGCGCCACTGACTAGATCGAGGATTTGTAACATACGATGGGACATATTGATGTTTTCGCCAATGAGCTTGATAATCGTCTTGACCTCAGCAACGTTCAATGGTTTCTCAATACAAAAATCAACACCAGCATTATAAGCATTCGTGCGTCCAGTAGGATCAAAAGCCTGACTAACCATGATAAAGTGAGGGTGATGGTTACTTTGTTGAATCCGTTTAATTAAATCGATTCCATTAATTTGAGAAAGTGATGGATTGACAAACATTACATCAATACTCAGGCGGATAACATCTTCAAACGCTTGCTCAGGATTAAAGGTTGTCCCAACAACTGAATTATTAAAGTCGTTTTCGATAATATCTTTGAGAAGTGATGTAGCGTTATTATCATCATCAACGATGTAGAAATTCATTTTAACACCTCGACTATTTTTGAATCATCTTGAGTTTATTTGAAGCTAAGTGGAAAGTCAATAATAATACAACCAATATTGAATATTAAGAATAGTGATTAATAAAACACTTGTGAAATGTATATTATTAGCTTGAATAATGTTTGAATGATGATGGATCCGCTTTCTTTAAATGTATATTTTAGTTGATTGTGAAAATGAAATTAATTTTTTAATGGATCTTCTTGAAGTAAAATGAGTTTTTTTGAAAGTGCTTACTATCATATATACCGTAAAGAATTTCAAGGAGGAATTTTAATTATGGCATTCAATTTACGTAACCGTAGTTTTTTAACACTTTCAGACTTTAACAAGCGTGAAATGGAATACATGCTTAATCTTGCTGAAGATTTAAAGAAGGCTAAGTACTCTGGTACTGAAGGTAAGAACCTTGAAGGTAAGAACATTGCCTTAATCTTCGAAAAGAGTTCAACCCGTACTCGTTGCTCATTCGAAGTTGGTGCTAAGGATGAAGGTGCACACGTAACTTACCTTGGCCCATCAGGTTCACACATTGGTCACAAGGAATCTGTTAAGGATACTGCCCGTGTTCTTGGTGGTATGTTTGATGGTATTGAATACCGTGGTTTCTCACAACGTAATGTTGAAACTTTGGCTAAGTACTCCGGTGTTCCAGTTTGGAACGGTTTGACTGACGAAGATCACCCAACACAAGTATTGGCTGACTTCTTAACTGCCCATGAAGTATTGAAGAAGCCTTACGAACAAATTAAGTTTGCCTTCGTTGGTGATGGTCAAGACAACGTATCTAACGCTTTGATGTTAGGTGCTGCCGTTATGGGTATGGAATACCACGTTGTAACTCCTAAGGAATTGAACCCAACTAAGGAAGTTCTTGACAAGGCTAATGCTATTGCTGCCGAAACTGGCGCTAAGATCGTTGTTTCAAACGACGTTAAGGAAGGCGTTAAGGGCATGGATGTTATCTATGCTGATGTTTGGGTATCAATGGGTGAATCAGATGACATGTGGGAAAAGCGGATCAAGCTTCTCAAGCCTTACCAAGTTACTAAGGAAGTTATGGACGCTACTGAAAACCCTAACGCTATCTTCGAACACTGTCTTCCAGCATTCCACAACCTTGATACTGAAGTAGGTAAGGAAATCTACAAGAAGTTCGGTCTTAAGGAAATGGAAGTTACTGACGAAGTCTTCGAAAGCAAGCGTTCAGTTGTATTCCGTGAAGCTGAAAACCGGATGCACACTATCAAGGCTGTTATGGTTGCAACCTTAGGTGAACAAAACTAAGGAGGGCGCTTTAAATGGCTAAAGTAGTTGTTGCCTTGGGTGGTAACGCCCTTGGCAAGTCTCCTGAAGAACAATTAAAGTTAGTTAAGAACACTGCTTCTTCTTTAATTGGTTTGATCGAAGCTGGTAATCAAGTTGTTATCAGCCATGGTAATGGGCCTCAAGTAGGTGCCATTAATCTTGGAATGAATTTTGCCGCTGAAAATGGTAAGACCGCAGCCTTCCCATTCCCCGAATGTGGTGCAATGAGTCAAGGTTACATTGGGTACCACTTACAACAAAGCTTTCAAAATGAATTGCACCGTCGTTGGATGAACAAGAATGTAGCAACTATTGTTACTCAAATTGCTGTTGATCCTAAAGACCCTGCATTCCAAAATCCTTCTAAGCCTGTTGGTGACTTTTACACTAAGGAACAAGCCGAACAGATTGAAAAGGAAAAGGGCTACACTTTCAAAGAAGATGCTGGTCGTGGATACCGTCAGGTTGTTCCTTCCCCACTTCCACAAAAGATTATGGAATTGAACAGTATTAAGACCTTGATTGAAAACGGTGATCTTGTTATTGCTGGTGGTGGTGGCGGTGTTCCCGTTATCATGACTGACGATGGCCTCCAAGGTGTTCCAGCGGTTATCGATAAGGATCGCTCTAGCGCCTTGCTCGCTGACAAGATTAATGCTGATACTTTGATCATCTTAACTGCTGTTGACTACGTATACGTAAACTACGGTAAGCCAGATGAAAAGGCTTTGAAGACATTGAATGTTGCCGAAGCTCAAAAGTACATGGATGAAAAGCAATTTGCCGCTGGTAGTATGCTTCCTAAGATTGAAGCTTGCTTATCCTTTGTTAAGGGTCATCCAGAACGAAAAGCTTTGATCACCTCACTTAACGGCTTGGACGATGCACTTGCTGGTAAGGTTGGTACTGTTATCAGTGATAACTAATCAAGAGATGTTTTTCTCAAAAAAAGAACCATTCAGGAATTCCTGAATGGTTCTTTTTTGATCGAATTATGGAGCGAGACAGAAGTCATTTGAGTTATACCCCATTATTCTTCGGGCTTATCGTCTACTTTGACCGTGTAGTTATCGGCTTGGTCTTCATTATACCTAACAAGAAGGATTTGTTGATCCTTATCTTTAATTAAGTTCTCAAGAGATTCATCAGTCTTTAGCTCAGGCTTTTCCTTAATAATTTTATCCAGGACTTCTTTAGAGAAGGAGAACTCTGGCTTGATTGCAGTATCGCCATTTAAGACATCAATTGTTTCATCATAAGAGAGAACTTTTAGTTCACGAGCTGAACGATCAGCATCAGGTTGGTGAAGAACATCTGGGTTATTTTTAAGATCCTCGCGAAAACCATTTTCATCATATGGATAACCATCTTCTGTCATGAATGAATTACCTCCTATTTTTACTTACTAGTATTTTTTTGATGGGGACGAACATTAATTGCACAAACCGCGACAATAACTAAAATTGAACCAATAATATCAGCACCAGTTAGATAAAGGTGGAAGACTAACACCGAACCAACTGTTGCGGAGAGTGGTTCGAAAGCATCCATTAGGCTAAAGGTGGTTGCATCGATATACTTTAGCGAAGTGTTTGCTAAGTAGAAGGGGATGATTGTTCCAATAATCAGGATACTTGCACAATCAATCCAGACGCTTGGAACATTTGGGATTGCGGGTTGTTGGGGATGAATGGCTAAGAGGACGATTCCAGCAAAGAGGAGTCCCCAGGCTGTAACATTAAGGGCAGGAACCCGACCACTCTTTAACATTTTTTGAGGGATTAAGGTGTTCGTTGCTACTCCAATTGCCGAAATGAAGCCCCAAAAGAGGACAGCTGGAGTAACGGCCAAATGATTTAAATGACCGTGAGTAGCAATAATAAAGACCCCTAAGAATGCAATAATCGCGCAAATAATTTCAATTCGTCGTGGTGGTTCGTGCCGGAATACTGCTAAGTAAGCGATGATAAAGAACGGTCCAATAAATTGCAGGATCGTTGCAATTGATGCATTTCCCTTCTGTACAGCCATGAAATAGGCAAACTGAACGGGAACTAAACCAATAACCCCATAGGCGAAGATTACCCAAGTATCATGGAGGTTATGAAAAATTCCAAATGGGTGGTTACCCAATAGCTTACTGATTACAATCATAAGCAATCCACCGAAAATTAGCCGCCACTGGGTTAGCCACAGTGAGGTAATTGATGGACTAACATTAAAAAGTGCCTTGGCAAACAAGCCGGAAATTCCCCAAAAAGTGGTTGCAGTAATTACCATGGCAAGGCCAAGAGCTTTTTTATTTGAATTCATTGATAAATTACCCTTTCCTTAAAATACACACTATTTTATTTTAGCATGAAATATTTAGAGAAAGGCTAATTATTGCGAGAAGAGTTGGACATCCCCACTGCAAATTCAATGATAGCTTTTTTGTAATTCAATGATATTTTGAGTGTGGAGTTGTGCTCTATGATTTGAGATTTTAAACTAACTTTTGCTAAGAAATACCTAGTGGTGGAGAATTGCGGTAAAATGGTAGTAGCGATATTATGAGGGGGATCCATATGGTTAAGGCATTTAAACTCCATGTTAAATTAAGCTGGGGCGAGGAGAGAGATTACCTATTAGCAAATGACGTTGAGCCTGGTTTGGAGCATCGTTATCAAACAAGAGAGAACTGGCAAGAGGTTATGCGGAATGCCTTGATTAATGTTCCGGTTGGCCCATATATTAAGGGAAATCGGGTGCTCCCCCCAATTGCGACGGCTAAAGTAATTGATGTATTTGCTTGTGAGGAGGTAGATCCACAGTTGCAACGGACACGTAGTCAGTTCATTATGGCAGCGGTTTGGCAAAAGCAAACTGATGAGCAGGACTATAATTTTATGCATCATGATTATTCAAGGTGGTCACAGCGACAAATCAAAGCAGATGTTGACCATTGGAATAATGGAACCAAGCATCCTTGGATTAACTTAATGACAAAGTGGCGAATTTGGTTACAAGAACACCGTCATTAGGGTAGTTATTTAAGTTTATTTGCAGAAAATAGTTGACTAATTAATGATCCCCGTGTATATTATTATTGTTATCTTATTGGGCATTCGCCAAACTGGTAAGGCAGTGGACTCTGAATCCATAATTTACTGGTTCGAGACCAGTATGCCCAATTTATTGAGGCCCCGCAGTGTTCGGGGCCTTTTTATTTTATAATGTATAAGTATTTATTTCTTGGTAAAATATTCTGAGAGACTGAGGAGAAGAGAAAATGGCAAGTAATTCTGATTCGATTTATTATGTATTAACCAAGATTAAACATCACCCAGAACTAGTAGTTGGCGAAAAAGCACAATATATTAATACCATTTCGATTTTTATCAAGGATTCATTAAAAATCGCTGATGCTTCTTTTTATTTTCCGGATAATCGTTTAATGGTAAACCGGCTTTCGTATGATTTCGTAGCTAAAAATGGTGATTTGTTAGAAGGATTTTTTGCCAAAACACATGCGGATAAACAAAACTATCACGATGTTTGGGCAACAACTTCGCATGTTCCCCAGTTGAGAGTCTATTTGTTAGAGTTATCGTTTGAATAAATGATTGACAATCAGGACGAAAATCTGTATACTACTCTTGTATTGTTATTGCCCGCTGGTCAAATTGGTTAAGACGTCGCCCTCTCAAGGCGGAGTTACGGGTTCGATCCCCGTGCGGGTGATTTTTTAGTTTTAAATAGTTTTCGATGGCGCTTAAACATTGATATAAAGGTGTTTGAAAACTGACTAAAACTGATTTTTATAAGAAATTGAGTCAAAATAAATCAGTTAGCATGACATAAAAGGGTCCCCTTACTTATTGGGGGCTCTTTTTTATTTTCAGGTTAAACAATTATTTTAATAAAAAGGATTAAGAATCTAGCTCAAACATGTTACACTAAGATAGTGTGATTTTTAAATTTTGAAAAATAAATGGTGTTTTAATTATGAATTTGAAAAATGTACTTATAATTGTTGGGATAATTGCTTTAATTTTGTTGATTATCCAGTATGTTGGTCAAGTTAAGCGGATGCGTCGGGGGGACACGTTTGTTAGCCGTGGACGGGCATTCGTTAACTGGTTGTTGTTGTTTATTATTATTGGAAGTATCGGTGGGACCGTTTATGCGGATCATCACTCAAAGTCGGATTCTGAGGATATAACCGAGACGAAGGCAATCACTAATGATAACGATGAAGAAGCAGACGAGGTCTACATCAACTTCGATAAGAAGAAAGCTCAGTTAAACAGTGATGGTGTTGCGCCGATGAAGATTATTGTTTCACCGAACACAAAGGTGAAGATTGTTGGCCATGATACTGGGAAGGTTTATAAGACCTTTAAGCCAAAGAAGAGCGATGGCCCGGTAACACTTAAGTATGACTTTGAATACGCTGCGAAGTATGATATTATCGCTACTCGTGGTAGCAAGAAGCTTAAGAAGACAATTACGATTAAGGATCAAGATGATAGTTCTTCATCTTCCTCATCTAGTGTTACTAGTTCTAGCTCTTCAAGTTCGTCTAGTTCATCATCTAGTCACAGTTCATCACACTCATCAAGCAGCAGTGCTGATAATAGTGGTAGCAGTAACCGTGGTGGAAATAGTAACTCAGGAACTTCATATAATGGTGGTGGAAGTAGTTACCATGGTGGCTATACTCCATCTCACCAATACACTGGTGGCGGTAATGGTGGTGGTCACTCAAGCAGTAGTGCTCCGATCAGTAACCAGCCAACAATTAGTACGCAACCAACAATTGGTGATCAATAATATTACTAAATAAAACTCAGGAATTCGCGTGGACGAGTTACCTGAGTTTTACTTTTTTAAATTTAAATCTTAATCGTTGCTTTTTCTTATTAAGATCGTTATTATGAAATAGTTATGCACCTAATGATTCTGTACCTAACGATAGGAGATGAAAAGATGATTACTGATAATGAAGTTTTTCCCCGTTTGTTTGGACTGATCAGGCAGATGCACAATTTATCGATGAAAAATGCCAAAACTTCGGGGATGTTTCTTGGTCGAGGACGGATTATTCATATTTTAGCGCTAAGCGATCGTTCTTTATCGCAACGTGAGCTCGCGGATATGGCCAAGGTTAAGCCCGGCTCCTTGAGCGAAGTCCTTGAGCGTCTTGAGCGAGATAACCTTGTTAAACGAGAACGACTTGCTAATGATCGGCGGATAATTCATGTTCGGTTGACGGCCAAGGGAAGAGAAAGCTATGAAAAGATTGTGGAAGAACGACATCGCTTTGGTAGTCAGCTTCTTGCAGGAATTAACCAGAACGACCTGGAAAGTTTTATTAAAGTAATAAATATGATGGGGGAAAATCTTCATCACTACTATGGAGATCAATTACCAAAAGATGGAAAAGAGGGTGAACAATTTGATCAAAATTGCTAAAAATAACCTTGTCAAATGGGCAACGACCTTAGCAGTCCTGTTCTTATTGGTTCAGGTAGCTTGTGACCTATATTTACCAACGATCACGTCTGATCTAGTGAATAAGGGGATTGTTAGACAGGATCTTGGTTATATTTGGCATGCTGGTGTTTTAATGTTAATCATTGCCGGAGTTGGAGTGGTTGCCGCTGCGGGGAACGTTTACTTTGCGGCAACCCAGTCAATGCAAGTTGGTGAAAAGCTGCGGAAACAAATATTTAGCCACGTAATGAAGTTTTCTAGCCGGGATATGAGTAAATTTGGTGATTCATCATTGATTACCCGATCAACAAATGATATCGTGCAGATTCAAAATGTGATGATGCAGGTTTTGCGGATGATGCTTCAATCGCCAATTATGTTAGTTGCTGCCTGTGTTTTGGCGTATGTTCGGGAGCCACGGTTAACAAAGGTTTTCCTAATTAGTTTGCCAATTTTGGCGGTAGTTGTTGGGCTTGTGATGTACTTTGCAGTGCCGTTATTTAAGAGTATCCAGTTTAAAACAGACCGGATTAACCTTATATTCCGTGAAGGACTTACTGGGGTACGGGTAATTCGAGCATTTCGTCAAGATAATCGTGAACAGGAACGATTTAAAAAGGCTAACGCTGACTATACTAATACAGCGATTAAGGCTTTTACATTAGTATCCTTCCTGTTTCCCGTAATGACCTTAATTCTGAGCTTAACTAATGTTGGAATTATCTTGTTAGGGAGTCACTTGATTGCTGATATGACGATGCAAGTCGGTAACCTAATCGCCTTTATGACTTATGCTACTCAAATTATGATTAGCTTTATGATGCTCTCGATGGTCTTCGTATTCGTTCCCCGGGCTTCAGCATCTGCTGCACGGGTAAACGCTGTTTTGGAACATCAACCAAGTGTTGAAGATCTTCCTAAAGCAGAACAAGAACATCTTTTAAAGGATCACCCAGCTTCATTGAGCTTTGATCATGTTAATTTCCGCTATACTGGCGCTGAACGACTAGCGTTAGAGAACCTTAATTTTAAGGTAAAAGCTGGTCAGACTCTAGCGATTATTGGGGGGACTGGTTCTGGAAAATCGACACTGGTGAACTTAATTCCCCGTCTTTTTAATATTGAGAGTGGTGAAATTAAAGTTGATGGGGTACAAATTGAAAAGCTCAGTCAGAAGGAATTGCACTCCGTAATTTCGATTACGCAGCAAAAGGCAATTCTTTTTACGGGAACAATTCGTTCAAACCTTCAATTTGGGAACCCACGTGCAACGGAAAAGGAAATGTGGCACGCTCTGGAGATTGCTAAAGCAGCTGACTTTGTTAAGGAAGCGGGCGGACTAGATGCCAAGGTTGAACAATCAGGAAGTAACTTTTCTGGTGGTCAACGTCAACGGTTAGCGATTGCTCGAACAATTATTAAGCCTGCTTCAATTTACATCTTTGATGACTCATTCTCTGCTCTTGACTTCAAGACTGATGCTGAATTACGGCAAGCCTTGAGGAAAGATCAGCAGGTTCAAAGTGCAGTGAGTGTAATCGTTGCTCAACGGGTTTCAACTGTTGCTGATGCTGATCTAATTATTGTGTTGGATGACGGAAAGGTTGTTGGTCAAGGAACTCATGAGCAATTGATCAAGAATAATCCAGTATATCAAGAAATTGTTTACTCACAAATTGAAAAGGGGGATGATCAGAATGCATAATGGACCACGCGGAAGGTTAAAAAAGGCCCAACACTTTTGGCCAACAACCAAGCGTCTGTTTGCTTACTTGAAGCCGTGGTGGATTGGAGTAACTGTATCAATCATTATGGCGATCGTCTCTGTTATTTTATCAATTCTTGCACCAAAGATTTTAGGTGAAGCCACTACAATTATTTATGATGGAATAATGCGTGGCTATGCTGAGATGAAACACGGGATCCACTTGACAAGCCTCCCAATTGACTTTCACCGGATCTTCCAAATCGGTTTAATCGTTATCTTGTTGTATGTTTTCTCGGGGTTATTTAGTTTTGCCCAACAAATTATCATGACGCGGATTTCTCAGAAGGTTGTGTATAATCTTCGTGAAGATTTGAAAGAAAAAATGGGACGGGTTCCGGTTAAGTTTTATGATACCCATAGCAACGGTGATATTATGAGCCGAATGGTGAATGATATGGATAACATTGCGGGGACACTTCAGCAGAGTTTAATTCAAATTATAACGAGTATTATAACTTTCGTTGGGGTCCTAATCCTGATGATTACGATTAGTTGGAAGTTAACCTTAGTTGCATTGATTACTCTTCCTCTAAGTGCATTGATTGTTGCTTTTGTTGCGCCGACAGCTCAGCGTCTTTTCAGTAATCAACAAGCGGAACTAGGGGAAATTAATGGACAAGTTGAAGAAGTTTATGCTGGTCATACAATTGTAAAAACCTTTAATAAGGAAAAGGACGAAGAAAAAACATTTGCTAAGAAGAACCACAATTATTACGAGGCTGCCTGGAAGGCCCAGTTCTTCTCAATCTTGATTTTTCCACTAATGAACTTTGTCCGGAATTTAGGTTATTTGATGGTTGCTGTTGTGGGAGCAATTGAGGTAATCCATGGACAGATTACTCTTGGTAATGTTCAAGCATTCCTTCAATATACTAATCAGTTTTCACAACCGATTACCCAGATTGCCAACTTAAGTAGTACGATTCAACAAACGATTGCTTCCGCAGAACGGATCTTTGAAGTGCTGGATGCTCCTGAATTACTTCCTTCTGATGCGGATCCCACCCCAATTGATGAAAAACCGTTACCAAAGATTGAGTTTGCTAATGTAGATTTTAGTTATACTGATGAACCATTAATTAAAAACTTTAACCTTAAGGCAATGCCAAACGAGATGGTAGCGATTGTAGGCCCTACTGGTGCTGGAAAGACAACGATTATTAACCTCTTGGAACGGTTTTACGAGGCTAAAGGTGGTAAGATTTATCTCGATGGACAGGATACTAAGTCGATGTCACGGGATAAGTTACGAAGTCATATAGCGATGGTTCTTCAGGACACTTGGCTGTTTACGGGAACGATTTTTGATAACATTAAATATGGGCGAAATAATGCTAGTGATGATGAAGTTTATCGAGCTGCTAAACTGGCTCATGCGGATAATTTTATTCGGGAACTTCCGGATGGGTATAACACCATTTTGGATGAATCAGCTTCTAATATTTCACAGGGGCAACGACAATTATTAACGATTGCCCGTGCTTTCTTGGCGAACCCTGAAATCCTAATTCTTGATGAGGCGACTAGTTCCGTTGATACGCGGACTGAAGAGTTGATCCAAGAAGCAATGGATGAATTACAGAAGGGACGGACAAGCTTTGTTGTTGCTCACCGGTTATCGACAATTCGTAATGCTGATAAGATTATTGTCCTTAATCACGGTCACATCCTTGAAACTGGGAATCATGAATCATTAATGAAGAAGAATGGTTTCTATGCGGATCTTTATAATAGTCAGTTCGTGGGAAATAGTTTATAGGGTAATTAAAAGATATTTAAAGAAAATCGTTCAGTTTTCACTAAGATGACTGGACGATTTTTTGATTGAATTATTATTGCGGTACAATAGGTTGCATTAATAATATGGAGGAAATAATTAATGAAGCAACAGTATCAAAAAACAATTGCTGGCTTAAATGCAATGGTGGATCAGGAAATTGTGCCGGGAATCAGTTATGTTCTCTTTGATCATGATCAGGAATACCGAAAAGTGAAGGGGCTAGCGGAAGTTCGGCCTGACAAGGAACAGTTGCGTGTGGGAATGCAATACGATCTAGCATCCTTGACAAAGGTGATCGGGACAGTGCCGGTAATTGCGATGGCGCTTCAAACAGGTGAATTAACGCTCAATGATCCTGTACAGAAATATTTAGCGGAGTTTAGTGATCCTCGTCCAACGATTCGCCACCTTTTAACCCATACATCAGGAATTTGTGGTTATATTCCCCATCGTGACGAATTATCGGCAACCGAATTAAAACGGGCTTATTTGACACATCAGCACGTTGATGAGAGTTTTAACAGACAAATTAGATATGCAGATGTCAATTTCTTGTACCTCGGCTGGATTGCAGAAAAAATTTTTAAAAAGCCGATCCAACAGTTAATTACCGAGAAAGTATTAGAACCCTTAAAAATGGTGGGGGCCACCTTTAAGCCTTTTCTTCCCAATACGGTTCCTACTGAAATTCAACCGCAGCGGGGGTTGATTCGAGGAGTAGCTCATGATCCAAAAGCTTACATTCTTGGCGAAAAATGTGGTTGTGCTGGATTATTTGCGAGTTTGGATGACCTAGTGATGTATAGCAGGGCATTGATTGAAACCAATCTGAATGACCTATTAGAAGTAAAAATAATTGACCAAATGTTTAAAGATCAAACGTTAATTCCCGGAGAACATAGTCGTTCCCTAGGGTGGAAGTTACTTCATGCAACTAATGATCGTCATTTGATAATTAGTCATACTGGTTTTACGGGAACGTGGTTAATCCTTGATAAGAAGGAAGACCAGGGGATGATTGTCTTAACAAATCGGGTTCATCCGCATGCGAAAAATGATGATTATTTATGGGCGCGAGATCAACTTTTTGCAACGTACCTTCATGAGAAGGAAAACGCTTAATTAATTTCAAAAAACTTTGTGAAATTATTATTCAACTTTATGCAATCTTATTGAACAAAATATGTATTTTACGGAGGTTAATTGCATATAAATTTGTATAATTTTAGTCAAAATTCATCTAGGAGTTTAATTGCACAAATCCGCGTAAAACTGATTTGACAACGGTTTCAAAAGTGACTATTATTATACACGTAATCAAATGAAAGCACACAAAAGGAGTGAGTGTATATGCAAAGCCCAATTCACGTAACGTCTGAAATTGGTAAGCTTAAGACAGTTATGCTTCATCGACCTGGTCATGAAATTGAAAATGTCTACCCAGACATTCTTCACCGCATGCTTGTTGATGACATTCCATATCTGCCAATCGCACAAGAAGAACATGATTACTTTGCTAAGACTTTAAGGGACCAAGGAGTCGAAGTGCTTTACTTCGCTAAATTGGCTGCTGAAGCTTTGGCAGATGATCAAGTAAAGGATGAATTCCTTGAAAAGATGTTGGCAGAATCTGGTCATGCTACTGGTGCTGTTCATGACGCTTTGAAGGAATATTTGCTTAGCATGGATACTCAAGCAATGGTTGACAAGATTATTGCTGGGGTACGGAAGGATGAAATTCAGACTAAGTTCGTTTCACTTGCTGAAATGGCTGAAGATGCTGACTACCCATTCTTCATGGATCCAATGCCAAACGCATACTTCACTCGTGACCCACAAGCCTCAATCGGTGATGGGATTACCATCAACCATATGACGTTTAAGGCTCGTCAACGTGAATCACTGTTCACTGAATACATCATCAAGCACAATCCTCGGTTCGCTAACAAGGGTGTTCATGTATGGCGTGATCGTTACCATGACACTCGGGTTGAAGGTGGGGATGAATTAGTTCTTTCCGACCACGTATTTGCCATTGGTCTTTCACAACGTACTTCAGCAGATGCTATCACTGATATTGCACGGAATTTGTTCAAGGACTCCAACTACGATACTGTGGTTGCTATCCACATTCCACATAACCACGCTATGATGCACCTTGACACGGTCTTCACAATGATTAACTATGATCAATTTACTGTTCATCCGCAAATCATGGATGGTGGTAAGATTGACACTTACATTCTCCACCCAGGTAAGGATGGCGAAATTGAAATTCAACACCGTACAGACCTTCAAAAGGTTCTTGAAGAAGTACAGGATAAGCCAGAAATTGACTTGATTCCTACTGGTAATGGTGACCCAATCGTTGCTCCACGTGAACAATGGAACGATGGTTCTAACACGTTAACAATTGCACCAGGTGAAGTTGTTACATACGACCGTAACTATGTATCTAATGATTTGCTGCGGAAGCACGGAATTCTCGTTCATGAGGTTCGTTCAAGTGAATTGTCTCGTGGTCGTGGTGGTCCACGTTGCATGTCCTGCCCAATTGTACGTGAAGATCTTAAAAACTGATTAGTTTGAAAAGCAGCAGATGCACTTTAAAACTGATTTGAAAGTTCAGTGGTAAGTGTTTTAGCTGCTTTTATTGTACTAAAACAGCATTGTTGTATAATAAAATTGTTAAATTGTAATTAGGGGTGAACGAGGATGAATCGTAAAGCGCGACGAAAGGTGATCGAACAATTAGTTAGTGATCACAAGATCGAGACCCAGGATGAATTGCTGGATTTATTAACCCAACAGGGGATTGATACGACTCAAGCGACGATTTCTCGTGATATTCATGCGCTTAATATTGTTAAGGCTAACGATGGCGATGGTCATACCTATTATGTGCAGCTGCAGCTGAAACCAGAACATGATTTTAGTAGGCTTTATGCGGGAATCCGTGATAATGTTCGAACAATCGAAACCGTGCAATTTATCAATGTTGTAAAGACAGCGTTGAACTCAAGTTACGCAACAATTCTTGGCGGAATGTTTGACGAATTAGATATTCCTGAAGTTGTGGGGACAATTGCGGGTAATGATACGTTAATTATCATTAGCAAGAATAATAGTGATGCACGTGTAATTTACAATTTAATAATGAAACATATTAGCTCACATTTAGACTAAAGGGGTGTAAAGATGGAAAATGAAAAGAAAGGAATCGGTAAGGGTGAATTAATTGCCCTAATCGTTAGTTCCTGTATTGGTACTGGTATCTTTGGTATTACCAGTGATGTTTCAGCCGCTGCTGCACCGGGTCCTGCCTTATTGTCATGGATCTTTGTTGGTATCGGCTTCTTAATGTTAGTTCTGTCACTGAACAACTTATCTGAAAAGCGTCCAGACTTAACGGCTGGGATTTTCTCTTACGCAGGTGCTGGTTTTGGACCAATGGGTGAATTTATTTCTGGTTGGTCATACTGGCTTTCTGCTTGGCTTGGTAACATTGCCTTTGCGACAATGTTGATGAGCTCAATTGGTACTTTCTTCCCAACTTTCAAGGGTGGTCAAAATCTACCATCAATCATTGTTGCAATTGTTTTCTGCTGGCTTTTGACAATCCTTGTTAACAATGGTGTGGAAAGTGCTTCCTTTGTTAATATGATTGGTACCATCTGCAAGGTTTTACCACTTGTTATCTTCATTATTATCATGATAGTTTGCTTCAAGGCCGGAATGTTCACTGCTGACTTCTGGGGCCGTGTTGCTAATAATGCCTCAAAGGGAACCACTACTGGTTCTGTTTGGGAACAAATGAAGGGTACTTTGATGACACTGATTTGGGTATTTATCGGTGTTGAAGGTGCTTCTGTTATGGCCAGCCGTGCTAAGTCATTGACTGCTGCTCGTGAAGCTTCACTTATTAGTTTTGGTCTCTTAGTTGTTATCTATGTATTGATTTCAATCTTGCCTTACGGTGCATTGGATCGGGCACAATTGGCTTCGATGGGTCAACCAGCTATTGGTCATGTCCTTCAAGCTACTGTTGGTACTTGGGGATCAGTTTTGATTAACGTTGGTTTGATTATTTCAACTATTGTTTCATGGTTATCATGGACTATGCTACCAGCTGAAACTACAATGTTGGTTGCCGATGATAAGGCAATGCCGAAGATTTGGGGAAAGGTCAATTCAAGAAACGCACCAACTGCTTCCTTGATGATTACTGCTGTATTGCAAACAATCTTCCTTTTTTCACTTCTTTTCACTGAAAAGGCATATGAATTTGCATACTCACTTTGTTCTGCTGCTATTCTATTCTCCTACTTATTCGTTGGTCTTTACCAAATGAAGTACAGTTCAGCACATAAGGAATGGGGTCAATTCATAATTGGTTTACTTTCAGCCGCATTCATGTTTGCATGTATGTTCTTAGCTGGCTGGCAAGAAGTATTACTTGTTTCCATCAGTTTCATCCCTGGTTTCATTATTTACTACCTTGCTTGCCGTGAAAACGACCGCAAGATGTCAACCGCTGAAAAATGGGTTATGGTATTAATTCTTATTTTGAGTGTTGTTGCTATTTGGCTTGTTGCCAATGGTACAATTGTTGTTGGTTAATGTGTTATAATAATCGAATAAAAAAACAAGTGAGGTGATTAAGGTGAAGGAAAAGAAGTTAAATCTATTCCTCTTAATCACCTTAATTGTTGGAACAATAATCGGCGGTGGTATCTTTAACAGTCCCACCGACCTTATTTTAAAGGCAAACCCATTAGCTGCGTTTATTGCTTGGCTAATTGGTGGAGTTGGGATCTTAATGTTAGCGTTAGTCTTTTACAAGCTAACGATCGTTAAACCTGACCTTAATGGTGGTATTTATACCTATGCAAAAGAAGGTTTTGGTAACTATGTTGGCTTTAATTCCTTTTGGGGTTATTGGTTAGGGGCAATTTTTGGTAATATTGCCTTTATTTCCTTATTTTTCAAAACCTTGAATAGTATGTTGCCATATCCACTATCACCTTTGGGGTGCTTTATCGGTGGCTCGATCATTCTTTGGGTTTACACTTGGATTGGTTGGCGGGGTGTGCGAAAAGTCAGTATCCTAAATGCTGTAATTACCATTACTAAAGTGTTGCCGTTAATTCTTGTAATCATTATTGGAATTGTTTTATTCCAACCACATGTCTTTAGTGTCCCACAATGGTCACATGTATTGGTATCGACTGGTCGACCAGAGAGCCTTTCACACCAAATTGGACAGGCAATGAGTACGATTGTGTGGTGCTTTGTCGGAATCGAAGCAGCGGTTTCAATGTCACGACGGGCGAAAAAACATTCAGAGGTTGGCTTAGCAACGGTGATTAGCTTCGTCATTGTCTGGTGTCTATACGTTCTTGTTTCATTGCTACCAATGGGAATTATTCCGGCACACGAATTGAGTACTTCTTCTGTGCCTTTAGCAACTGTCCTTAGTAAAAGTGTAATTGGCATTTGGGGAGCCTTGATCATCAAAGTGGGATTATTGATTTCTCTTCTGGGAGCCCTGTTAAGTTGGTTCATGATTGGCCCAGAGATTGCTTACGTTACAAGTATGGATGGAGCAATGCCGAAGCCGTTTAGGGAGGTTAATCGGCATAATGTTCCGGGATTTGCCTTAATTGTCTATACTTTAATCATGCAGGTTATTTTAATTGTTTTGCTTTTACCACAATTACAAACTGCATATACAATTGCTTATACGTTAGCTACCACAACAACGTTAGTAGCTTACTTATTGTCCTCCTTGTACGGGCTTAAGTTAGCGTTTAAGGAGTCCTATAGCGCGGGCTTCAAATTAGTTGCTTTGGTTGCTTCAGCATATGCAATCTATACACTATTTGCTACGGGAATTGAATATGCTTTTGCAAGTGCAATTATCTTTGCATTGGGGATTCCGGTTTATTTATTAGCCGCTCCAAAAATGAGAAGGTTTGAAAAAGCGATTGCGTTAGTTATTGGTGTGGCAGGGATCCTTGCTATTGTAATGATTATCCGTGGTGGAATTAATTTTTAATAGCAAAAAGGGACTGGCGAATTTTCGCCAGTCCCTTTTTTGTTATTAAAATGTGGGGTTAACTACTAAGCTTTCTTGTTGACTAAAGTCCTCATCAGGGTACTTGTTGTGGAGTGCAGTGATTAAAAGATGCTTAGCAATTTCACCATTTCGAGTAAGGATCGGACCATGGAAATAGGAGCAATAAACTTCTTTATAGATGGCTCCTTCAGTGTGATCTTGACCATTATTACCGTGACCTGAAATCACTTTTCCAAGTGGTTGTTCGCCTTCTCCTAAGAAGGTCATTCCGTTGTGATTTTCAAAGCCGTGATATTCATCGCCAGTTTGTTCGTTTTTAATAGTGATGTCCCCGATAAAACGGTTATGATCCTGGCTAAGAGTATAATGGGGAAGGATACTTAATCCGGGAATCTTTTCACCATTAGCCCCAACGTAATATTTACCAAGTAATTGGTAACCGCCGCAGATTGCCAGAAGTGGTTTTTGATCATCAATAAACTTCTTAATTCCGGCATGCTTATTTGGTAAGTCCTTTGAAATAACGAATTGTTCATAGTCTTGACCGCCACCAAAAAGAGCAATGTCAAATTTTTTCGGATCAAATTCTTGACCAATACTAATAACCTTGACTTTGATATCAGCATCCATCTGTTTAGCGTAATAACGCAAGGCAATGATATTACCTACGTCACTATACGTGTTTAGGAGATTTCCGTATAAATGTGCAAGATTAAGATGATATTTTGCCATTAGTCCATTCCTCCCTTAATATAGCCCTTTTCAGCGAGTTGCTTTCGTAGCTGAAGAACAGCAGTATAAGTAGCTAGAATATAAACATGTTTTGTTGGCATTTCTTTAATTTTATCAATTACCTGAGTTAAGTCAGGCTCGTTCCACATATTGTCTACTCCCGCCATCTTAAGTCGTGTCGTGATATCCTTGTAACGTTCGCCACCAGTCATATATTGTGGAATATTATGTTTAACCAATTTTTCAAAGTCTCCATCCCATATCCAGCTAGTATCAATTCCGTCCGCGTAATTAGCATTAAGGAGAAAAGCAAAACTAAATGGTTGGGGATCAGTTTCAATCATATCAAGAACTTGGTTAAGACCAACGGGATTCTTAACCAAGATTAATGTAACTTCTTTACCATCTACGTTAATGACTTCTTGACGACCAAAGACTCGTTCATCAGATTCAAAGGCATCTTTGATTTGGGACTGGCTAACCCCAAGAAACCTTCCAAGAGCATAGGCAGCTAAGGCGTTGTAAATATTGTAAAGGCCACCAATGCCAATAGTGTATTGTTCGCCATCGAGTTCAAAGGTTGAACTAGTGGGCGTTAGGCGGTCAATCTTTGTGACAGCATATGTTAATTTAGGCCGCTCAAAGCCACAGTTTGGGCAGAAGTAATCGCCGAGGTTCGCGTAGGTCCGCATTCGATACTTTAAGATATGCTGACATTTGGGACAGAGAAGACCATCCGTATTAGCTGGAGCATCAAATGGCTCCTGGTGTTCATGGTTAAAGCCGTAATAAATAATTGGGTTAGGCAAATCTTGACTATTAAATAGCTGTTCGTCACCGTTAGCGATAATTGTTGCTTTAGGGGCAAGTTTAACCCCGTTAAGAATCTTCTTGTAGGTTGTGTAGATTTCACCGTAGCGATCCATTTGGTCACGGAAAATATTAGTGAAGATAAAAGCAATTGGTGTGATATACTTAGTAACTTTTACCACGTTTGCTTCATCGACTTCAAGAACTGCGAGTCCTTTTTTCTTTGGACGAGGGGCAGTAATAAAGGTGGTAACAATTCCTTGTTCCATGTTAGAACCAGTAGGGTTAGTTAACACCTGATCGTACTTTTCGCGAAGAACCCGAACGCTTAAAGAAGTAGTAAGGGTTTTTCCGTTAGTACCAGTAACAATTACTAAATCATATTTTTTACTGAATGCTTGGAGAATGTTAGGATCAAGCTTTAATGTTAATTTCCCGGGTAATGAACTACCACCATTCATAAAGGTATGGAGAAACCAATAGCTTGAACGACCAGCTGTTTCAGCAAGTGAACTGCGTAATGACATGTATTTAAAATCCTTTCACCGAAATTAGATTACGACTAATTTTAATCTTTAATTAGTTAAAAGAAAAGTGTTTCGGATTAATATTAAGAAACGATTAGTCGTCAGCTAAGTATTTAAATGAAAAATGCTTTCAGATATAATAGGTTTATCTATGTGTATAAAAAAGGAGTGCGAACTGTGGCGCAACTATTTTTTAAGTATGGCGCAATGAATTCTGGAAAATCCATTGATATTCTTAAGGTTGCTCATAACTATGAGGAACAAGGCAAGAAGGTTGTCTTGATGACAAGTGGTGTGGATGACCGATCAGGGATAGGGGTTATCGCAAGTCGGATTGGCCTTTCGCGAAAAGTTCAACCCGTAATGTTAGATACCAATATTTATGATTATGTTCGACAAATGGGTGAAAAGATTTATTGTGTTCTGATTGATGAAGCACAATTCTTAAAGAAAAAACATGTTCTTCAATTGATCAAAATTGTTGATGAACTTCACATTCCGGTAATGACGTTTGGCTTAAAAAATGATTTTAAAAATGAATTATTTGAAGGCTCAAAATATTTACTAATTTATGCTGACAAGATTGAAGAAATGAAGACAATCTGTTGGTTCTGTGGAAAAAAAGCAACGATGAACTTACGGGTTCATGATGGTCAACCGGTTTATGAAGGTAAACAGGTACAGATTGGTGGTAATGAATCATACTATCCGGTTTGTCGTTACCATTATTTCCATCCGGAAATACAGGAAAAGGGAGAGAGATAACCTATGGAAATGGCTGAAATTTTTGATAAGCTGCAGGCTGTGGCAGATCGATATGATGAATTAAACGAATTAATTAGTGATCCTGAAGTTATTGCTGACTCGCAACGGTTTATGAAACTTTCGAAAGAAGAGGGAAGTTTACGGGAAACGGTTGAAAAGTATAACGAATATAAAAAGGTTACGCAGACAATCGCTGATGATGAGGAAATGTTGCGGGAAAGTGATGATCCTGACTTAACGGCATTAACTAAGGATGAATTAAATAACGCTAAGGAACAACAAACTAGGCTAGAAAAGGAATTAGAGATCCTCTTGATTCCTAAAGATCCAAATGATGACAAGAACATTATTATGGAAATTCGGGGAGCTGCCGGTGGTGATGAAGCAAGTCTATTTGCCGCCGATCTTTATAATATGTATCTTCATTATGCAGAAAACCAAGGCTGGAAGGTTGAAGTTGTTGATAAAAGTGAAACCGAAGTTGGTGGCTTTAAGGAAATTGCCTTGATGATCACTGGTGATAAAGTTTATTCAAAGCTAAAGTTTGAAAATGGTGCGCACCGGGTTCAACGAGTTCCTGTTACCGAATCAGCTGGACGAGTTCATACTTCAACGGCGACTGTTGGGGTAATGCCGGAAGCAGAAGACGTTGACGTTGATATCGATCCAAAAGATATTCGGGTTGATGTTTACCGTTCAAGTGGTGCTGGTGGACAGCACGTTAACAAGACGTCATCAGCTGTCCGGATGACCCACCTACCAACAGGAATTGTTGTTGCAATGCAGGATGAACGTTCTCAGCAACAGAACCGTGCCAAAGCAATGCGAATTTTAAAGTCCCGGGTTTACGACTACTACCAACAAAAAGAACAAAGCGCATATGATGCTAAGCGGAAAGATGCTATTGGTACTGGGGATCGATCTGAACGAATTCGAACATATAATTATCCACAAAACCGGGTAACTGATCACCGGATTGGTTTAACATTGAATAAGCTTGATAAGATCGTGTCTGGTGATCTTGATGAAATCATTGAAGCGTTGATTGTGGCCGATCAAACCAAGAAGTTGGAACAATTACGAAATGAGTAGTCAAACTTATTTTGGGGCTCAACGTTGGGCAAAGGAGCAGGTAAGTCAAAGTGAGGTTGATCCGAATGCTCCACAATTTCTTCTTAAGGAACGGCACGGGTGGGATGATACTCACTTATTGGTACATAATCGAGAAGTAATGCCGACTGATGAATGGGAATGGTTTCAGCAAGCAGTTGAGCGGTTGTTAAATAGCGAACCTGCCCAGTATATTGTTGGAAGTGCGCCCTTTTATGGAAGAACATTCATGGTTAATCATAATGTCCTAATTCCAGAAGCTGAAACGGCAGAACTAGTTGATTGGGTTTTAGAAAAAATGCCATCAGAACCATTAAAAGTTCTTGATCTAGGAACGGGAAGTGGTGTAATTGGGATTACGTTGGCTCTCGAACGACCAGCATGGGAAGTGACCCTCAGTGATGTTTCTACAGCGGCACTCAGGGTTGCACAAAAGAATATGGAAAACTTTGAACTAAAGCTAAATCTAGTAAAGAGTGATTTGTTTGCTAATTTAGCTAACGAAAAGTATGATCTGATTGTTACTAATCCACCATATATTGCCATGGATGCTACGGATATGATGGATACTGCTGTTTTGAAGTTTGAGCCAGATTTAGCCCTTTTTGCAGACGAGAATGGTTTAGGCTTTTACCACCGCTTATTCAAAGAAGCGGCTGAACATTTAAATTTACATGGACAATTATTTGGTGAAACTGGTTTTGATCAAGAGAAATCAATTCAGAAATTGTTGAAGCAGGTAGATAGTGCTGCACAAATTGAGCCACGACATGATGTTGCTGGAAAAATGAGGATGATACACGTATGGGATTTTTCAAACGTAGGAGGAAATTAGAAAGAATGGATACAAGGATTTTCCATTTAGATGAAATTAATCAAGCAGCAAAAGCCATTCAAGAAGGCAAACTGGTTGCGTTCCCTACCGAAACTGTCTATGGATTAGGGGCAGACGCAACTAATGAAAAAGCAGTCAAAAATGTTTATTTGGCAAAAGGACGACCAAGTGATAATCCCTTGATTGTTCACGTTGCTTCAGTTGAGATGGTTGAAAAATACGCTAGTGAAATTCCAGAAAATGCGCGGAAGTTGATGACTAAGTTTTGGCCAGGCTCCCTTACTATCATTTTGAACATTAAAAAGGGAGTCCTTTCGAAGACTGTTACGGGTGGCCTTTCAACAGTTGCTTTTCGTTTTCCAGATTGTCAACCAACCCTTGATTTAATTAAGAAAGCGGGAGTTCCAATTGTTGGTCCTTCAGCTAATACGTCGGGGAAGCCCAGTCCGACGACCGCACAGCACGTTTATCATGATCTTCACGGTAAGATCGCGGGGATTATTGATAATGGTCCGACCCGGGTTGGAGTTGAATCAACAGTCCTCGATATGTCGACTAATCAGCCAGTTATTTTGCGACCAGGGGCAGTTACTAAGCACCAAATTGAAGATGTGATTGGTTCGATCGACTTGAATCATCATCATGTTGGTAAAAATGAAACACCGAAAGCACCCGGAATGAAGTACAAGCACTACGCTCCAAATGCGCAGGTTTATATTGTTGACGAGGGGACTGATTGGAAGCAGGTTGTTGACTGGATTAAGCAACAGCCATTCGATGTCGGGATGATGGCAGAAGAAAAGATCCTTCAGCAAGAGAGTTTGCCAATGAACGCTATTCAGTTTTCATTGGGTAAGAATGTTGCTGATGCGAGTGCTCGCTTATTTGACGGGCTTCGTCAATTTGATGACCAGCCTAATGTTAAGGCAATTGTAACCCAAGCTTTCCCGATAAAGGACCTAGGACGGGCATATATGAACCGACTAAATAAATCAGCTGGTGGCGAGCATTTTGCAATAAAATAAAAAAATACCTATTTATTTATTAAAATAGGCCTTTTTTTTGGTAAAATAGGAAAGAAATTTAAAGGAGTGTATTAGGCATGGGTAAATTTGAAGTGATGGATCACCCATTGATTCAACACAAATTAACAATGATTCGGGATAAGAACGTTGGGACTAAAGCTTTCCGTGAAACAGTTAAGGAAATCTCAACATTGATGGCGTATGAAGTTGCTCGCGATATGCCATTGAAGGACGTTGAAGTAGAAACACCAATTGCTAAGACCACTAAGAAGGAATTGGCAGGGAAGAAAGTTGCAATTATTCCAATTCTTCGTGCTGGTATCGGTATGGTTGATGGAATGACGGATCTTATTCCAGCGGCTAAGATTGGTTTTATTGGGATGTACCGTGATGAAGAAACCTTGAAGCCACACGAATACTTCGTTAAGTTACCAAATGATATTACTGAACGGCAACTGTTTATTGTTGATCCGATGTTAGCTACTGGTGGTTCAGCAATTATGGCAATTGAAGCGTTGAAGAAGCGTGGATGTTCCGAAAAGAACATGAAGTTTGCGTGCTTAGTTGCTGCTCCAGAAGGAGTTAAGGCTGTTCGTGAAGCCTACCCAGATGTTGATATTTATGCTGCTGGGCTTGATGATCATTTAAACGAGGATGGTTATATCGTTCCTGGATTAGGTGATGCTGGGGATCGGCTATTCGGTACAAAGTAAGTAATTAAAGAGGCTAAGAAAAACTTAGCCTCTTTGTTATTTTAAAGTTCATTAAACTAACAGTGGTACTGAGAACTGGTCAGTTACAGGAAATTCCCTTATAATAAATATAAACCGTTTTCTTTAAAGAGGGTAAACTGCTAAAATGACATTGAAAATGACAGGGACAGCGGCAAGTAATGGTGTAGGTATCGCACCAGTATATATTGTCGATAAACCAGATTTGAGTTTTGAAAAGCAACGGATTAGTGATTCATCTGCAGAGATTGAGCGATTTAAGAATGCTTTACTGGCAATTAGTGATGATCTTAAAGAACTAAAAGAAGCAGCGACAAAAAAATTGTCAAAAGATGAATTAGCGATCTTTGATGTTCATATTGAAATTTTAAACGATCCTGAAATGTTTAATCAAGTAATCACCCGGATTCGGAGCCAACGGATAAATGCTGAAACCGCTTTTGAAGAAGTTATTTCCCGGGTTATCCGTGAATTTGAATCAATGACGGGAAATAAGTACATGCAGGAACGGGCAACAGATTTTGCAAGTATTCGTGATCAAGTTCTTGCTAAGCTTGAAGGAAAGACCCTTCCTAACTTACGGGCTCTTGATCATCCGGTAATTGTAGTTGCTCATATGATTGGCCCATCAGATACATCCCAGATGAATGCTAAGTTTGTTAAGGGAATTGTGACTGAGGTGGGGGGACGAACAAGTCATGCAGCAATTATGGCTCGTTCTTTGCAAATTCCTGCAATTGTTGGTTGTAAGGGAATTGCCCACCAGGTAGAAAATGGGGAACGGGCAATAGTTGATGGTTTTTCGGGAACAACCATTATTGAGCCAACAACTAATCAAGTTAAGCATTTTCAGCAAATTGCTAGTCAATACGCTGCAGAAAAGCTTGAATGGGCAAAACTAGTTGACAGCCCATCCCTTACTAAGGATGGACAACGATTAACGATTTCCGCTAATATTGGTTCCTCAAATGATATTCCGGCAGCGGTTAATAATGGTGCAGATGAAATTGGCCTTTTTCGGACCGAATTTCTCTATATGAAGAGTGAACACTTACCAACAGAAGAAGAACAGCTGCAAGCATACAAAGAGGCTGTTGAAAGTCTTGGTGGGCGAACATTGGTGGTACGAACGCTTGATATTGGCGGAGATAAACCCTTAACGTTTATGCCACTACCCCATGAGTTAAACCCATTTTTAGGTTACCGGGCAATTCGGATTTCATTAGATCGCCCGCAAATGTTTCGCACCCAGCTTCGGGCTTTGATTCGGGCGTCCCAATTTGGCCGAATTAATATTATGTTCCCAATGATTACCACTCTTGAAGAATTACAAGCAGCTAAAAAGATTTATTATGAAGAGCGAAAAAAGCTTCGTCAAGATTACCCTAAAATTGGTGCAAACATTAAGTTAGGAATTATGATCGAAGTTCCCTTGGCTGCTTTGTATGCTGAAAGGTTGGCTAAGGAAGTTGACTTTTTCAGTATTGGGACAAATGATTTGATTCAATACTGCTTTGCTGCAGATCGGGGGAATGCTTCAGTTTCTTACCTTTATCAACCACTAAATCCCCCATTCTTAAAACTAATTGCCCACATAATCAAGTCGGGTCATCAACATAATACGACGGTTGCTATGTGTGGTGAAATGGCTGGTGATCGGCTTGCATTACCATTGTTAATGGGAATGGGATTAGATGAGTATTCAATGAGTGCTACATCTATTCTCCGCACTCGTTCAATGATGAGGGGGCTTAATATTAAGGAGTGTCAGCAGCTTTATCAACGTGCAGTTACAGAATGTGAAACAGCAACTCAAGTCCATGATTTAGTCGAGAAGTGGTTAATAGCTCATTAAAGAATCATTTAAAGAGGTTGCGATAAATATAAGATTTATCGTGCCACTTTTTTTGCTTTAAATGAATAGTAAGATAAACTATGATTGCAAACATGAGGAAGTGAATATCGTGACGTTCAAATGGTCGCGGCAAAAAACATATCTATTAATTGGAATGGCTATTTGCGGGATATTAGCAATGATTTTTGTTACTCACAATCAGCGGCTTTACCGCCAACCGATTGCTCGAGTTGTTAGAGTGACAAATGGAAAAGCTCAACGAACAGAGGATGAGTTTAAAAACGTTGATCATCAAACCGAACAGCAAATTACTGCAGTGTTGATGAATGGAAAGTATCGGGGGTCAAAAGTAACCATTAAGAACACCTTTAGTGACTCTCAGCCAATGGACCAGCAGTATCATATTGGGGATCAGCTCTTTCTTTCACAACTGGTAAAACATGGCGGTGGTTTAATAGCTAACCCAGCTGGACAAAAACGAGACACGGTAGTTGTTTTCCTTAGTTGGCTTGTTATTACGATCCTCCTTTTAACGATGGGGCGTGCCGGAACGTTTGCCCTAATCAGTGTGGTTTTTGATATCATTTTATTTATGATTGCTCTTGCCCTTGATCTTCATAATCAAGGAAACCATGCTTTATTAATCTTTTCGATCCTCGCTTTGATCTTTACAGCCGTTAGCCTGCTTCTGGTGTTAGGGCCGACGAAAAAGATGCTGGCAACTTTTGGGTCAACCATTGTGGGGACAACGATTGCAATTTTAGTAGGAGTCCTTGTATTATCCTTAACGAATAACCGGGGTGTTTACTATGAGTCAATGCAATATGTTACCCAAGTACCACGGCCGCTATTTATTGCCGAAATCCTGCTCGGTTCTTTAGGAGCAGTAATGGACGAGTCAAGTGATATTGTAGCGACGCTTTTTGAACTAAAACGAATTGATCCTAATGTTTCCCGAATGCAATTATTTATGTCAGGAAAAAGTGTTGGTAAATCAATTATGGGACCGCTTGTGAATGTTCTTTTTTTAATTTTTATGGCCGATACCTTTACCAATAGTTTGCTGTACTTGAAAAATGGAAATAGTTGGGGATATACGTTTAATATGAATATGAGTTTAGGAATGGTGCAGAGTTTAATTAGTGGGATTGGAATCGTTCTTGCCGTTCCAGCCGTTAGTGTATTTGGTTCATTATTATTGGGAAAGAGGAAGTAGAATGAGTTCAATCAATGCTTTAGGATTAGTACTACTTTTTGTAATGTTTCTTATTGGCGGTAAGCAAGGATTCCGGTCATTCGTTAGTTTGTTGCTCAATTTTTGCTTTCTCTTTTTTGGAATTGTTTTAATTGAATTCCATGTTCCCCCAATATTTGTTGCAGTGGTAATTGGGGTAATAATTTTATCAATTACGATCTTCATGGGTGAAGATGACTTACGAACAACGGTAACTGCTTTTTATGCTTCATTAATTGTTTTGACCATTCTTCTCTTTTTAATTTTCTTTATTAGTCACTGGGCAATGGTTCAAGGATTTGGAACAGAAGATAGTGATGATCTAGAAGGAATGTCGATTTTGATCGGGATTAGCTATTTGAAAGTGTCAGTAACGGCTATTGTTCTCAGTACTTTAGGGGCAATAGCTGAAGCCGCAATGGCTATTTCTGCAGGATTAACAGAAATCCTTGAAACTCACCCAGAGATTAGTAATTCACGACTAGTAGAGGGTGGAATGGGAATTGGACAACAGATTATTGGAACCACCCTGAATACTCTGTTTTTTGGTTGTTTTGGTGGTGTCCTTTCATTGTTTATTTGGTTTGCCGGACTTCACTATTCGTTCGGAACAATTATGAATAATAAGATTTTTGTGGCTGAATTAATTGAAGTTTTGATTTCATTCCTTGGTGTACTTCTAACTGTTCCCATTACTTCACTAGTAATGGTTAAGCGACGAAAACAAGTCATTGACAAAACGATAGAAACAAAGTAAACTAACAAACAAATATTAAAACCTTTAAAGGAGGTCCCGTGAGGCCTCAAAGGTGCGCAGAAAATACCCTACAAGATTATTGTAGTAGCATTAAAAGCAGCTTTGAGATCTCACTCGAAGCTGCTTTATTTTCTTAGGGGAGGGAAAGTATTCATGGCTCATCGTGATGATGTCGTTTTAGACGTTAATGAAAAGCCCAAAACAAGTCAGTGGATTGGGCTTTCACTTCAACACATGTTTTCCATGTTCGGTTCCACCGTCTTGGTACCGATTCTGGTTGGGTTAAATCCCGGCATTGCACTTTTTAGTTCTGGTGTTGGTACGTTAATGTACCTATTAATTACTAAGCATAAGATTCCAGCTTATATGGGATCAAGTTTCTCATTTGTTGTTCCAATGATGGCACTCATGAAGACAACAGGGTATCCAGGAATCGCGCAAGGAACAATTGCAGTTGGATGTGTTTATCTAATTGTTGCTTTGGTTGTTAGTTTAATTGGTTCTGACTGGATTGATAAGATTTTACCTCCAATTGTGGTTGGACCAGTTGTTGTTGTAATTGGTCTTTCCTTGGCAAGTACTGCTGCTAAAGATGCAACAATTAATTCTATAACCGGTAAATATGACTTGAAGTTCTTTGCGGTAGCAATGATTACAATGCTTTTAACGATCGCCTTTAACATGTACTTTAAAGGATTTATGGGTTTGATTCCAATCTTGATGGGGATTGTTTTTGGCTATATTGTTGCTTGCCTATTTGGGATAGTTGATTTTGCTCCCGTAGAAAAGGCACATTGGTTTAGCCTTCCTGCATTCCAAATTCCATTTATCAATTATCATCCCCAGTTTTATTGGGGGGCAATCTTGAGCATGGCACCCATTGCCTTTGTAACAATGACAGAACACCTTGGTCATATTATGGTGTTAAATGAGTTGACTGAACGAAACTACTTTAAGAATCCTGGCCTTAGTCATACATTGGCCGGGGATGGGACCGCATCAATTATTGCTGGATTTGTTGGTGGCCCCCCAGTTACCAGTTATGGTGAAAATATTGGTGTGATTGCGATCACCAAGGTTCAATCCGTTTACGTTATTGCTGGGGCAGCAGCCTTTGCGATCTTCTTCAGCTTTATCGGAAAACTTAGTGCGTTGATTGAAACGATTCCAATGCCTGTAATTGGTGGGATTTCCTTCCTGCTCTTTGGGGTAATTGCTTCTAGTGGGTTACGGGTAATGATTGAAGATCAGATTGATTTCAATAAAAAACGGAATTTGATGATTGCTTCAGCGATTCTTGTGATCGGGATTGGGAATGCCTACCTTCAATTAGGGCAATATCAATTCTCTGGTTTAGCAGTTGCTGCCGTCTTAGGAATCCTTTTAAACCTTGTTCTTCCACAGAAAGCTCGGAGCGAAAAAGAAATTGCGGCTAAGGTTAACCAAGCAAAATAAAATCTGAGTAAAGAGACTGGAAATCAATCCAGTCTCTTTAATACTTTAAAGATAAGTAATAATGTAATAGCAAACTAGCAGTTGAAGTGCTGAGAAATCGATATTTTAATAAATTGGTCAAGTTTTCCATTCATGTACGTGGAAGAATGATTAAAAAGCCATACTTGAAAATGAGCAAAAGACTGCTAAAAATAAGGCTTTATTAGCGTTTTGTTCCCCTAAAAAATTAGAAATTTTTTTGAATGTTCCCTCAAATGATGATATATTAATATTCGTATATTGGGCTAGTTCGTATGGTATACGACGTTCATCCAATTTACAGCCAAATTATTGTTATTAAGGAAAGAGGTGAAATATGAATGGGCGGTGATGCTTTTACTTTTAAGTTTCTTGGTTTAACTTTTAATGCGACAAACATTATTTCGGGCCTTGTTATTTATGCGATTGTATTCTTCGTGTTATTTGGCATGTCCCGCAAGATTCAAATGAAGCCTAAAGGGGCGCAAAATGTTTTGGAATGGTTGATTGACTTCACAAATGGAATTGTTCGTAGCCAGATGCCAAATGAAGAGACTGGACATTATAGTTTCTTTGCTTTTGTTCTCTTTGTCTTCATTTTCTTTGCAAACCAATTTGGGTTGATTTTTAACCTTAGTTGGAATAACCAAGAAATTCTTAGAAGTCCAACGGCGGATCCAGTTGTTACTTTAACATTCTCACTGATGGTAATCGTTTTGGCACACTTTGCGGGAATTGCAAACCAAGGCCTTGGTGGTTACTTGAAGGGGTATGTAAAGCCATTTGCATTGATGTTGCCAGTCAATATCATTGAAGAATTGGCTAACTTCTTAACTTTGGGTTTGCGGATCTTTGGTAACATTTTTGCCGGTGAATTGCTATTGAAGTTGGTTGCTGGAGTTGCCTTCTCACATGGTGCTTTGACAATCATTCCAGGATTCTTGCTTGAATTGCTTTGGCAAGGTTTCTCAGTATTTATCGGTTCAATTCAGGCATATGTTTTTGTAACATTAACGACGGTTTATATTTCTCGGAAGGTTTCCGAATAATAATCTATCTCTCAAGGAGGAATTTAAAAATGGCATTAGGAGCAATTGCTGCAGGACTCGCGGCTATGGGTGCCGCTATCGGTGGTGGTATCGGTGATGGTATCTTGATTGGACACACTGTTGACAGTATCGCACGGCAACCAGAATTACAAAGTAGATTACAAGCAACGATGTTTATTGGTGTTGGTTTGATTGAAGCCATGCCTATCATCGCTATTGTTATCGGTTTCCTTGTTATGAACAAGTAATTATTTTGATTAATAATTTTTATTTCACAGAACAAGGAGGTGTCAATAGATGTTTGTGAACAGTGTTTTAGCTGAATCTAATAGCTTATACGTTGGTGATTTGGTATTTTACATCGTTACTTTCATTATTCTGATGCTACTTATCAAGCACTTTGCTTGGAAGCCAGTTACAGATATGATGAAGAAGCGTGCAGATAAGATTGCTAGTGATATTGATAACGCTGCTAAATCACGTGAAAACGCTGAAAAGATGGCTGCTAAACGACAAGCTGAACTCCAGAACTCTCACCAAGAAGCTGCTGACATTATTAATAATGCTAAGAAGTCTGGTGAAGCTCAACGGGCTCAGATTGTTGAAACTGCACAAAATGACGCTCAAGCACTTAAACAACGCGCACAAGAAGATGCTAAACAAGCTCGTCGTGACGCGTTGAATGGTGCAAAGGATGACGTTGCAAACTTATCTATTGAGATTGCTTCCAAACTCATCCATAAAGAATTGAATGCGGATGATCAAAAAGAACTGATTGATTCGTATATTGAAGGGTTGGTAGATCATGAGTCTTGATAAGCAAACAGTTGCAAATCGTTATGCGAAGGCACTGTTCGAGTTGGTCGATGAAAACAATACACTCGATCAAACTTATCAAGAATTGACTGCTTTACGTCAAGTCTTTGAGGACAACGCTGCACTGGCCCCTGTATTATCAGGAGTCCAATTATCAATCAGTGAAAAGAAGTCCCTTATTGATGATTTGAAGAAAGGCTTTTCTCAACCGGTTTCAAATTTAATTCAAATGACTTTTGATTACGGCCGGATTAATGATCTAGTTGCAATCATTGATGAGTTTGAACGACGGTATGACGCTAAAATAAAACGTGTTCATGCTGACGTTGTTACAGCGATCCAACTTGATAAACAACAACGCGATCAACTTAAGGCTAAGCTAGCCCAACGTTTTGGTGCTAAGGAAGTTGTTCTTCATGAACAAGTTGATCCCGAAATTTTGGGCGGAGTTATTGTTCGTCTTAATAATAAGACATTAGATGGTAGCTTAAGTTCAAAAATTAAGCAGATTCGTCGTTTACTAGTTAGATAATAATCTTATTTCGAAGAGGTGAGACCTTTATGAGCATTAAAACTGAGGAAATCAGTTCACTCATCAAGAAGCAACTTGCCAACTATCAAGACAAGGTATCTGTCGAAGAAACGGGTACTGTTACCTATGTTGGTGATGGTGTTGCTCGTGCTGACGGCTTGGAAAATGCCATGGCTGGTGAGTTGCTCGAATTTAGTAACGGTGTTTACGGAATGGCACAAAACCTCGAAAGTAACGATGTTGGTATCGTTATTTTGGGAGATTTCTCTGGCATTCGTGAAGGTGATACCGTTAAGCGGACGGGTCGAATCATGGAAGTCCCCGTCGGCGATGCATTGTTAGGACGGGTTGTTGATTCACTTGGTCGTCCAATTGATGGACTTGGTGAAATCAAGACTGATAAGACACGTCCAATTGAAAAGAAGGCTCCAGGTGTTATGGAGCGAAAGAGTGTTAGTGAACCATTGCAAACTGGTATTAAGGTTATTGATGCTTTAGTACCAATTGGTCGTGGTCAGCGTGAGTTGATCATTGGTGACCGGAAGACTGGTAAGACTGCCATTGCATTGGATACCATCATTAACCAAAAGGGCAAGGACGTTATTTGTATTTACGTTGCAATTGGTCAAAAGGAATCAACTGTTCGTGCGAACGTTGAAACCTTACGTCGTTACGGAGCATTAGACTACACAATTGTTGTTTCAGCTAGTGCTTCTAACCCTGCACCAATGCTTTACATTGCCCCTTATGCTGGTGCTGCAATGGGTGAAGAGTTTATGTACGGTGGTAAGGATGTTCTGATTGTTTATGATGATCTTTCAAAGCAGGCCGATGCCTACCGTGAACTTTCATTAATTCTTCGTCGGCCTCCTGGTCGTGAAGCTTACCCTGGTGATATTTTCTATACTCACTCACGGTTACTGGAACGTGCTGCGCGGTTGTCTGATGATCTTGGTGGCGGTTCAATGACTGCATTACCAATTATTCAAACTCAGGCTGGTGACGTTTCTGCTTACATTCCAACCAACGTTATTTCAATTACTGATGGACAGATTTTCTTGAACGCTGATGAGTTCTATGCAGGTCAACGTCCAGCTATTGATGCTGGTACATCAGTTTCTCGGGTTGGTGGTGATGCCCAGATTAAGGCAATGAAGAAGGTTGCTGGGACATTACGTTTGGATATTGCGTCATATAACGAATTGGCTTCATTTGCCCAATTTGGTTCTGATTTGGATGAAGCAACCCAAGCTAAGTTGTCACGTGGTAAGCACACAATGGAACTTTTGAAGCAGGGCTTGCATCAACCGCAACCTGTTGAACAACAAGTTGTAACCTTGTTTGCCTTATCAAACGGGTTCGTTGATCAAATTCCAGTGGATGATGTTTTACGTTATGAAAGTGAACTTGCTACATTTATGCATGCTAATCACCAAGACCTTTATGACACGATTAAGTCAACTGGTAAATTACCAGAAGGTGACGACTTAAAGAATGCTGTTGCTGATTTTACAAAGTCATTTCAAACCAGCGATGACAAGAAGAAAGCCGCACAAGAAAATTAAGAATGACTAGTCGAAAGGACGGTGAGATTTAGTGCCAGCTTCACTTGCTGCTGTTAAGCATAAGATTGAATCCACGAAGAGCACGCGCCAGATTACTTCTGCCATGCAAATGGTTTCAACTGCAAAATTGAATCAAATTCAACATCATACTCAGACATATGAAGTATATGCTGAGAAGGTTAAGAATATGTTGTCCGATCTGGTTAAATCTCACAACGCATCTGCAGCTAGTGCCAGTCATGACGCCTATGCTGCGTTGTTTGAGAAGCGTCCAGTTAAGAAGACTGGAATTTTAGTTATTACATCTGATCGTGGCTTGGTTGGTAGTTACAATAACAATATTATCAAGCAAACTTTACAATTGATGACGGATAAGAATTTGACCGCTGAAAACACGGTATTCTTAACGGTTGGTAAAACAGGAACTGAATTTTTTAAGAAACGTGGGATGAACGTTGTCTACCAATATTCAGGAATCAGTGATGTACCAACCTTCCGTGAAGTTCATCAAATTGTGAAGACAGCAGTTCAGATGTATGACGATGCCGTATTCGATGAGATGTACCTGGTTTATAGCCACTATGTCAATCGAATTACGTCCCGAGTACGGGTTCATGATGTATTGCCAATTACGGCGGAATCATTGATGGATGATGAGAAAAAATCTGCTGAATCCAATAAGGATGAATCACCAATTACGGCGGAATACGAATTCGAACCTTCGGATACGGAAATTATTGCAGAACTTGTCTCACAATATGCTGAAAGTTTATTGTATGGGGCAATCCTTGATGCGAAGACATCCGAGCATTCTTCAAGTGCTAACGCTATGCGGTCTGCAACTGATAATGCTGATGACATTATTTCATCATTAGAATTGCAATATAACCGTGCTCGTCAAGCTGCGATTACCACTGAAATCACTGAAATTACTGGTGGTATGACAGCACAAGAATAAAATTTAACTGAGGAGGAAACAACATGAGTTCTGGTAAAGTTGTCCAAGTTGTCGGACCAGTTGTTGATATTGAGTTCCCCTTAGATGAAAAACTACCAGAGATTAACGACGCGTTAAAGATCAAGGAAAGTGATGACAAGACTTTGACTACCGAAGTTGCCCTTGAATTGGGTGACGGTGTAGTTCGGACGATTGCCATGGACGGTACTGATGGTCTTCAACGGGGAATGGAAGTCGAAAACACTGGCGCACCTATTAGTGTACCGGTTGGTGACGACACTCTGGGACGTGTTTTCAACGTTTTAGGTGAACCAGTTGATAATGGTCCTAAGTTTGGACCAGATGCAAAGCGGATGCCTATTCACCGTGATGCACCTAAGTATGATGAATTAAATAACAATACTGAAATCCTTGAAACTGGGATTAAGGTTATTGACTTGTTAGCACCATATGTTCGTGGTGGTAAAATTGGGTTATTCGGTGGTGCCGGTGTTGGTAAGACCGTTTTGATTCAGGAATTAATCCACAACATTGCTCAAGGTCACAATGGTATTTCTGTCTTCACAGGTGTTGGTGAACGGACCCGTGAAGGTAACGATATGTACTATGAAATGAAGGCTTCAGGAGTTCTCGAAAAGACTGCTATGGTTTATGGTCAGATGAACGAACCTCCTGGTGCTCGTATGCGGGTTGCCTTAACTGGATTGACTATTGCGGAATACTTCCGTGATGTAAAGGGTCAAGATGTACTATTGTTCATCGATAATATTTTCCGGTTTACTCAGGCTGGTTCAGAAGTTTCTGCCCTCTTGGGACGGATTCCTTCTGCTGTTGGTTACCAGCCAACGTTAGCTACTGAAATGGGTCAATTGCAGGAACGGATTACTTCTACTAAGAAGGGTTCAATTACTTCAATTCAAGCTGTTTATGTTCCAGCCGATGACTACACCGACCCTGCTCCAGCAACGACATTCGCTCACTTGGATGCCACCACTAACTTGGAACGGCGGTTAACGCAAATTGGTATTTACCCAGCCGTTGACCCATTAGCTTCAACTTCTACAGCGTTAACTCCTGAAATTGTTGGTAAGGAACACTATGAAGTTGCTACTGAAGTTCAACATGTTTTGCAACGGTACCATGAATTACAAGATATCATTTCAATCCTTGGGATGGATGAATTATCCGATGATGAAAAGGTTATCGTTGCTCGTGCTCGGCGGATTCAAAACTTCCTATCACAAAGTTTCAGTGTTGCCGAACAATTTACTGGTACGCCAGGTAAGTATGTTCCGTTAAAGGATACTATTAAAGGATTTAAGGGTATTCTTGAGGGTAAGTACGATGACTTACCAGAAGAAGCATTCCGGTTGGTTGGTACAATCGACGATGCTGTTGAAAAAGCTAAGAAAATGAAGGCTGATGCTGCTAAAGAATCTGCAGATTAGGAGGGATAATTATGGCTGATACTAAGTTTAAAGTCACCATTATCACTCCAGATGGTACGGTTTATGATAATGATAATGCCACGATGATTGTTATGAACACTGCTAGTGGTCAAATGGGGATCATGGCTAATCACGTACCTGTATTGGCATCATTATTAATTAGTGAGTTGCGAATCAAGCATGAAGAGGGTACTGACGAAATTGCTGCTGTTAACGGTGGGATCATGCAATTTGATGGTCACACAGCCCTAATTACAGCAGACAGTGCTGAGATGCCAGAAAAGATTGACGTCGAGCGTGCCCAACATGCGGTAGATCGTGCTAAAGAAGAAATTCAGAAGGCAAAGAAAGCTCATAAGCAAAATGATCTCGCTCGGGCTGAGGTTCATTTGAAACGGGCTGTTAACCGTCTGAAAGTTTCTAAGTTCAAACATAAGTAACTGATTTTTAACAAAGTAAAAAGGGTATTTAATGAGCTTTATCTCATTAAATATCCTTTTTTGATTATTAACATAGTCTAAAGGTTGTTAATGATGACTGATCACCGTTGAGTTGGTATGATAAGATTGTAGTTGGTTTTAAAGAAGGTGAAATTGGTGCAAATGTCTGGAATAAAAGCTTTAGTAGAAATAGTTATCCAACTCGGAATGATCTGGTTAACGTTTACCGCAATTCAGGGATTTCGACTTGAACGATTCTTTCGTCAACCACCGAAAACATTACCGTTAGCCATTGTCTTACTTTCTACAGCTATTGGTTACTTATGTGCCAATTTCTTTATTGGATTTATTAATGCGGTTAGCCAACTACCCGGTTTATTGCGTTGATTTAATAAGGAGTAAGTTATGGAAAAGATAATTATTAAGGGTGGTCATCGTTTGTTGGGGCGCGTCGCCGTTGAAGGAGCAAAAAATGCTGTCTTGCCACTTCAAGCAGCTAGTATTCTTGCTTCTACCGGAACTTTTCATTTAACTAATGTTCCGGTATTATCAGATGTCCTAATGATGAATGAATTATTAAAATTCTTAAATATTCGGGTTCAATTTGATCAAGAAAAACATACTATTAATTTGAATGCGAGTTCAAAGCTTTCTTCAGAGGCACCCTTTCAATACGTAAGTAAAATGCGTGCTTCGATGGTGGTAATGGGACCATTGTTAGCAAGAACTGGTTATGCGAAAATTGCGCTCCCTGGTGGTTGTGCGATTGGTTCGCGGCCAATTGATCTTCACCTTAAGGGACTACGCCAGCTTGGGGCGACGATTGAACAACATGATGGATATATTGAAGCACATGCAGATCGCCTAGTTGGGGCAAACATTTACCTCGACTTCCCAAGCGTTGGCGCAACGCAAAATGTTATGATGGCAGCAACTTTAGCTGAGGGAATCACAACGATTGAAAATTGTGCTCGTGAGCCGGAAATTGTTGATTTGGCAAATGCCCTAAATAAAATGGGAGCACGAGTTCATGGTGCTGGAACCGATGTTATTCGTATTCAAGGGGTTAATTTTCTCCATGGTTGTGATTATCGGGTAATGTCTGACCGAATTGAAGCCGGAACATTTATGATTGCTGCTGCTGCGACTAATGGTGATGTGGTCGTTGAGAACGCAGAAAGTAAGTATAATGAACCACTAATTGCTAAGCTACAGGATATGGGAGTGACGGTAGTTGATCAAGATGACGGGATCCGTGTTCTTGGTACCTCAGTCTTGCTACCATCAGCGGTCCAAACAGCGCCTTATCCTGGTTTTCCAACTGATTTACAGCCACAGATGACCGTTCTACAATTATTAGCAAACGGGACAAGTACAATGAATGAAACGGTCTTTGAGAAAAGATTTATGCATCTTGAAGAATTACGGCGGATGAATGCTGATTATCAAATCAAAAACTCGACTGCGGCATTAAGTGGTCCAACTAAATTTAGTGGGGCAGAAGTTGCTGCCACCGATTTACGTGCTGGAGCTGCTTTAGTAATCGCTGGATTAGTTGCTCAAGGAATTACTCAAGTACGAAATTTGAAATACCTTGACCGAGGATATTATCATTTTCATCAAAAATTAGCCCAGCTCGGTGCGCAAATTGACCGAATTAATATTGATGACCAGATCGAACTAAAGCCAGAGGAAACCGTCAACCATACCGAACGTAGTTAGTATTTTTCAATTATGTGGTATAATTACCAACGTTATTATAATGATTTGGCCGGAAGGAGAAATTACATAAATGGCAAAGGATATCGGAATCGATTTAGGAACTGCAAACGTCCTAATTTATGTTCAAGGCAAGGGAATCGTCTTGAACGAACCTTCAGTTGTTGCGATTGATACGCAAACTAATAAAGTTTTAGCTGTTGGCTCAGAAGCATATCGAATGGTTGGACGGACGCCAAGTAATATTCGGGCTATTCGTCCATTGAAGAATGGTGTTATTTCCGACTTCGATGTTACCCAAGAAATGCTTTCGTACTTTATCGGCAAATTAAGCGTTAAGGGCTTTATGTCTAAACCAGATATTATGATCTGTGCCCCTACAAACATTACTGAAATTGAACGAAAAGCGATTATTCAAGCAGCTGAGCAGTCCGGTGGGGGTAAGGTTTACCTTGAATACGAGCCTAAGGTAGCCGCAATCGGTGCTGGTCTTGATATCTTTAAGCCACGCGGTAGTATGGTGATTGACATGGGTGGTGGTACCAGTGATATTGCTATCCTTTCCTTAGGTGATATTGTTGCTAGTCAATCTATTCGGATGGCTGGTGATAAGTTGAATAATGATATTACTGCTTATATTAAGGATCACCACGGCTTAATTATTGGTGAACATACTGCCGAACAAATTAAGATGGAAATTGGGACAGCCTTACCTGTTGACGAACCACAGAAGATGGAGGTCCGTGGTCGTGATGTTGCTACTGGAATGCCCAAGCAAATCACCACTGATGAAAACGAGATCGAAGAGGCAATTCACGGGACACTTGAACAAATCGTTAAAGCAACGGTTAGCGTTTTAGAAACAATCCCACCTGAGTTGGCTAGTGATATTATTGATCGTGGTATCATGTTAACGGGGGGAACTTCCCTTCTTAAAGGAATCGATCAACTCTTTAGTGATCAATTAAAAGTTCCCGTTGTCGTTTCTCAGGATCCTCTTGATAATGTTGCCAAGGGTGCTGGTGAAATGCTTGAACGGATGCAAAAGACCGATAACAGTAAAAAGAGTAAGAAGTAATGGTTAAGCTCGTAAGTCGAATGATTCTATGGTATCAACGAAACATATCGGCAAAGCGACCACTTAAAATTTGTCGGTATTATCCCTCTTGTTCAGAATATACGTTGGAAGCAATTCAACGTTTTGGAATGAAGGGGATATTACTTGGAATTGTAAGGCTATTGCGGTGTCAACCATTTGCGCGGGGTGGCTATGATCCAGTTCCAGCAAAATTTACTTTCCATCGAGTTATGAAATAATAAAGGTGAAAAAGTGGCAAGAAAAGATAAAAAAATTGAAGTTAATGTAAAAGATATTGAACGTCGCCATCAACCAGTTCAACAAGTTTTTATTGGTAAACGATTGGTTGGTGAAGTATTGGCAGATGGTAATCGTTTTAAGGCTCTCCTAACTGCTGACGAAAGTGAATTTTATGTTCACTCCCAAGAAGAGGGACTTGAAGTCGTATTACAGCAGTATCATTTACATCAAGGATAATGCGATGCAGTAGCGTTGCCCAAATCTCAAAAAAGGAGTTAAAGAATGCAACGTTCTCAAAGTGATGATGAAAGCCGAATTGATTGGGGAATTATATTCTGTGTCTTGCTATTAGCATTAATTGGTTTAGCGTCAATTTATGTGGCTGCTGTCCATGATACTGGTGGTTCGACGAGTGTGATGCGGCAAGTAGTGAGTCAGTTGATTTGGTATATTATTGGGATAATTCTAGTTGTTGTAATTATGCAGTTCGATTCTGAACAACTATGGAAGGTTGCACCACTAGCGTACTGGGTTGGAATATTTTTGATGTTTGCGATTCTAGTGTTCTATAGTCGCGCATACTATGCTAATACGGGAGCTAAAAGTTGGTTTGCAATTGGTCCATTCACGTTTCAGCCATCGGAAATCATGAAACCGGCTTATATTTTAATGATGGGGCGGGTAATTACAACTCATAATAATCGGTATAATGTTCATACCGTTAGATCTGATTGGCGATTAATTGGGACGATGTTCCTCTGGTTATTACCAATTTTAATTTCATTGAAGTTACAAAATGATTTTGGGACAGGACTTGTCTTCTTTGCAATTTTCAGCGGGATGGTTCTTGTTTCAGGTGTTACATGGCGGATCATTGCGCCAACTGCGATTGCGTTGGCTGTAATTGGAGGTTCGGCATTAGCAATGGTTACTAGTTCGATTGGACGGACAATTCTGGAGCATGTTGGTTTCCAGGCTTACCAATTTGACCGTGTTGATACTTGGCTTCATCCGGAACAAGATACCAGTAACCAGGGATACCAACTATGGCAAAGTATTAAGGCAGTTGGTTCAGGTGGTATTACCGGGACCGGATTCAATAATTCCAAGGTTTATGTACCTGTTCGTGAATCTGATATGATTTTCTCTGTTATTGGTGAAAACTTTGGCTTTATTGGAAGTGCATTGCTAATTTTGCTTTATCTGTTATTAATCTACCTCATGATCCGGGTTACGTTTGATACCAGGAACGAATTCTATGCATATATTTCGACTGGTGTTATTATGATGATTTTATTCCACGTTTTTGAAAATATTGGGATGAATATTGGATTACTACCACTAACAGGGATTCCGTTACCATTTATCAGCGCTGGAGGCTCCTCACTAATTGGTAATTTAATTGGAATCGGGATGGTAATGTCGATGAGATATCACCATCACTCTTACATGTTTAGTAGTAATAAGGAATTCAGGTAAGTGGGGTGTTATGGAAGATGGTTGCTGAAAGTTATTTTTGGGTAAAAAAACAAGATAATGGTAATGTTCGGATTGGATTAAATGATAGTGGACGTGATGATCTAGGCCAAATTGGTTTTATTGATGTTCCTGCGACGGGGACAAAGTTAATTAATGGTGGTAAGTTTATCGCGGTTGAAGCTGAAAAGGCTGTTACTGATCTTGATAGTCCAGTCGATGGCGAAATTGTTACGGTAAATCAAAAGGCAATTGATCAGCCAGAACTCCTTGATTCAAGTGATGAAAGGGATAACTGGATTGTTGAAGTAAAGGCATAGAGATTAAAAGTAAATAAAAAAGACGTAGCCTGAGAATTTCGGTTACGTTTTTTTTAATTTAATTAGAATTTAGTGTTGACAATGAAAAGTTAACTTTGTATTATAATAGCAATTGAATTATTAGAATACTATTTGAAAAGATGAGTAGATACTAATTAATCACTCAGAGAGTTCTTGATTGGTGAAAGAGAATTGATTAGTTGTATTGAAGATGGTCTTTGAGTAAAGTGTGTTAGTGAGTCAAATGATAAGCTAATGTTGGTTACTGCCCATTATCGCAGTTAAGTGTTAGATGACACTTTTTGAGATGGTTACTGTGAGGTAATCATGAACTGCGGTGGTACCACGAAACCTTTCGTCCGTTTAATAGTTAAACTATTAAACGAATGGAAGGTTTTTTAATGAAAAGGAGGAAGAGTAATTGATTCGGTTTAAAGATGTCTCAAAAACATATGATAGTAAGGAAGGTCCCGTAAAAGCAATTAAGGATGTTAACTTAACGATTCCTGACGGAAAGATTTACGGTATTATTGGTTATTCTGGAGCCGGGAAAAGTACTCTAATCCGGATGATTAATGGCCTTGAAACACCCACTACTGGTTCGGTTACCGTTAATGGTAAAGAAATTAGTCAGTTAAAAGGGGAATCGTTACGAAACGCTCGTCTAAAGATTGGAATGATTTTCCAACATTTTGATCTGCTCTGGTCACGGACGGTTTTGGAAAATGTTGAATTTCCGTTAGAACTTTCAAAAGAAGGAAGCAAGGAAGAACGACGGCAAAAGGCTGAAGAACTAATTAAGCTAGTTGGCCTTCAAGGAAAGGAAAAAGCTTACCCTTCAGAATTGTCTGGTGGACAAAAGCAACGAGTTGGGATTGCTCGTGCGTTAGCGAATGACCCCCAAATCCTCCTTTCTGATGAGGCAACTAGTGCTCTTGATCCGAAGACAACTGATGAAGTGTTAGATTTATTGGTTGATATTAATCGCCGATTAGGATTGACGATTGTTGTAATTACTCATGAAATGCACGTTATCCGCAAAATTTGTGATCACGTTGCGGTTCTTGATGCCGGTACAATTGTTGAAGAGGGACCAGTATTAGACGTCTTTAAGCATCCTCAACAGGCAATTACTAAGCGGTTTGTTAACCAAGAAACTTCTACTGGTTCTGCGGATGATACGCAAGCAGTTGTTGAACAACTCCTTGAATCTCATCCCGACGGTGTGATCGTAAAATTAACATTCCATGGTGACCAAGCCAAGTTGCCAATTGTTTCCGAAATGCTGCGTCAATTCCCTGAAACAAATATGAGCATCATTGAGGGAAATATTCACCAGACACAGGAAGGTGCAATTGGCTCCTTGTACATTCAATTAACGGTGGATAGTGATAAGCAAGAACAAATTAAGGGCGCATTAGAGTACTTGAAAACGATGAGAGTAGAGACAGAGGTGATTAGTCGTGAACAATAGTGGATTTGCTTCATTCTTTGAATTTAATAATGTTGATTGGCCGAAAATGGGACAAGCAACTTGGGAAACAATTTGGATGACAGTAGTTTCCATGATTGTGGTTGCAATTTTGGGAATTATCCTTGGTTTAATTCTCTTTGAAACTCAGCATAGTAATTCAATTGTGGCCAAAATTATTAATTGGATTGTTGCTGCTTTGGTAAACATCTTTCGGTCAATCCCATTTATTATCTTAATTGTCCTCTTGCTTCCGGCAACCCAGACACTTGTTGGTACGATTATGGGACCACGAGCCGCCTTACCGTCATTGATTATCTCGGCAGCACCGTTCTATGCTCGCCTTGTTCAAATTGCCTTTGATGATTTGGACCATGGTGTTATTGAAGCCGCTAAGGCAATGGGAGCCACACGCTGGCAAATTGTCACTAAAGTGTTAATCCCAGAAAGTTCACCAGCGTTGGTTTCAGGGATTACGGTTACTACCATTTCATTAATTGGTTACACTGCTATGGCTGGTGCAATTGGTGCTGGTGGTCTAGGTAATCTTGCTTACTTAGATGGTTTTCAAGCAAATAACAATGCAGTTACAATGATGGCTACAATTATTATTGTCGTGATTGTCTTTGTCTTCCAGTTTTTGGGGGACACTGTTGTAAAGAAAATAGATAAACGTTAATTAGAATCAGGAGGGAATAATTATGAAGAAAAAATGGTTAGCAGCAATTACAACATTAGCATTAGGAGTATTAGTTCTTACCGGTTGTGGGAAGCAAAAGGAAGAAACACTTACTGTGGGTGCTTCAGCAACACCACAAGCGGAGATCTTGAAGCACGTTCAGCCTCAATTAAAGAAGGAGGGGGTTGACTTAAAGATTAAGACTTTCCAAGACTATGTATTACCAAACAAGGAATTAGCAAGTGGTGATTTGGATGCCAACTACTTCCAACACAAGCCATTCTTAGATAACTGGAACAAGAAAAACCACGGAACTTTAGTTAGTGCCGGTAATGTTCACCTTGAACCACTTGGGTTTTACTCCAAGAAGTACAAAAAGTTATCTGACTTACCAGATGGCTCCACGATCTTAGTTTCAAATAACGTTGCGGATTATGGACGGGTACTTCAAATCTTAAAGGATGCCGGATTAATTACTTTGAAGCCGGGTACTAAGATTGAATCAGCTAACTTTGATGATATTCAAACTAACAAGAAGAACCTGAAGTTTAAGACGGATCTTGAACCAAAATTGATGACGCAATTCTACAAGCGTGGTGAAGGGGCTGCCGTTGTTATTAACGCTAACTACGCGGTTCAAGCAGGCTTGAATCCAAAGAAGGATGCAATTGCCCTTGAAAAGAATACCTCCCCTTATGCCAACTTGATCGCGGTTCAAAAGAAGAATAAGAATAATCCAGCAATTAAGAAGTTGGTAAAAGCTCTTCAATCCAAGTCAACACAACAGTGGATCAATAACCACTACAACGGTGGTGTTGTAGCTGTTTACCCCAATGGTAAATAGGGTAATTAAAAATCCAGTAATCGCTTTCGAGCGGTTGCTGGATTTTTTATCTAGTCAAGTGAATTAATAACATTGAGCTTAAAAAGAATAAGGTTAAGGACAACGATTACAGCAGTGATGATAAAGACCATACTGTAACTTGAGGCTCCCGCAATTGCGGAACCAAGTAATGGGCCCAAAATGTTTCCAATATACATCGCACTCTGGTTCCAAGAAAAGATTCGTCCAGTAATCATTGCCGGAGAATTTTTAGTAAGGAGTGTTTGCACCTGAGGGAAAAGGCAAGCATCGGTGAAACCAACAAGGAATCGTAGGCTCCCTAACTCAACGGTATTTTGCACAAAGGCGGTAAGAAAGAAGAGAATGATTGCACCAACAAAACCAGCGACAATTATTTTTTGCGTTCCAATCCGGTCACCGATTGCCCCGAAACGTGAAGCAGTAATAAAGGTTGCAATCCCGGGAAGAGCAGCGATTACTCCGGAAATAAAAACGACATTCCCTTGATGATGCATTAATTGACTAACGTAAAGGGAGACAATTGGGTTAATCGAATTATTTGCAGCTTGAATAATTAGGGTAGTTAAAAGAAGACCAAAAATTAATCGAGGTTCTTTGAGAGCGGTAATAACGCCACGAGAACTTTCGAGCTTCTTACTGGTTACAGGTTTAAAATCATCTTCGTGAACGAAGAAAAGGCAAAGGAGAAAAGCAATGAGGAGGAGTAAACCAGTAATAAAGAAGGTGACACGATAACTAAAGGCTGAAGCAAGGGCACCACCGATAAATGGCCCTAAAAGATTACCAGCTGTAAAAGAGGAGGCCATGGTTCCTAGTGCTTGACCCGATTTCTTTTTTGGTGTTTCTGTAGCAATAAGGGCGTTAGAGTTTGAAACAAAGCCAGCAAAAAATCCCTGAACCATCCGGAGAATAAATAATTGCCAGACATTGGTAACAATTCCCATTGCCGCCAAGACAATTGCCATTCCAAATGAAGCACGGAGGATCATTAATTTACGTCCCTTTTTATCTGCTAGTTTCCCCCACAATGGTGAAGTAAATGCGGAAACAAAGTAAATCCCTGAGAAAACTAACCCAGCCCACATATTTAATTTTTGGTGAGAAAAGTGGCCTAAGGTATTAATATAAAGTGGAAGAAAAGGCATTACCTCTGAAAAGGCGATTCCGGCAATGAAAACAGCAACTGCGAGAACTCGTAAGTTACGTTTCCAAATTGATGCTTTAGTTTGTACCATACGATAACTCCTTTAATTTGAAAAAATTGTTTCTATTATAGCGCAATGTCCTAGTAAGGTTAAATATCAAAGTTCGTGATTAGGAGCTTGGAAGGAAAATTAATCCATGTTATACTAAAGTTTCTGGAAAAACGGTAAAAAATTAAATAAGGTGGTACACTCAATGACTAAAAAGTTAAATATCGCATTGTTATTTGGTGGTAACTCATCTGAGCATGATGTTTCAAAACGTTCGGCGCATAATATTTACGACGCCCTTGATAAGGAAAAGTATGATGTTAGTTTGTTTATGTTTACTAAGGATGGGGTCCTTCTTGGTAATAGCGCATCACAACGAATCTTTAATGGTGATGATGAAGACCAAGTTGTTAAAGAAGAATATCAAAAGATGGATTTAAGTCAGCCGTTGGCTCCGATCATGGCATTAAACGAAATGAAGTCAATTGACCTCTTCTTCCCGGTAATTCATGGTAATTTGGGGGAAGATGGAACTGTTCAGGGATTATTTAAACTTTTAAGAAAGCCATATGTTGGCTCAAACATTGCAGCAAGTGCGATGTCCTTTGATAAGGATTTAACCAAGAAGATTCTTACGGAAGCTGGTATTCGGAATACTCCTTATGTAGTAGTTACTCCTGAAAATCGGGCAGAATTCCCATGGAATAAGGTTGAAGAACAGATTGGTGATTTGGCCTTTGTTAAACCTGCTAAGCAAGGCTCTTCTGTCGGAATTCATAAAGTAACTAACGCTGAAGAATACGAAAAAGCGTTGGATGATGCTTTTTCGTATGACTATAAGGTTCTTGTAGAACAAGGAATTGATCATCCACAAGAAGTAGAAATCTCAATTCTTGGTAACGAACATCCAATTGCTTCGAAGCTTGGTGCAGTCCGAGTTCCTGAAGGTGATTCGTTCTACAACTATGAAAATAAGTTTGTAGATGCTAGTGGGGTTGTTTTTGAATTGCCCGTAAAATTACCAGAATACTTAACTGAAGAAATTACTTCGATGGCTTTGAAAGCATACAAGGTCTTGGGAATGAAGGGAATGGCTCGGATTGACTTCTTAGTTGATTCTAACAATGTCCCATACCTTGGTGAACCAAATACTTTGCCAGGTTTTACTAATATTAGCTTGTATCCACAAATGTGGGAAGTTTCCGGAATTGGTTACTCAGACCTAATTGACCGACTAATTCAACTTGGTTTGGAAGAGTTTGATCGTAATAGTAAGATTAAATATGATTTCCAAAAGCTCGGTGATGAAAAAGTAGGAACAAAGAAGTTTAATTAAAATTAAATGAAGGAAATTTAATTTATAACATTTATTTCATACTCATATTTATTAAAAATGTCTATTAATTAGAAGCTAATCATGTAAAGTAGAAGGACTGGTAAAAAAAGCGTTTTACCAGTCCTTTTTAGTACGAATTTTTTAGCACAAATTAATAATTAGTGCTAAAATGGATAAGGATATTTTCAACTATGGTTTGTAGATCATTTGATCTTTCCAATAATTTTAGTCATATTATTAAATAAGTTGAGGAAGGGAAGAAAAATGAAACTCCGAGGAGACGTCTTAAAGAAAATTCGCCGCAAAAGAGGTTTATCACAGACTGCATTGGCAGAAGGTATCTGTACTCAGGCAACAATTAGCTTAATGGAAAAGCAAAATCGGTTGCCTAAAATGAATATTCTGACTGCAATTTGTGAACGCCTAAACATCCCCACAGAAAGAATCGTGGAGAATAACGGAAACGGCATTAATGACCAATTTAATATCATTGTAAACGATTTAGTTAGTGGAAAACTTGAAAGTGCTACTGAAGCATTGGACAAGATTCCGGTAAAGAAGCTAGAGAGTGACTTTGATAAGCAACGTTACTACTACTTAATGGGAATGGTTCAAGTTAATTCTGATAAGATTGATGAAGCTATTTTTAACTTTGAGTTAGTATTAACACAATTCGCAACGACTAGTGCCAATATTTACCTTGCAATGACCACTGCAGGGATGGCACTTGCTTACTACAAGCGTAATGATCCAGAACGGGCTCAACGATTAACAGAACGTGCCGTTCGTTTGATCGATAATAAAAAGTTAATCGGTAGTTTACACCAGTGGGCATCAATTTATTGCCAACTTGGTCAACTTTACGGTGACTTAGGTAACTACAAAGAGTCAAAGGAAATTGTTAACCGGGGGATTGAACTGTGTCGCCAACATGATTCTTTGTTTATTCTTGATGAACTTTACCTTATTCGGGGGAAAGATGAGTTAGCATTGGGTGAAAGAGAACAAGCTAAGGAATCTCTGGAAATCGCCCGGAGCATTAGTTTGGCTCGTCGTGAATCCTTTATTAAGGATGAGATTACGGCTGAGTTAGCCAAGCTTAAAGACTAAATATTAATTTAATGAGAAGAGAGATCAAGGAGACTTGATCTCTCTTTTTTAATTTGATAATTAGAAAACTAATATTCTATTGCTGAAAAGCGTAAGGATGAAATTATTTATACCTTCATCCTTATGCTTTTTTTATATTACTGTTTTGGAAATAATTAATTACCAACTAGATATTATTTTATTTTTAAATACCAGATATTAGTCCGTATAAATTTTTTGAAATATTTTTTGACATAAATTCACAAATAGACAATTAGCGTCATTATTGGCTTTTATATGCAAGATATCAAAGCAGATTCACAAAGTTAGTATTACCGTTTTAATAAAAGTTATTGATTTGTCCGTACAAATGATGTAGTATAAACATCGTTCAATGGATGCGCTTTCATGAATTGAGTTAAAGTTTTGTCAATATAGAAAAGGGGATGCAAGTACGGATGAAAGCGAATAAAAAAATTTCAAGTGCATTCATCTACTTCTTTGGTTCGTTTGGTGGAATCCTGTTTGGATATGATATCGGGGTAATGACAGGAGCCCTACCTTTCTTGGAAGCCGATTGGCACTTACAAAACGCTGCCGGATTAGTCGGGTGGATTACCTCTGCCGTAATGTTTGGTGCCATTTTTGGTGGTGCCGTTGCTGGACAATTATCTGATAAGTTTGGTCGGCGGAAGATGATCCTAATGTCATCAATTATTTTCATGATTTTCTCAATTTTATCTGGTGTTTCTCCCGATATGGGTGAAGCAAGTTCTTATTACCTAATTGCAGTTCGGATGTTCTTAGGTTTGGCTGTTGGTGCTGCTTCTGCTTTAGTTCCAGCTTATATGTCTGAAATGGCACCTGCCCAAGCTCGTGGACGGTTATCTGGTTTGAACCAGACGATGATTGTTTCGGGGATGCTGTTGTCTTACGTGGTTGACTTCTTGCTAAAGGATCTTCCAGGGGAATGGGCATGGCGTTTAATGTTAGGGTTAGCCGCTGTTCCTGCATTGATTCTATTTTTGGGAGTTCTCCGGTTACCAGAATCACCACGATTCCTATTACGTCAAGGGGATGAAGCTGCTGCACGCCGGGTTCTCACCTTTATTCGAAAGGATCCAAGGGAAATCGATTCCGAACTTCGCAGTATTAAAGAGACTGCAAAGGATGAAGAACAAGCAAATGCTAAGACTTCTTGGTCAACGCTCTTCAGTTCTAAGTATCGTTATTTAGTAATTGCCGGTGTTGGTGTTGCTGCTTTTCAACAATTCCAAGGTGCAAATGCAATCTTTTACTACATTCCATTGATTGTCCAAAAGGCAACTGGTAAAGCTGCTGCATCTAACTTGATGTGGCCAATTATTCAAGGGATCATCCTCGTTATTGGTTCATTAGTCTACATGTGGATTGCTGAAAAGTTTAATCGTCGGGCATTATTAATGCTTGGTGGGACAGTCATGGGTCTCTCATTCATCCTACCAGCCATCTTAAACTGGATGCTGCCTAACATGAATCCAATGACAATTGTTGTTTTCCTATGTATCTATGTCGCATTCTACTCATTCACTTGGGCACCATTAACTTGGGTCTTAGTTGGTGAAATTTTCCCATTAGCTATTCGTGGGCGTGCTTCGGGATTGGCTTCATCCTTTAACTGGATCGGTTCATGGTTAGTTGGGTTGATTTTCCCAATTATGACTGCAAATATGCCTCAAGAAGCTGTTTTCGCAATCTTCGGTGTGATTTGTCTTCTTGGTGTAATCTTCATTAAGACCCGAGTACCCGAAACGCGTGGCCACACCCTTGAAGAAATTGAAGCTCAAGGAACTAAGCATGACGCAAAGAACCCTGAAATAGGGAGGGAGATTTAATGAACTTACGTGAAACAGCAACGCAAATTGAAAATGGGAAAGCTTCTTTAGGGATCGAATTAGGTTCCACACGAATTAAGGCGGTTCTGATTAATACAGAATTTGAAACTATTTCTTCAGGTAGTTATACCTGGGAAAACCAATTCAAAGATGGTATTTGGACATATCCCCTCGAACAAGTATGGGAAGGAATCCAAGCTGCTTATTCTAAAATCAAAGCAGATGTTCAAAGTCGTTACCATGTTAGCTTGACTAGCATTGCTTCGATTGGAGTTAGTGCAATGATGCACGGTTACCTTCCGTTTGATAAGAATAACCAACTTCTTGTTCCATTTAGAACATGGCGGAACAATATTACAGAAGAATCTGCTGATAAATTAACAAAGTTGTTTAACTTTAATATTCCGCAACGGTGGAGTATTGCTCATCTTTATCAAGCAATTCTAAATGATGAATCACACGTTAAGAATGTTGAGTTTATTACAACCTTAGCTGGTTATGTTCATTGGCAATTGTCTGGTGAAAAGGTTCTAGGAATTGGGGATGCGTCAGGAGTGTTCCCAATTGATGACCAAACACATACTTACCGTCAAGACTTTCTAACAAAATTTAGTGAATTACCAGAAGTAGCAAAGTATTCATGGAATATTGAGGATATTTTACCCAAAGTAATCATTGCGGGCCACACTGCTGGTAGGTTAACTGATGAAGGAGCAAAACTTCTTGATCCTAATGGAACACTTACTTCTGGAAGTTTAATGGCGCCCCCAGAAGGGGATGCTGGTACTGGAATGGTTGGAACGAATAGTGTGCGTAAGCGGACCGGTAATATTTCTGTTGGAACATCAGCTTTTTCCATGAATGTTTTAGATAAACCTCTTAAAAAGGTCCACCGTGATATTGACATTGTTACGACGCCAACAGGTGACCCAGTTGCGATGGTTCACGTCAATAACTGTTCTTCAGATATTAATGCTTGGGTGGGGTTATTCCGTGACTTTGCTGATGCAATCGGAGCTAAAATTGACACAAACACTTTATACGAAACACTATTTGATTCAACAGTTCATTCAGATCCCGATGCTGGTGGGTTAATTAACTATAGTTACCTCTCCGGTGAAAACATCACCAAGATTCAACAGGGGCGACCACTCTTTGTTCGGACGTCAAATAGCAAGATGAACCTTGCTAACTTCTTCCTTACTCAACTTTATGCAGCATTTGCGCCGTTAAAGATCGGAATGGATATTTTATTAAATGAAGAGCATGTTCAAACGGATGTCATGATTGCCCAGGGAGGTCTCTTTGGAACTCCTGTTATTGGCCAACAAATCTTATCAAATGCTTTGAATATTCCAATTACGATTATGAATACTGCTAGCGAGGGTGGACCATGGGGAATGGCTGTACTTGCTAAGTATGCTGAAACAGGTGCTAAGAAGTCACTAGCTGATTTCTTGGATGGTGAGGTTTTCCGCAATCCTGAAAGCATGACTTTGGTACCAGAACCTGCTGGTGTAAAGGGATATAAAAGCTTTATCAAGCGTTATCAAACTGGGTTGCCAGTAGAAGCGCTTGCCGGTAAGGACATTAGCGAACATGAAAGTAAGAAAGGATAGATATAAGAGATGCTTGAAAAATTAAAGCAAGAAGTATACGAAGCAAATATGAAGCTTCCTAAGTTGGGGTTAGTTACTTTTACTTGGGGAAATGTTTCTGGAATTGACCGTGATAAAGGCCTCTTCGTTATTAAGCCTTCTGGAGTTCCATATGAAGATTTAAAACCGGAAGACATGGTTGTTGTTAACCTCGATGGTGAGGTTGTTGAAGGAAACTTAAATCCATCTAGTGATACTCCCACCCACACTTATCTTTATAATCATTTTCCAAAAATTGGAGGAATTGTTCATACTCACTCACCATGGGCAGTATCCTTTGCTGCAGCTCGGTTGGATGTACCAGCAATGAACACTACGCATGCTGATACTTTCTACACTGATGTTCCAGCAGCAGATGCATTAACCAAGGAAGAAATTGAGGAAGACTACGAAGGAAATACTGGTAAAGTAATTGTTCGTTCTTTCAAGGAACGGGGCTTAGACTATGAAGCTACTCCAGCAGCCTTGGTTATGCAACATGGACCATTTACCTGGGGACCAACTCCTGATAAGGCAGTTTACAATGCCAAGGTCCTTGAAGTAGTAGCCGAAGAAGACTACCACGCAATGCAATTGACACATCGGGACTTGCATTTGCCACAATATCTACTTGATAAGCACTATTACAGAAAGCATGGCGCAAATGCATACTATGGACAAAATAATGCTCATTCAAAGGACCATGCTACACGTGCTTAATTAACTTGGTAATTATATTACAAAAATTTTTGATACAAGAAGGAGTGTTATCTTATGATGAATAAAGATTACGAATTTTGGTTTGTGACTGGTAGCCAATTCCTTTATGGGGAAGATCAATTAAAATCAGTTGCTAATGATGCAGAAGATATTGTTAATAAGTTAAACGAAAGTGGTAAGTTACCATACAGGATTGTCTTTAAAGGTGTAATGACAACCGCTGAAGGAATCACTAAGTTTATGAAGGAAGCTAACTACAATGATAAGGTAGCTGGTGTTATGACTTGGATGCACACATTCTCACCTGCTAAGAACTGGATTCATGGTACAAAGTTACTTCAAAAGCCCCTTCTTCACTTGGCAACTCAATACTTAAATAAGATTCCATACGATACTATTGATTTTGATTACATGAACTTAAACCAATCAGCTCACGGTGACCGTGAATATGCTTACATTAATGCTCGCCTTCAAAAGCATAACAAGATTGTTTACGGCTTCTGGGGTGACGAAGATGTCCAAGAAGAAATTGCTGACTGGCAAAACGTGGCCGTTGCCTACAACGAAAGCTTCAAGATTAAGATCGTTCGTTTCGGAGATACAATGCGTAATGTTGCTGTTACTGAAGGTGACAAGGTTGAAGCGCAAATGTTCTTAGGTTGGACTGTTGATTACTGGCCAGTAAGTGAACTTGTTAGCTACGTTGATGCTGTTAGCGAAGAAGACATTGATGCTGCCTACAAGGACCTGGAAAGTAAATACGAGATGGTTCAAGGTGATAACACGAAGGAACACTATGAACACTCAGTTCGTTACCAACTTCGTGAATACTTAGCCTTAAAGAAGTTCATGGATGAAAAAGGCTACACTGGTTTCACCACTAACTTCGAAGACTTGCATGGCCTTGAAGAATTGCCTGGTTTAGCCGCTCAATTATTAATGCGTGACGGTTACGGATTTGGTGCTGAAGGTGACTGGAAGTCTGCTGGGATGGATCGTCTTCTTAAGATTGCCGCCGATAATGTTGCCACTGCCTTTATGGAAGACTACACTCTTGACTTACGCCATGATCACGAAGCTATTCTTGGTTCACACATGCTTGAAGTTGACCCAACCATTGCGTCAGATAAGCCACGGGTTGAAGTTCACCCATTAGACATTGGTGGTAAAGATGATCCTGCACGTCTTGTATTTACTGGTCGTGAAGGTAAGGCCGTTGATGTTACTCTTTCATACTTTAACGACGGTTACAAGGTAATTGGTTACTCTGTTGATTGTCACAAGCCTGAAGCAGAAACCCCACATCTTCCAGTTGCTAAACAATTATGGACACCAACTGTTGGCTTAAAGGAAGGGGCTAAGCGTTGGATGCTCGCTGGTGGTGGTCACCACACTATCTTGAGTTTCAGCTTGAAGCCACAGCAAATCAAGGACCTCTTCGGTATGCTTGATGTTAAAGTTGACTTCATTGAATAGTAGATATGCTTCACTGAATAAAGAAAATCTTTAACAATTTAGAAAGAAAAATGGTTATACTCGGCAGTTTAATAACTGAGGATAACCATTTTTTTATGAAAGGTTTGATTTTGTAAACGAGGGGATAAAATGAAAACAGAAAAAGAAAAAATGTTGAATGGGGAAGTTTTTGATGTCTATAATTCTCAATTAGTTCATGAACGTTATTATGCACGAAAATTAGTAGAGCGATTTAACGCCTTGGGGGAAGTGAATCCAGAGGCGAGTAAAGAGATCATTCGCCAGTTATTTGGTCATGTGGGAGAAAACTACGAGGTTCATGCACAGTTTAAGTGCGACTATGGTTATAACATTTATGTTGGTGATGATTTTTTTGCTAACTATGATTGCGTAATGTTAGATGTTAGTCCAATTAAAATTGGTAAGCACTGCCTACTGGGTCCCCGTGTTCAACTCTACACGGTCAATCATCCTTTAGATCCCAAGTTGCGCCGTAATGGGGCATACGGACAAGGTAAGGAGATTACCATTGGTGATGATGTTTGGATTGGGGGTGGAGCCATTATTTGTCCCGGGGTAACCTTAGGGAATAATGTAATTGTTGGTGCCGGAAGTGTGGTTACAAAATCTTATGGTAATAATGTAATCATTGCTGGAAATCCGGCACAGGTAATTAAAGAAAACCCATATAAGGAATAGAAAAGGTAGAGATCAAGAAAAATTCTTAGTCTCTACCTTTTTTAGTGGATAACATTCTAATATTTTAAATTATATTCGTAAACTAAGGCTGGTTCTTTACCAACCCGGGTAAAATTATGTAATTCATTAATTACGTTTATTTCTTGCTCGCTAAGTTGGAAGTTGTAGATATCGATATTTTGTTTAATCCGTGCTTCATGGATCGACTTTGGAATGAAGGCAACACCACTTTGTAATTGCCAGCGCAAAACAATTTGGGCTGAGGACTTTTGGTGCTTTTTAGCAATTTTTTCTAAAAGGGGGTTATTAAGGATAGTTCCTCTTCCAAGGGGACTCCAAGCTTGAGTAACAATTTGGTGGGCACGATCGTATTTGATTAACGGAAGTTGGTTCAAATGGGGATGCCGTTCAATTTGGTTAACTACCGGCATTTCGTGAGCCTGGGTTGCTAAGTATTGGAGATGAATCATTTGATAATTACTAACACCGATTGAGCGGGTTAGCCCTTCCTTCTTTAATTCTTCTAGTGCAGCCCATGTGTCAAAGAAAGCTCGTTCAATTGGCCAGTGGATTAACAGTAGATTAACATAGTCAAGTTGGAGTTTTTTGAGTGAATCTTTAACTGAAGCAATGGTTTGTGTATAGCCTTGATTTGGTTCAGAAACCTTTGTAGTGATAAATAATTCTTCCCGAGGGAGAGCTAACTCAGTTAAGGCATTACCAATTTCTGCTTCATTTTTGTATAGTTGTGCAGTATCGAAGAGGCGATATCCAGCATCATAGGCATATTTAATTGAAGAAGTGATGGTACTTTGATCAGTGATCTTATACATTCCAAATCCCTCTTGAGGCATTGTTTGACCATCAGCAAGCGTTAAAAGATTAACTGATTTTTTCATTATTGATAATTACTCCTTTGAGTGTAGTGGTGCAATAGTGGTTGATTGGCGTTTAATGATTTCAGGTGAATAATATTTAACTTTTTCGACTGTTTGACCATTAATCATCTTGAGGATCATCTTACCAGCATCTTCTCCTAACTTTCTTTTGGGGTGGACGGCGGTTGTTAAGTTTGGTGAGATGATTGCAGCCATATCATAGTTATCAAAGCCGACAACTGAAATATCCTCTGGGACACGAATACCATTTTTTTGTAAGTGACGAATTACCAGTGTGGCAAGTTGATCATTATAGCAGGCGATTGCGGTAATAGTTGGATTTCCTTTAAGCATAAGCTCTACTTTATTGATGATCCCTTCAATTGGATCACTGGATTGGTACATAATTGTATTAGCTTTAGTTGTAGGTACTTCCTCATCCTGATAAGCTTTGATCATTCCAGACATGCGATCGACTCCCTGCTGATCGTTAATTTGAAAAACACCGAGAATGTTGGTATGTCCTAATTCAAAAAGATAGCGAATTAAATCCTCTTCCGCTTCTTTATCACGAGTAAGGAGTGCAGGAAAATTAAATCCTGGGTAAGTAGAGTGGAACAAGATTGTCGGAATTTGGTAGTTTTCAACCTGTTGGTAAAGATCGAGGTTTGGATTAGGCATGGCGCTTTCTGTTGGCTCAATGATCAATCCGGCAATTTTTAGATCTAACATGTTTAAAATTGTTTGTCGTTCCCGTTCATGATTATTGAGTGTATTTCCGACAATTAATGAATAACCCTTATCGGCAACGACACTGTCAATCCCAGAAATAATTGAAGGAAAGATGTAATCAGCCATGTGGGTACTGATTACACCGATAACTTTATTTTTTTCGATATCAGTCCAGTCTTTTTGCCAATCTTGGACAAACATTCCGCCACCTTGAATACGATAAATATAGTGTTCATTTTCAAGATCACCAACGGCACGGCGAATCGTATAGCGAGAAACGTTAAAGCGTTTCATTAATTCACTTTCGGTTGGTAATTTAGCATTAATTTGATATTTACCGTCAATAATTTCGTTACGGAGAGTTTGTTTAACTGTTTCGTATTTCACTTCCAATGGCTGCTACTCCAATCTTTTCCTTATCTAAAATAAAAGGCCCTATAACTAATTTGATTATAGGACCAAAAACCGTTAAATTGGTTAACTTATTTTTTCTTTTTGTCAATTTCGATTAGCTTGTTATCTAAATCAGTCCGTACGACTAAAACATCACAGATGGCTGTCCGGGTAACAAATTCGGTGACAGAACCGATTAGGATTCGTTCAACGGCGTTTAAACCAGTGGCACCAATCATAATAAGGTCAGCATTCATTTCCTTAGGTACATCACGGGCAATGATTGTCTTTGGCGCACCATATTCAATTGAGTAGTTAATATTCTTAACGCCTTTTTCTTTAGCGTAATCGATGTATTTATCGAGAGTCTTCTTTGCAGTTTCGGTAACTTGTTCAACCATTGAGCTATCAAAACTAGAAATATTTTGGAATGCTCGAGTATCTACGACGTGTAGTAAGCGTAATTCTGTTTCTTCACCATTCCGCTTAGCAACAGCAACAGCCTTCTTGAAAGCTAATTCTGCTTCTTCAGAACCATCTACTGGAACCAAGATATGTTTGTATTGTTGAGCCATGTTATGGTGCCTCCTTAATTATTTACTTCTATTATACACTGAAATAAAAATGACAGTAAAGCCTCAGGTGTCTAGTTTTTTCGTTGCTCTGCTTGGAAATAACCCATGAGTGAATAGGCCATTAAAGTTTCACAAATACAACCAATTACCACCATCGTAACGATAAAGAAAATTGAATTTGTCCATGCTGCAGTAATTGCAAGAATTCCAATTACTAAAAGGATAGTTCCCCATACCAGGAGCGCTTTTGAAAGTGCTGAGTGCTGTTTGGGATGAAAGATCAGAAAGGGCTTATGAAGATGAGTTAGGAAAAAGCAACCTTCATAAGTGGCGATTAAACCAAAAATGGTCATAAGGATAGCTAGTAGCATGATTTAAACCTCATAATTTATGATATTTAGAAAGAGAAAAGACCGGTAAAACATTAACGCTTTCCGGCCCTTTTAACTATTATGTACGAAAACTCCGTTAGTGCCGTTAATTGTCATTCAGTGTTGACCTGTGTTTAAGACAGGTGGGACACGGTTGCTAGTTATTCAGTTACCAAGTGAAAAGGCATACTGGCCAACTAGCAAAACACTAGTCCCAATTTTATAAGACTGTAAGGCAAACCTGCGTTTAGACAACGCGTACACCACAGAATTTTCATTAATTATGTTAGCATGATCTGGTGTAATGATCAATCGATCAGTGATTATGGGGTTGTTGGTAAAGCCCCTTTTTCTGGGCGTTTTTAAGTTGCCAATATTGATTACCAAATGCTTGCTCAAAGCGACCATTTTTCTTTGGATGAAAGTACTGGGCATTCTTAATGCGGTCTGGAAGGTACTGCTGGGCAACCCAATCTTGCGGATAGTCATGAGGAAAAAGGTAATCGTTTCCGTGTCCTAACTTATGCGCCCCTTTATAATGGGCATCTTTTAGGTGGTTAGGGACTTCCCCAACTCCGCCGGCCTTTACTTGTTCAAGTGCACTATCGATTGCACTGATTCCGGAGTTTGATTTTGGCGAGAGGCATAACTCAATCACAACGTCAGCTAAAGGAATTCGTGCCTCAGGGAGCCCAATTTGTTGGGCTGCTTGGACAGCTGTCACGGCACGTTGAACGGCAGGCATATTTGCCAAACCAATATCTTCATAAGCAATTACGATTAGACGTCGACAAATACTAATTAAGTCACCAGCTTCAATTAAGCGCGCAAGGTAATGTAAAGCGGCGTCAGTATCTGATCCCCGAATTGATTTTTGAAAAGCAGAGATAACATCGTAGTGAGCATCCCCGTTCCGATCGCTGTTAATTATTTTCTTTTGGACACTTTCTTCAATTACCGAAAGGGTAAGGTGAATGATATTATCTTCATTCGGATCAGTTGATTTAGCTGCTAGCTCTAGACCGTTTAAAGCACTTCGGAGATCGCCATTTGTTGCGGTTAAAAGGTGTTCTTCAGCATCTAAATCTAATTTAATGGGCATTTTACCTAGACCACGTTCTGAATCAGTGAGAGCACGTTTAACAGCAATTTTCATTTCACTAATACTTAAAGGGTGAATCGGAAAAATTTGGGTACGACTTCGGATGGCTGGATTAATACTAATATAAGGATTTTCGGTTGTTGCACCGATTAAAATAATTCGGCCACTTTCTAAGTGAGGAAGTAAGAAATCCTGTTTGCTTTTATCCAAACGATGGATTTCATCGAGCAAAAGGATTACGGTACCACTCATTTTTGCTTCTTCGGCAACAATCTGCAGATCCTTTTTGGTATCTGTGGCTGCGTTAAGTTTACGAAAAGCATACTTAGTTGAACCAGCAATTGCACTTGCAATACTTGTCTTTCCCGTACCAGGGGGCCCATAAAGGATAAGAGAAGAGAGCATCTTGGCCTTTACCATCCGGGAAATAATTTTACCAGGACCCACAAGATGTTGTTGGCCGACAACCTCATTAAGGGTTCGTGGCCGCATTCTATATGCTAGAGGCTGCAAAACTACTCTTCCTTCCTATCAAATAATCTTTCCCAAAAATGTTTTTTTGGCGTAGACTGCTCAGTTCGTGACTGAGCAGAAGCACCGGGATAACGTTTTTGAACATCAATTGGTGATTGGTAAACAGCGGTTTTAGCTGCTACAACAACTGCTAATGAATCAGGAGTAGTGCGAAATTCTGGTTCTGTTTTTAAGGTAAAATTAGCATTAGCATCAGTAGCAACTTTAATGTAATTTCGGAATTTTGAATGAGGAAGGTTATCGTTCAAGAAAACTTGATTACCAATTCCACGTTCTAGTTCTTTGGCAACCGCAAAGGACCAATCACGTTCCTCAAATTCAGTAACACTGATTGTTAAACAAACTCGTTCGCGAAAGGTACCAAGATATTTTCGTTGCTCGTCCGGTTTGATTTTCGGGGCTCCATAGATTGCATTATCGATTCGTTGCTCCATTGCGGATTTATCTTCTACCATAGCATTAACCTCCCGTTAATGTTTTTACTATTATACCAAGAATAATTAATTGGAGATATATTAAAAGCCCCTTAGCAGTATAGCTGCTAAGGAGCAAAAAATTAATTACCAATGTCCAATGCTTGGTGTTTTAATTTGGGGAAGATCTTCTTGTCAGCCCAACCAGTAATTGCTCCTTGGAAAACAAGGGCAAATAGGGTACCAAGACCAAAGTTGTAGATCCCACCTTGCATGAATGCTGCAATGATTGCCATGATTGTTGGTGGAATGTATGATAACCACATTGCGATTGTTGCATTCCCCTTGCAATAACGAAAACGAATAATTTGAAACAGATCATCGGCTGGATGAAGGACAAGATTAGCTCGTTGGTAAATAGAAATAGCTGTTCCGATGAAGGCAACCCCTAAGAAGTTAATAAATACGTAGAGGATAATCATGGGAAGAGTAGTGGCATCAGGCATAATTCGGTTGAAAATATTTGAGAACCACTGGATAAATAGTGAAAATGGCAGCATGAAAATAAAGTTACCCCCAATTCGTCGCCAATCCCACTTATGTAGCAAAATAGCATTTAAAACGGATATCAACATTCCCAGAACCATAAATGCCCAGAAAAGAGTTGTTGGCTTATTACCTAAAACAGCAATTCCTAGGTTGTTTTCAGCAGCAGTCCAGTATGCTGAACCTAAAAACTGAGGGTGAATATGAGAACTGGTTACCAGGGTTAAAACATTCCCCATTGAATTAATTATAATTGAAAAAGCAAAGAAAGCCCAACTTGCTGCTAAAGAAATTGTGCGTTCTTGTACTTTTCCTTGCGTTAGAACATCGTTGTTCATTATTATCCTCCTTTAATGAGTTAACTTATAATCGTGAAAAAATTCACGCTCTTTACAAAAAGTAAATTTACAACCTTCTGTAGGGGTTGTCAATAGTGTAATAATAATATATTAAAATGATATAATTTTTTTAATAAGACTATATGTTAACCGGTTAACATATAAGTGATTTTAAACACAAAATTTGCCAATTAAAAAAATTTTAGTTATTTTGATTAGGAGGAGGGAAAGGCAATGAAAATTATTATTTCACCAGCAAGAACAATGAAAAGTGATCTAGACTCTTTGCCGTATTCTGGTCTTCCTAAGTATTTGGCACAAAGTAAAGAGATATTAAGCTGGTTAAGAACGCGTAATTATGAACAATTGCACCAATTATGGTGGAATTGTAGTGAACGACTGACAAAAATAAATTACCAACGAATTAAAAAAATGGATCTTACTACGAATTTAACCCCAGCAATTCTAGCTTTTCAGGGACTTCAGTATCAATATATTGGAGCAGGAGTGATGACTGATCAGCAGTTAAAATACCTTCAAGAACATTTGCGGATTTTATCGGGATTTTATGGAATATTAAGGCCTTTTGATGGGATTACTTTATATCGTCTTGGGATGGGAGATAAGGCAACGGTTAACAATACTAAAAGCTTATACGAATTTTGGGGTGACCGATTATACCAAGATCTTTTTACGAACAATCATTTGGTAGTCAATTTAGCTTCAAATGAATATAGCAAAATAATTCGGCCCTTTTTGAAGAGTAACGACAAGATGATTACCTGTATTTTTGGTGAAATGGTTGATGGCAAAATTAAACAAAAAGCAACTTTAGCAAAGATAGCTCGGGGAAATATGGTCCGGTTTTTAACGGAGATTGGTGCTAAAAAAGTAACTGATCTTAAAAAATTTTCTACTGGTGGATATAGGTTCAGGGCTGATCTCTCTACTGAAAAGACATTTTATTTTGAATTGGTTAAGTCATGAACAAAAAAAGATCTAGAAACTTGTTAGTGGTTTCTAGATCTTCAGCTTTTAATTAATTAAAGGTATTTCTTGTAATACAATACTTTATGGAAAGGAAAATGGTTGTTTAAGATATTCACTAGTGACTAAACTTAACTTTTAATTTTATTAGTCCTATGATCTAATCAATTCTTGAACATCATAGTTTATAAGTTAAAACAACAGATGATTTATTGAATTTTTAGAAGTGAGAAAGTAGGAGATTAGCACTTTTAAGTGAGCGGTATCTACTTATTCAAATTATTCATCTGGCGAAAACGGTTCTTAAAGATTTAGTATCTCGTTGTAACATGGCTTAGTAAAAGATACCTATATCTAAAAACTTGATCTAAAGAGTTCCTTTAATTACAGTAATCATTAGTAAATTGAGATAGGCATATTTTATTTAAGGAAGTATAAGGGAACTCCTGGCTGAGGGAATTAGACTAATTGCCCAATTAATTAGTTGAACATAAATAATAATTATCATTTACTATTATGGATATATAATATTTTTAATATTTTAGCAAATGAAGTGAACTTAAATCTAAGTTTTTACTATCAATTGATAATTAATTTAAACAAAAAAGGAACCGGAATTTCCGGTTCCTTTTTTGGGAACAAGTAATAATTAAATATTACTTGTTGTAGAATTCAACGATAAGTGATTCGTCGATATCAGCATCCATATCTTCACGAGCAGGGATACGGTTTAACTTACCTTCAAGCTTATCAGCGTCGAAATCAACGTATGATGGACGAGAAACAACTGCTTCAACAGCGTTCTTAATAACATCAAGGTTCTTTGACTTATCACGAACAGCGATAACTTGATCAACGTTAACTTCGTATGAAGGAATGTCAACACGCTTACCATCAACTGTGATGTGACCGTGGTTAACCAATTGACGAGCTTGACGACGAGTAGTAGCCAAACCAAGACGGTAAACCATGTTGTCAAGACGACGTTCAAGTAAGGCCATGAAGTTAGCACCGTGAGTACCTTCCTTGATCTTACCAGCACGTACGAAAAGATTTGAGAATTGACGTTCAGTCATTCCGTACATGAAACGAAGCTTTTGCTTTTCACGAAGTTGAGTACCGTATTCGGAAAGCTTACCATGGCGGTCACGACCGTGATCACCAGGAGCATAAGCCCGACGAGCTAATTCCTTACCAGTACCTGAAAGTGAAACACCTAAACGGCGTGAGAGACGCCAACTAGGACCTGTATAACGTGACATAAATAAAATCCTCCAATATTTTTGTTGGAGTAAAATAATCCGATGTGAGATTGACATTCGTGCAGGTTGATTTGAATCTTTCACCCTTGCAGCTGGGTTACTAAAAACACCTTTTGGGCACCAATCTGTTGACGAGCTTGCCCCTCACTGCTGCATTATTTTACACAAAGACTAATATACAACAGCTAGCCCTATTTAGTCAATAGTAGACATAAGCCGCTTAGCAAATTCATTCATTTGATCAGCAAACGATTGATCAAACCGACTAAGTACTGGAGCATCAAGGTCAAGAACGCCGTAAAGAGTGCCATCTTTCTTTAGCATCGGGACGACAAGCTCTGATTTAGCGGCGCTATCACAAGCAATGTATGAAGAAAACTTAGTGACGTCGTCGACAATTTGGGTTTGTTTAGTTGATGCTGCAACTCCACAAACTCCCTTGCCAAGCTCAATATGCATGCAGGCGACTTTTCCTTGAAATGGTCCAAGATCAAGTTGGTTACTTTGAGAATTGTAAAGGTAAAAACCAGCCCAGTTTAAGTCAGGGATACTTTCGTTAATTAGCGCACTGGCGTTTGCTAAGTTTGCAACCGCAGAGTGCTCACCAGTTAAAAGTGCTGAAATTTGTTCATTTAATAGGGAAAGCTCTGTCATGTTCAATCCTTCTTTCATAAGTGTTAAATTGATCCCAGTAATGATGGTTCATTATGGTATAATTTTCATAGAATTTTAGAGCCTTTATAGACACTTTGTCAATAATGGCTTAAAGATGTAGGTGGATAAATTGGTTTTTCAAATAATAATTGGGATTTTAATTGTTTTTGCTATTGTTTTAGCTAGCTTGTTTTATTACCAAAAACGGGTTATTCGGCAATATGAGCAAGTAAATATGCAGTTAGAAAGAATAAATGATATGAAGATTGGTCAGCAATTCGAAAAGGTTGATCAACTGAGTGTCACTGGTGATTCACAGGAACAATTAAAGAAATTAAAAAGAGAATTTCAAGAGAAAGTTGATCCACAAAAAAAGAAACTTACGGATCAACTAAAGGCAATGAAAGCACTTATTCATACAAGTAAATTTCTTACTCTTTCTAGTAAACTGAATGATTTAAGTACGGCAATCCAGGAATTAAGTGATCAGTACTTACAAATTAAGTCGGCCCTTCATCACTTAGAAGAACTTCATCGAGCGCACAAACAAGCAATTGATCAAATTAAACAGCGTTATCGTCATTTTCATCATGTCCTTGATGAAAAGAGTTTTGAGTATGGCGACAGCGTTAAGGCATTGAATAAGCGGCTTAATGATCTTGAACAACAATATGAACAGTTCACTAAGCTTAGTCAATCTGGCGATTATGATGCGGCTCAACAGGTTTTAACTGATTTAAAGAAAGAAAATCAACGTTTAGCTGATCTGATTAACCAAGTTCCAAAACTTTATAAGCCATTGATAGCTGAATTTCCAACCCAGTTAGATGAGTTGACAAGTGGATATCAACAATTAACGAGCCAAAATTATCGCTTTACTACAGATAATATTCCAGGAAAGATTGACCAACTTCGTCAATTATGTCGGGAGAACTTAGAGCAAATTAATCGACTCGAGCTCGACGGGGTTGAGAACGCAAATAAGGATATTGCCGATCAAATTGATGACTTATACGCGACAATGCAAAGTGAAATTGATGCACAACCACAAGTTAAACATTTGATGGGTGTGCTAGGCGAATTCATCACTCATGCAGCAAAGCAAAATACCGAATTAACTACTGAATTGGATCGCTTGAGTATTAACTACACGTTAAATAATCATGAAGTTGAAACGGCTCGATCATTGAATGAACAGATTATTAATATTAAGAAGGAATATGAAGATGATCAGGAAGCTATCAGGGATCATACTGCAATTTATAGCCAGGTACTTGTTCGACAAACTAAGAATGATCAGTCGTTAACTGAAATTGAAAAGCAACAGGCAAAAATTAATGATGAAGTTGCTAAGTTGCAGGGAGATCAGCAACGGGCTGAGCAAATGCTACAAAAATATTCAACCAGATTAAGAACCACTAGGCGGCAAGTGGAACGATTAAACTTGCCTGGTTTGCCAAAAGATTACTTGAACTATTTCTTTGGGGTAAGCGATGAAATCAAGCGCTTAGCTGATGAATTACGAAAATACAAGGTTAATATGGATGAGGTAACTAAACAATTAATTATTGTTGAATCTGATTTGGAAACCCTTGGTGAAAAGACTAGTGATATTCATGATAGTGTTGAATTAACTGAGCGCCTTCAACAATATGCAAACCGTTTTAGCGATAACCAAAAGATTGTTGCTGCGGCAGCAAAATCACAAGAAGAATTTAATAAATTTAATTACACTGCTAGTTTGGAGACGATTGCAACGGCATTAGAAGAAGTCGAACCAGGTAGCTATAAGCGAATTGAGGATAGTTACTACCACGAAAAGCAGTAATTAGTAGTATAAAACGCAGATCTTTTGTCTATTAAGGAGAAAAGATCTGCGTTTTTAATTGTTATCTGTTATAATTAAAAATCGGTTTAATGGCGTCGCAACCAAAATATCTATCCAATTTTAGCGCATTGATAAAATTTATAATCAAGCTTTGTTTGATGAAAGGAAAATAAGCATGATCTATTTTGATAATAGTGCGACAACTCAGGTAGCACCTGAAGTTCTCCAAACCTATAACACGGTTAGCCAAAAAATTTGGGGTAATCCAAGCAGTCTTCATAATTTTGGGGAAGAAGCTTGGAATTTATTGGAACAGGCACGGCAACAAATTGCTAACCTATTTCACGTTAAACCTGGTGAAATTATTTTTACCAGTGGAGGCTCTGAGGGAGATAACTGGGTAGTTAAGGGAACTGCGATGGCTAAACAACGATTCGGTAAGCATATCATTACTACTTCCGTTGAGCATGCAGCTGTTCGGAACCCGGCTGAGCAGTTAAAAGAACTTGGCTTTGATGTGACCTATCTTCCGGTTGATAAGGAAGGGCGGATCAATCCGGCAGACTTAAAGGCGGCAATTCGTCCTGACACGATTTTGGTTTCAGTTATGGCAGTTAATAATGAGATTGGGACAATTCAACCAATTAAAGAGGTTGGTGAAGTTTTGAAGGATTATCCCAATATTCATTTTCATGTTGATGCGGTTCAAGCAGTTGGTAAAGGTCTCGATAATATTGTCTTTAGCGATCGTGTTGACTTTGCAACTTTTTCTGGACATAAATTCCACGCACCACGGGGTACTGGATTTGTCTATGTTAAGGCCGGTCGGAAAATTGCACCATTAGTTGCAGGTGGGGGACAAGAACGTGGCCTTAGAAGTGGAACGGAAAACACGCCTGGTGTTGTCGCAATGGCACGGGCAATTCGTTTGGTCAAAGAGGGCGAAGATGCTACTGTTAAACGGGAACAAGCTATCAAGGAACGAATTTATAATCACATTAAGCAATTTGATCACGTGAAAATCTTTTCCGGACGTGATCAAGGATTTGCTTCCCATGTCCTTTGTTTTGCAATTGTAGGTGTTCGGGGCGAAACGATTGTCCACGCATTTGAGGATCAGGGGATTTATATTTCTACTACTAGTGCCTGCTCATCAAAGAAGCATGCTGAGGCCGGCACCCTTGCTGCAATGAAGGTACCCGAAAAGGAAGCAACCAGTGCAGTGCGGATCAGCCTAGGTGACCAAAATACGCTTGAAGAAGCAGATAAATTTAATGAAACCTTTGATAAACTTTATATGGGTTTTAAGAAGATTATTGAATAAAGAGGGGGAAGATTAGTGGATTACACTGAAATTATGGTTCGTTATGGTGAGCTATCGACCAAGGGCCATAACAAGAAAAACTTCATTGATCGTCTTGGTGCGAATGTGCGGAAAGCACTTCACCAGTTTGATCAAGTTAAAGTCCATGCACAACGTGACCGGCTTCACGTTGAATTAAACGGAGCTGACTATAACCAAGTAATGGAACGTTTACAAGATGTTTTTGGAATTCAAAATTTTTCACCGTCTGTTAGAGTTGAAAAGACATTTGAGGCGACTGCTAAGGCTGCTGAACAGATGATTCGTGAACAAGTTAAGAAGCCAATTACATTCAAGATTAATACTCGTCGCTCAGATCATAAGTTTCCTATTGATACGTTTGAAATGAATGATCAGCTTGGTGGTTATCTTTTAAAAAAGTTCCCGAACTTGTTAAAGGTGGATGTTCACGATCCTGATTTAACTCTTCGGGTAGAAATTCGCCTAAACGGGATTTTCCTTTCAAGTGAAACAATTGCTGGGGCTGGTGGTCTTCCTGTTGGAACTGCTGGCAAGGGAATGATGATGCTCTCCGGTGGAATTGATTCACCGGTTGCTGCTTACTTAGGGATGAAGCGTGGCGTTTCCATGGAAATGGTTCACTTCTTTAGTCCTCCATACACTAGTCCTCAAGCTTTAGCTAAGGCAAAACAATTAACGAGTAAACTTGCTCGTTATAGTGGTAGTATCCGTTTTATCCAAGTTCCATTTGCTGAAATTCAAGAAACCGTTAAGGAAAAGATTCCTGAAGGTTACCTGATGACAGTCCAACGTCGGATGATGTTGCGGTTAGCGGCAGCAATTACAATGAAGCGTCATGGCCTTGCAATCTTTAATGGTGAATCTTTAGGTCAGGTAGCTTCTCAAACAATGGAAAGCATGTTAGTGATTAATGACGTTACTAATCTTCCGGTATTACGACCGGTTCTTTCCTACGATAAGACAGAGATTATTGATGTGGCGAAAAAAATTGATACGTATGATCTATCAATTATGCCGTATGAAGATTGTTGTACTGTCTTTACACCACCTTCGCCAAAAACTAAGCCAAACCTTGAAAAAACACGGAAATATGAAGAACGTTTAGATATTGATGGTCTCCTTAAGCGGGCACTTAATGGTATTGAAATTACAGAAATTCATTCTGGCGAAGATTTTTTGAACCAAAATGAGGATGTTTTTGCAGAACTTCTTTAAAACTTCTGCTTGACGATGGTTTTTAAATTGGCTATCATTACAAACAAATAGTAAATGCGTTGATCAAAAGAGTAGTTAGTTGTTTTCTTGACAGAGAGGGAATAATTGATGGGATATTCCTAGAAGACAAGTAATGAAAGTAGTTTGGTAGCACTCTAGCTGAAATGGTAGTAGGCTGGAACGGTTCATTTTACCGTTATAAAATGAATGAGTGAGGTTACACAATGGTAGTGTAACTTAAAATAGGTGGTACCGCGGAACTCGTCCTATCTTTAGGGCGGGTTCTTTTTTTCAGCGTATAATACTTGATAATTAATTACTTAGAGGAGGACTCTTGATGAGTACTGATAAGGAAATGTCCACTAAGTATGACCCCACAGCTGTTGAAGCTGGTCGTTATCAATGGTGGATTGATCAAGGCTTATTTAAGCCGAGTGGAGATAAAAAGGCACATCCATATTCAATTGTTATTCCACCGCCGAATGTTACGGGGAAACTTCACCTGGGACACGCTTGGGATACAACATTACAAGATATGATCATCCGGCAAAAACGGATGCAGGGTTACGATGTACTCTGGCTACCAGGAATGGATCATGCTGGTATTGCTACTCAAGCAAAAGTTGAAGCTCGGTTACGAAAGCAAGGAGTTTCTCGTTATGACTTAGGTCGGGAGAAGTTTGTCCAACAAGTTTGGGACTGGAAAGATGAATATGCTGACATCATTCATAAACAATGGGCCAAAATGGGAATTTCTGTAGATTATGATCGTGAACGTTTTACCCTTGATAAGGGATTGAATGAGGCAGTTCGGAAGGTTTTTGTTGATCTTTACAATAAGGGCTTAATTTATCGGGGAACTTACATTATTAACTGGGATCCACAAGCAAGGACTGCATTATCAGATATCGAAGTTATTCACAAGGACGATAAGGGAGCCTTCTACCATGTTAAGTACCCATTTACAGATGGGACGAAGTTTAACGGTAAGGACTACATTGAAATTGCAACAACCCGTCCAGAAACTATGTTTGGGGATGAAGCAGTTGCTGTTAATCCACATGATGAACGTTACAAGGATCTGGTTGGTAAACATGTTCGAGTTCCGTTAGTTGATCGGGAAATTGAAATTATTGCGGATGATTATGTAACTCCTGATTTTGGTACTGGGATGGTAAAGATTACCCCAGCTCATGATCCAAACGACTTTAAGGTTGGTAAGCGTCATAATCTTCCTGAATTAAATACGATGAACGAAGATGCCTCAATGAATGAAAATGCCGGAAAGTACGAAGGAATGGACCGCTTTGAAGCACGAAAGGCTATCGTAAAGGACCTTGAGGATCAAGGGTACATGCTTAAAGTTGATCCGATTGTTCACTCAGTTGGTCATTCCGAACGGACCGGCGTTCAAGTTGAAGCGCGGCTTTCAACTCAATGGTTCGTCAAGATGAAGCCGTTAGCAGAAGCTGCATTGAAAAACCAGGAGACCGATGATCGGGTTAACTTTATTCCTGGCCGGTTTGAACATACCTTTACTCAATGGATGGAAAACATTCATGATTGGGTTATTTCTCGTCAATTATGGTGGGGACACCGAATTCCAGCTTGGTATAACAAAAAGACTGGGGAAGTTTATGTTGGCATGGAAGCACCTCAAGATGCTGAAAACTGGGAACAAGACAAGGATGTCCTTGATACTTGGTTCTCTAGTGCGCTCTGGCCATTCTCAACAATGGGTTGGCCCGACACTGACTCTGCAGACTTTAAGCGTTACTTCCCAACTAATACCTTAGTAACTGGTTATGATATTATCTTTTTCTGGGTTTCTCGGATGATCTTCCAATCGCTTGAATTTACCGGGAAAGCACCATTTAAGAATGTTCTGCTTCACGGATTAATTCGTGACGAACAGGGCCGAAAGATGAGTAAGTCTCTTGGCAATGGGATTGATCCAATGGACGTGATCAAGAAGTATGGGGTTGACGCATTACGGTGGTTCTTGATTACGGGTTCCACTCCGGGACAAGATATTCGCTTCAGTTACACGAAGATGGATGCTGCCTGGAACTTTATCAACAAGATCTGGAATGCCAGCCGTTACGTTATTATGAATCTTGGTGATATGACGGCACCGGTCCTTCCTGATAAGAGTAAGTGGGACCTAGCTGATCGGTGGATCTTAAGTCGACTAAACGCTACCGTTAAACAAGTTAACGCCCAATTTGAGAAGTTCGAATTTGGTGAAGCTGGTCGTGCTTTATACAATTTCATTTGGAATGATTTCTGTGACTGGTACATTGAAATGACCAAGGAAAAGCTAACTAATGGTTCTGAGGAGGAAAAGGCTAACACCAAGAATATCTTGGGTTACGTTCTTGACCAGATTTTGAAGTTAATGCACCCAATTATGCCATTTGTTACCGAAAAGCTTTGGCAATCAATGCCTCATGATGGAAAGTCAATTATGGTTTCCCAGTACCCAGTTGCCCATGATGAATTTGATGACAATGCTGCCACTGAACAGATGAATCACTTGATTGAATTAATTACTGCTGTTCGGAACATTCGGAATCAAGCAAATGCACCAATGTCCAAGCCAGTGGATTTGATTATCAAGGTAGAAAACGAACACCTGGCGGAAATCTTTAAGGAAAATAAAGATTACATTGATCGCTTCTGTCATCCAGAAAATCTGATTATTGGGACCAATGTTGAAACACCAAAACTTGCCTTATCTGGAATTTTAACTGGGGCTGAAGTTGATATTCCAATGGCAGAATTAGTTGATTTAGATGAAGAACGAGCACGGATGAAGAAAGAAATTGCTAACCTTGAGAAGGAAGTGCAACGTTCTGCAAAGAAGTTAGGAAACGAAAACTTTGTTAAGAATGCTCCGGAAAGGGTTGTTGAAGAAGAACGGACTAAGGCTAAGGAGTGGCAACAAAAACTTGATGCTGCTAAGGATCGCTTAACTTCGCTTCAGGATGCTTAATAATTATCTTTAATAAACGAAAAACGTGTATGATGAAGAACTCATTTATGCACGTTTTTTATTTATACTTTTATATGAATTATATATCATTTGATAAGAGAGAAAATTCAAATGTAGCAGGCACTTAGATCGAAAAAAGATTGAAATAATTATTAATAAAAATTGTAATTGTTTATCAACAGTATTATTATTAAAGATGAATGAAACGCGGTAACGGTTTCACGTATATTACTTTTTGGAGGGAGGCCTTTATTATGAGTATTCTTAGTCTTGCTCGATTTCAATTTGCAATGACGACGGTATACCACTTTTTCTTTGTTCCTTTTACTATTGGGACAGCGTTTATTGTTGCAATTATGGAATCAATGTATGTTCATACTAAGAATGAGTCATATAAAAAGATGGCGAAATTTTGGGGAAATATATTCCTCTTGAGTTTTGCCGTCGGAGTTGTTACAGGTATTATTCAAGAATTCCAATTTGGGATGAACTGGTCTGATTATTCACGGTTTATGGGAGATATTTTTGGTGCCCCATTAGCTTTGGAAGCTTTGCTATCATTCTTTATTGAATCTACTTTTATCGGTCTCTGGGTATTTACCTGGAATAAAGTAAAGCCGGGACTTCATGCTTTCTTTATTTGGATGACTAGTTTTGGTTCACTTACTTCTGCCCTGTGGATTTTAACTGCGAACTCATTTATGCAGCACCCAGTTGGTTATGCGATCCGTGGTGGTCGTGCAGTGATGGTTAATTTTAGCGCTTTGTTAAAGAACCCCCAGTTATGGTTTGAATTTGGTCACGTTATTTTGAACGCGATTATGATGGGTGGTGTTATCTTTGCTGGATTGACTGCTTTCCAATTATTAAAGAAACGATCAATTTCAAATGAAGCGCGGATAATTTACAAGAAGACAATGCGTTTAAGTCTGTGGATGTCATTGATTTTTGCCATTTTTGGTCTGGTTCTTGGCGATATGCAAATGCAATACCTTGTTAAGGAACAGCCAATGAAATTCGCAGCAACTGAAGATGTTTACACAACTACTGGTAATCACGCCCCATGGACGATTGTGGGAATAGCGAATACAAAAGAACATAAGGTTCAGGACAATATCGATATTCCATATGTATTAAGTATTTTGTCTTATCATAAGACTACCGGAGCCGTTACCGGGATGAATGAACTAAATGCACAGTACAAAAAGAAATACGGCAAGAATATTGATTATTATCCACCGGTAAATACATTGTTCTATAGTTTCCGGATCATGTGTGCAATTTCTGCTTGGATTATTTTGGTTTCATTCGTTGGCTTAATTATGAGTCGTAAGAAGTCCGGTTACCTTTACAAGCATAAGTGGACACTGTGGGTATTAGCGCTTACAACCTTTTTACCATTTATTGGGAACACTGCTGGTTGGTTTGTCACAGAATTCGGTCGTGTTCCGTGGACAGTTTACGGACTCTTCACGATTCAACAAAGCGTTTCACCAAATGTTTCGGTAGCTTCATTGTTAACTTCTAACATTGTTTACTTTGTATTATTCACAGCATTAGCGATCACTTTGATCGGGTTAATTGTGCGTGAATTAAGGAAGGATCCGACTCAAGTAATTGAGCCAAAATTCAAGAAAGTTCTTGATCCCTTTGATAAGGAGGCGTTCTAAATGAGTTTTCTCCAATTATTATGGTTTGTTTTGATTGGTGTCCTCTTTGCTGGTTTCTTCTTCCTTGATGGATTTGACTACGGGGTTGGAATGGCAACAGTAACGTTATCCAGTGACGAAGCAGAACGGGATCAAATGGTTCGAACAATTGGCCCTGTTTGGGACGGTAATGAAGTTTGGCTAATTACTGCTGGTGGAGCAATGTTTGCCTCATTCCCATTCTGGTATGCCAGCTTGTTTAGTGGTTACTACCTTATCCTGATGTTAGTTTTAGTTGGCTTAATCATTCGGGGAGTTTCCTTCGAATTCCGAAAGCGATCACCGATGCCGCAAAAACGAATTTGGGACTGGGCACTTGGTATTGGAAGTTTTATGGCGCCCTTCTTCCTTGGAGTTATGTTTATTAGTATGATCCAAGGGATGCCTATTGATGCTAATGGTAATTTCCATGCCACTTTCTTTGATTACATTAACTGGTTCTCGGTTGTTGGAGGGGTTGCCCTTACTCTTTTGACGTACCTTCATGGTCTTAATTATATTGCTTTGAAGACGGCGGGAGATATTCGGCAACGAGCAAATAACGTTGCTCAATTTCTCTACTGGGTACTTTATGTTGGCTTGATTGTCTTTGCGTTAATGCTGATCTTTATGACAGACTTTATGAAAGTTCATCCAGTTGCCACAATTGTAATGCTAGTTGTAATGGTTGTTTTGACAATTATTGCTCAAGTAGCTGCAATTAAGGGTAAAGAATTAACCGCTTTTATAGCTAGTGGATTAACTTTGGTTGCCCTAGTAGGCCTTCTCTTTATTGGGTTATTCCCGCGGGTACTGATTAGTTCAATTAGTCCTCGTTATGATTTGTTGATTCAAAATGCATCATCCACCCAGTACACATTGACAGTAATGACAATTGCTACATGCTGCTTATTGCCATTTGTCCTTGCTTACACAATTTGGGCATACTGGATTTTCCGGAAGCGGATTGCCATGCCAGTAATTACGGAGGCTAAGTAAGTATTATGATTGATCGACTACTCTTCACGCTGAAGGGGAGCAAGCAGATCATGATGAAGCTTGTAGGGTTTTATGTCCTGCAAGCTTTTCTTATCATTGGTCAAGCAATATCTTTAGCCTCACTTTTAACAAATCTTTGGGCTGGTTATTCACTAGCAAGCGAATGGGGCTGGTTGCTAGGATTTGCTGGTTGTTTTATTGGGCGGCATGTTATTAATTGGCTTGATACGGTAATACTTGATAACTATGCCCGGAAAACTGCGCAAAAACTACGACAACAGTTATTAGCCAAATTATTTAAGCTTGGTCCTCGATTGGTTCAACAACAAGGAACCGGTAATATTGTTACTTTAACTTTAGATGGAATATCTGAAGTAGAAAATTATATCAACCTGCTTTTTAGTAAGTTTGTCAGTATGATGATTATTCCAGTAATGATCCTAGTAGTTTGTTTTTGGTTAGATTGGATATCGGGGGTAGTGATGCTCCTGGTTTATCCGTTGATTATTCTATTTATGATTATTCTGGGTTATGCAGCCAAGGCCAAAGCTGATCGTCAATATACAAGCTTTCAAGTTCTTTCGAACCATTTTATTGATTCGTTGCGGGGAATTGATACTTTGAAATATTTTGGCTTGAGTAAACGTTATTCTAAGAGTATTTTTCGCTCAAGTGAACGTTTCCGAAAGTCAACGATGAGTGTTATCCGTGTAGCAATGTTATCTACGTTTGCCCTTGACTTTTTCACGACGTTATCAATTGCTGTTCTTGCCGTTTTTCTTGGTTTAAGGTTGATTGATGGTCGGTTATTATTATTTCCAGCGCTTGGAATCTTGATCTTAGCTCCGGAATATTTTATGCCAATCCGTAATTTTGCTAATGATTACCATGCTACCTTGAATGGTAAGAATTCTTTTCATGCGGTTGAAAAAATTTTGCATGAAGAAGTACCTCCTGAACCCCACGTTGATATTAAGCAGTGGCAGGACGATAGTCAATTGCAATTAAATGAAGTTGAATTCCAATATCAACATGGTAGTCGTTTAGCGCCCGTAAATCTTAAACTTCATGGCTTCCAAAAAATTGGGATTGTTGGGATGAGTGGTGCTGGAAAGACTACCTTGATTAACCTTCTTGGTGGCTTTCTTCAACCAACGGACGGAACGATTAAAATTCAAGAGCAAACCGTGAAGACACTAAACATTGGAGATTGGCAAAAACAGATTATCTATATTCCCCAGGATCCGTATATATTTGATGATACGTTGAGAAATAATATTAGTTTCTATACGCCAAACGTTAGCCAGGCTCAAATTGAAAAAGCAGTTAAAATGATGGGACTAGGTTCATTAGTGGCTGAACTGCCTAATGGATTAGATACAATGATTGGTAAGGGGCACCGTCAATTAAGTGGTGGTCAGGCTCAACGAATTGCCCTTGCACGAGCATTTTTGGACCAATCCCGACGAGTTCTAATTTTAGATGAGCCGACTGCCCATTTAGATATTGAAACCGAGTTGGAACTAAAAGAGCGGATGATTCCGATTATGAAAGATCACTTAGTCATATTTGCGACTCATCGTCTTCATTGGATGAAACAAATGGACTATATTGTAGTGATGAAACATGGACAAGTTATTGAGCAGGGAACCTACGATCAATTAATGACCAAGCCAGGTTACTTTACGGATCTCATTTTTGATCGTTCAAAGGAGGGAAAATGATGGATAAAATTCCTTTACTAAAAGCCCTCCGTAATGATCGCTGGGTTCGTCCTTTTTTAAGAAAGTACCGCTGGACATTGGTATTAGCAATTTCGTTAGGTGTTTTAACGTTTGTTTGTGCTGGAGGACTAATGTTTACTGCTGGATACTTGATTAGTAGGTGTGCAACGATGCCATTTAATATTTTACTGGTTTACGTTCCAATTGTTTTAACACGGGCATTTGGGATCTTTCGTCCGGTATTTCACTATGCAGAACGCCTTACTAGTCATAACTGGGTTTTTAAGATGACGTCAATGTTTCGGAAAAAACTCTATGATTCCCTTGAAAGGGACGCAGTATTCTTTAATAGTAAGTATCGGATTGGTGATGTTTTAGGTCTTCTTTCAGAAGATGTTGCCCATATTCAAAACTTATATCTACGAACTATTTTTCCAATGCTAGTCGCATGTGGCCTGTATTTGATTATTGTAATTAGCCTCGGGGTTTTAACACCGTGGATGGGATTGCTAATGTTAGTTTTATTTGGCCTAATTATTTTTGGAATTCCAGTATGGTCGATCTTGGTTAATGGTGCTCGTCAAGAGCAGGAAAAGCAGGCAACTAATCGATTATATTCTGATTTGACTGATAATGTGATGGGAATTACCGATTGGGTTCTTTCCGGAAATTCTGGTAAGTATATGAGACGACATGATAGTGATGAGAAAAAGCTTTTCAGTTCCCAAAGGGTAATGCACCGTTTTAATAATCTTCGTGACTTTGTTCTTCAAATGATGATCCTTTTAGTTATTATCTCAGTGATTGCCTGGGCGTCCTACCGGTTTGGGGGGCATTGGGGAGCTAATTGGATCGCTGCCTTTGTCCTATGTGTTTTTCCAATTGATGAGGCACTCGTGGGGCTTCCGGCAGCTGCTCAACAAACGAATGTTTATACTGATTCACTGGTACGGCTCAATAAACTTCCAGAACCAGCTAAGGTAAATAGGCAAGTTCCGCAAATTAAAGCTCCATACCAAATTAACGTAGATAATGTTAGCTTTAAATATTCACCATCTACCAAGTTGATCTTGGAACGCTTAAATTTAACCATTATGCCGGGGGAAAAATTAGCTATTCTTGGTCGAAGTGGAACTGGAAAAAGTACCATGGCAAGTTTAATTCGTGGTGATCTCTACCCGACAGAAGGAAAAATAACAATTAATGGGGTACCTACGGATGAGTTTGGTGATCATATAGCTGACTATATTGGGGTTGTTCATCAATCACCTTACCTGTTCAATACCACTGTTTTGAATAATATTCGTTTAGGAAATGAAGATGCTACGGAAGAAGATGTCTGGAATGTTTTAAAACGAGTTGGCCTTGAGGAAAAAATTCGTCAGTTACCAGATGGGTTAAACACAAAGATCGGTGAAGCAGGCTTAATCTTTTCTGGGGGCGAACGTCACCGGTTATCGTTAGCTCGAATTCTATTGAAGGATGTTCCGATTGTCATTCTGGATGAACCGACAGTTGGGCTTGATCCCTTAACTGAACAACAGGTGATTGATACTTTTATAAATGAATTAGCTGGGAAAACACTTATTTGGATTACCCATCATTTACAAGGAATTGATGCGATGGATCGCGTTATTTTTCTGGAAAATGGTAGAATAACAATGAGTGGGACTCCACATGAACTGTGGGAAACTAATTCTCATTACCAAAAGTTAAAAAAAGCAGATCAAGGATTATTAAATTAATTTATAAAAAATGTTTTATACTAATAATTAATAGGGGATGAATAATTTATGAAAAAGATTGTTGTATTGGGTGCCGGATACGCGGGACTAAAAACGGTTGTCCTCCTGCAAAAAAAATTGAAGGGCGAAGCACGAATTGTCTTAGTTGATCGGAATACTTATCACTATGAAGCTGCTGATCTTCATGAAGTTGCCGCAGGAAATGTTCCACCTGCAAAGATTTCATATCAGGTTAGTGACTTAATTAATTCAAAGGTAACCACTTTTATTCAAGATGAAGTTGTCAAAGTCAATCCGGATGATAAGACCGTTGAATTGGCTCATCGCGAACAACCGTTGGACTATGACTACTGTGTTATTAGCCTCGGCTTTACTTCCGAAACGTTCGGAATTGAGGGCGCTAAGGAAAATGCTCTTCAGATGACTAATGTAAAAGAAGCTTTAGAGATTCACAGTCATATTATTGATAAGATGAAGGATTATAAGATTACTAAGAATCCAGATGATCTAAAGATTATTATTTGCGGAGCTGGATTTACTGGAATTGAATTGGCTGGGGCATTAGTTGATGCTCGTCCACGGTATGCACAAATTGCAGGGGTCAAGCCTGAGGATATTCAAATTTCTCTTATTGAAGCTTCAGAACGGCTTTTGCCAATGTTTAATCAGGATTTAGCAGATTACGGAATTAACCTCGTGAAGAAGCTTGGTGTCCATCTTTACACAAATTGCTTAATTTCACGGATTAAACCAAGTACAGTAATTTATCAACATGGTCGTGGTAACGGTGATGAATCAATGACTGCGGGAACAATCATTTGGACGACTGGTGTTAGCGGTAGTCCTGTAATGGCAGAATCTGGTTTTAATGAACGTCGTGGTCGGGTTGTGGTTACCGATCATCTGACTGATCCGGATCATGATGATCTTTACATTATTGGAGATGTGGCTGCTGTAATGGCACCGGGTTCACCTCGCCCATACCCCACCACAGCACAACTGGCACTTTCAATGGCTGATTATGCTGCTGATGACATTGCTGACCGGATTAAGAATGGAAAACGGTTAAGCGAACCTTATTCATACAAGTCATTAGGGACCGTTGCTTCAGTTGGTAATACGCGTGGCTTTGGTGTAGCTATGGGACACGAAGTAAAGGGTTATCCTGGTTCATTTATGAAGAAAATGATTGCCAATCGGTCGCTCTTAGAAGTAGGTGGCCTCAAGGAACTATTTGCTAAGGGACGTTTCGATTTATATCACTAGAAGTTTTTTAATGATCGATATAACTATAATGGATCGCTAAAGGGGGAATCCTTAAGATTAGCGATCCATTTGTAGTTTAAATTATGATAAGATATTGTATTAATTCTAAATTGATGATGGGGGAAACAGGATGATTGAATCTTATACCGATGCGTTGAATTTTATTCATGGCCGGACAAAGTTTAAAAAGATTCCAACTTTAGACCGGATGCGACTTTTCTTAGACCGATTAGGAAATCCACAAAATGGCTTACAATACATTCACGTTACCGGAACTAATGGTAAGGGTTCAACGGTAGCGATGATGAGATCGATATTAATGGCCACAGGACTAAACGTAGGGAGCTTTGCGTCACCTTTCATAACCCGTTTTAATGAACGAATTGCTCTTAACGCAGAGCCAATTAGTGATACTGATTTAACGAGGTTAGCAAAAAAGGTCGAACCAGTTGTCCATCAATTAGACCAAGAGCTAGCCACGGGAGGGCCGACTGAATTTGAGATTGATACAGCTATTATGTTTTGTTACTTTGCTGAAAAGAAACCTGACTTAATCCTGCTTGAAGTAGGAATTGGTGGTCTATATGATTCAACGAATGTGATTACATCCTTGGTAAGCGTAATTACAACGGTCGGTTGGGACCACATGAAGTACCTTGGTGATACGTTAGCTCAGATTGCCCACCAAAAGGCTGGAATTATAAAAAAAAATGTTCCGGTAGTGATTGGTCATCTTCCCTTATCAGCCCGTAACGTCATTATTAAAGAAGCGGCAGAGAAAAAGGCCCAGATCTATGAGCTAGGAAAGGAGTTTTCGATAAGAAAGCTTAATCGGCACACAATGAATGCAGAGATTGAATATGATGGTGGAGAATTACACCATTTTCGGGGGAAACTTAATCTATCTGGAGATTATCAGGTAGAAAATGCAGCAATTGCAATAACGACAGTTCAAGTAGCACTGAAGAAATTAGGAATTCCGGTGAATACAGTGGACTTGAAAAAAGGATTAGCGACAACATGGTGGCCTGGACGGATGGAAACTATAATTGATGAGCCATTAGTGATGATTGATGGAGCACATAATCTTCCCGGAATTCAGGCATTAGTAAAGTCAATTCGGGATGATTTTAGTGATCGTAATGTTTACATTCTTGTTGCAATATTAGCTGATAAACAATATGAATTGATGCTCGGGGAATTAGCCAGTCTGGGGAATGTTCATTTAATGGTAACTAACTTTGCGGGTCCGGGTCCTAAGCGGCCGAGTGCTGACTTAACCAGTGTTATTGGTGAGTTTAAGACACGATACCCGATTCAGATTGCTGAAAATTGGCAAAGCGGTTTTGTTAAATTATCCCAAGAATTGGGAACCGACGATGTGATGTTTATTACGGGGTCACTCTACTTTATTTCGGAAGTCAGAAAAATTTTAAAATAATGCAAATCTCCTTTTTTCTCGTTTTCTATATATAGAACGGAAAAAGGAGATTTTTATTTATGTTTTCAGCAGAATCAACTCAATATCTTGAGCTTGTCGCTAGACTTTTAATTGATGGGAGTGAGGAGGGGGACACGCTTTTTCATCAATTTATTAAAAGCTTTCCTACACCTCTTGCTGTGAAAAATATGACAATTGATGAAAAGAAAGAACTTCTTGAAGAAGGAGAACAGATGGAAATCCTTTTAGCAGCACTAAAATTAGGAGAATTAGTTGTTCGGAGTAAGACTTGTTTATTTGGTCATGCCTATTCTAGTCAAATATTGAGTAACGAGGTGATGAATCGATTAAGTGGCGAAAGTCAGGAGAGCTTATATTTAGTTGGGACTGATATCCATAACGACATTATCGATATTAAGCAAATGTTTATTGGTGGACTTAGCGAATGTAATGTTTACCCTGATCAGATCTTTCGGCGGGCATTAATTCAATCTGCTAGTGGAATTGCCGTTGTTCATAATCACCCCTCAGGAAGTGTGGAACCCTCATCAGCTGATCGGGCAATGATTAAACGGTTAGAAAGGGGCTGTCAAATGTTAGGATTGACTTTCCTCGATTTCTTAATAGTGGCTCAAGACAATTATTATAGTTGGCGTGAAAATCAAGCTTTTCAAAAAAATGACGAAATGAAAAATTAAAGAAATCGTTAATTTATTAAAGAATTAGTCTTCTCTGGTAATTTATTGTGTATATTAAAGTTCGTATATGGCGTTTGCTATGGTATAATATGCTCGATATTAGATAAAAATAATTTACTAGATGAAGGGAAGAAGCAGATTGCTAGGAATCGGAACCAAAAACATTGGCATCGACCTCGGAACAGCAAACACGATTGTGTATGTTGAAGGCAAGGGAATTGTATTGCGTGAACCATCAGTTGTTGCTCGTAATACCAAGACTAATGAAGTTATTTCTGTAGGTAAGGATGCTCGTGATATGATCGGCCGAACTCCGGGTAGCATTACAGCTATTCGACCAATGAAGGACGGGGTAATTGCTGATTATGATACTACTGTTGCAATGATGAAATACTATATTGAAAAGGCTTTGGGGAATTCTAACGGAAAGCCTTACGTAATGGTATGTGTTCCAAGTGGAATTACCGAAGTTGAGAAACGGGCCGTGATTGATGCTACTCGTGTTGCGGGTGCACGTGACGCTTACGTTATTGAAGAACCTTTTGCTGCCGCAATTGGTGCAGGACTTCCAGTGATGGATCCAACCGGTAGTATGGTTGTTGATATTGGTGGTGGAACTACCGATGTTGCAACTATTTCCTTAGGTGGAATTGTTTCTAGTCGTTCAATTCGAATGGCTGGGGATGAAATGAATGATGCAATTACACAATATGTTCGGCAGAACATGAACTTATTAATCGGTGAGAGAACAGCCGAGAAGATTAAGTGGGATATTGGTTCTGCTTCGGTCGATGCAGCTGCTGAAATGGGTTCGACAGAGGTTCGGGGTCGTGATCTTGTTACTGGATTGCCAAAGACAATGGAAGTTTCTGCTAAGGACGTTTCTGTTGCCTTACAAGATACTGTTAATTCGATCATTGATGCAATTAAAGGCACATTAGAAGAAACTTCTCCAGAAATTGCAGCCGACGTTATTGATCATGGAATAGTCCTCACTGGGGGTGGTGCTTTATTGAAGCATTTGCCTGATGTGATTGCCGATGCTACTAAGGTTCCCGTATTCATTGCAAACGATCCACTTGATTGCGTTGCAACTGGTACTGGTGAATCACTAAAGAGTATCGATGTAATGAAAAAGAAGTAGTAAGTAATGGGATGGGGCTGGTCGCAAAACAATTTGTTTTGTTCAGTCCTTTCTTATTGTTTAATAAAAATGCTGGAGGAATAAAATGCGCAAGTTTTTTTCCAATCGACGACTTGTTATTCTTGTGCTAATTCTGATTGTTTGTTTTGGCTTGATGGCCGGTTCGGTTTCGATGCGTAACCGACGGAATACCCCACCATTGATTCAACAATTCGGTAACGATGTTGTTGGATTTGTGGATAGTATAGTTGCTATTCCAGTAAATGCTGTTCAAAGTGGAGCTAGCTCTGTTGGTCAATTAATAGATACGTATTCTGAAAACCGGGAACTAAAGCAACAGGTAACCGAATTAGCGCAAACCAAGGTTCGTGATCAGACTTTAGCAAAAGAAAATAAAGAACTTAAGCAAGAGTTAAAGCTTAATAAGTCATTAACTGATTACAATACGATCACCGCTTCGGTAATGATGAGGACACCATCATCATGGCAAAAACAACTGATAATTAATAAGGGCCAATCTAATGGAATTAAGAAAAATATGCCTGTAATGAGTGGGAGTGGCTTAATTGGACGAATTAGTGAAGTAAATAAGACCAACAGTAAGGTTGAATTGTTAAGTAATACTAGTGAGTCAGCAAACCGCTTTGCCATAACTATTGATGGTTCAAATGGTCAAACTGTGAACGGGCTTATTACCGACTATAACGCTTCAACAGGTGAATTAGTTATGGGACAAGTTAGTTCTAAGGCTAAGCTGAAGAAAGGCGCAAAGGTAATGACAAGTGGTATGGGAGGTGTAATACCTAAGGGCCTCTATGTTGGTCGCGTAACTCGGATTGGGAAGGACGACTATGGATTAGCCCAAAAGGTATACATAAAACCAGCTGCTAATATGAATGATGTTAATATTGTAACTGTTGCGGAACCTGTTTAATCGAGGTGATTAGATGTATAGATTGTCACGATTAAGGTATATATTTCCGTTAGGTTTATTCATATCATTATTTTTAGATGGTTCTTTGAGTAGCGTTTGGGCAAAGTTCTTCTTTAGTTATCCTTATTCAATGATGAGTGAATTGGTTTTACTTTGGCTGGTACTTTCGTACTACTTTGAAGAAGGCATTGAAATTCCATTGATTCCCTTCGCTGTTTTTGCGGGGATCGTATTTGATGTTTATTTTACCGGTATTTTAGGGTTAGATATATTTCTCTATCCACTAATTGTTGAGCTAACAAAGATTTTATCAAGGTATTTTGATCAATCGTTTTTGACGGTTATTATGATTTTCTTTATTGATATTGTTGTTTTTGTAACATTAACGTACTGGGCATACTCATTAGTAGGAATTACTCACATGAATGTTGGGGACTATCTTGTATATACTTTAGCACCAACGCTCGCTCTTAATTTGGTTTACTTTGTAATTCTTTACTGGCCAATCCAAATGATTTATACATGGGCTTTAAAGCAAAGAAAATCCTAAAAAGGGATTGACAAAGTGAATTATCGAGTGTAGGATACATGACAATATTAAAAAAGCGAAGAACAGACTAGTAAAGGATTAACTGATTCTACAGAGAGTTCGGGATGATGGGAAACGAACGAGTTAGTGATTCTTGAATCACATCTGCAAGTTGATCTGTTGAATTAAGTAGGCAGATCCGGGGTAGCCCGTTACAGCGCGGAGTTTAATTAATGAACTTACTGAGGTTACTTTTGTGAGAAAGTGACAACATGAGGTGGAACCGCGTAAAACGTCCTCATAGTCGAAAGACTGTGAGGGCGTTTTCTTTTTCCTATAGTGAATTAATTAAACTCATGAGGTAGTTGCTGTGAAGTAATTATAAAATGAGGTGGAACCACGACTTGCTCGTCCTCTTAGGCTGACTAATTAGCTTAAGAGGATTTTTTGTTTAACGTTTTTTATTCAAGGAGGTTTTAAAATGTCGCTTAATTACGTATCACAAATCTTGCCTTCACTTATTCAGGGGGCCGGATTAACACTACAGATCTTTTTTTGGACACTAATTGTTTCAATCCCTTTAGGAATTATCGTAAGTCTCGGACTGACTTCAAAAATTAAACCCCTTAAGTGGATCCTTGAGATTTATGTTTGGTTAATGCGGGGAACGCCATTACTTTTACAATTAATTTTTGTTTTTTATGGACTACCAATTATTGGAATTGTATTTGAACGTTATGATGCAGCATTGGTAGCATTTATTCTTAACTATGCGGCCTATTTTGCTGAAATCTTCCGTGGTGGATTTCAATCGGTCAGCGTTGGGCAGTACGAAGCTGCTAAGGTACTGCGGTTGAATTACTGGCAAACGGTTCGAAAAATTATCATCCCTCAAGTTGTTAAAATCGTTATTCCTTCGATTGGAAACGAAGTTATTAACTTAGTAAAGGATTCTTCACTTGTTTACGTGATTGGACTTGGTGACCTTCTTCGCGCAGGAAACATTGCCACTTCTCGAGACGTAACTCTTGTACCCCTTTTACTTGTTGGGTTAATTTACCTGATTCTTGTTGGTATTTGTACGTTAATCTTACGTCAAGTTGAAAAACGTTATTCATATTTTAAGTAAGGAGGAATAGCCGATGTTAGAAGTTAAGAATCTAAAGAAAAGTTTTGGCGATCGGGTAATACTTGATGATATTAACTTGACCGTTAAAGGTGATGAGATCCTTTGCATTGTTGGTCCTTCAGGGGCAGGAAAAACAACTTTGCTCCGTTGTATTACTGGATTAGATACTCCTGATAGTGGTGAATTTCTAATGGACGGCAAACCGTTTGATCCTTCTGGAACGGATGCATCTGACCGGGTAATTGGGGTTGTTTTCCAAGATTTTAACCTTTTTCCTAACCTATCAGTAATGGAAAACATTACATTAGCCCCAATGATGGTTCTTAAGCAGTCGAAATCTGAGGCAATGAAGAAGGCCCAAGAATTATTGGCCAAGTTAGGATTATCAACGAAAGGAAATCTTTATCCTTGGCAATTGTCTGGGGGACAAAAACAACGAGTTGCGATTGCACGTGCTTTAGCAATGAAGCCTAAGATCCTTTGCTATGATGAACCGACCTCAGCACTTGATCCCAATCTTCGTCAAGACGTTGCAAACATCATTCTTTCACTAAAGAAGAGTGGTGTCACTCAATTAGTAGTTACTCACGACTTCGACTTTGCTGAAGAAATTGCCGACGAATTGCTAAAGGTTAACCCGATTGATCAGAGTCAAGATTAAAAGTGGGAGGTGCTCGCTATGCGGAAAATTAAATATTGGCTGGTGCTTCTGATTTTAGTCGTTCCTGCTTTTGTTCTTAGTGGTTGCCAAAGCGTTACTCAACGGGCAAATACTCAGGATACTTGGAACCGAATTGAAAAACGAAAGCGTGTTGTAATTGGATTAGATGATAGTTTTGTTCCAATGGGCTTTCGACAAAAGAATGGTAGACTTGTTGGGTATGATGTTGATTTGGCCCGAGCTGTTTTTAAGCAATACGGAATAAAGGCTGACTTCCAACCTATTGATTGGTCGATGAAGGAAACAGAATTAAAGAATGGGACAATCGATTTACTGTGGAATGGTTACTCGATTAATCCTACACGACGAAAAAAAGTTGCGTTTAGTCGTCCGTACTTAAAGAATGAGCAAATCTTAGTTACGAAAAAGGCTTCTAATATTCTGGATTTTGCTGATATGAAGGGTAAATCTTTAGGGGTTCAAAATGGTTCGACGGGGTTAACAGCGTTGGATGAACGCCCCAAGGTTCTGAAAGATTTAATTAAGAATAAGAAACCAATTCTCTATGATACTTTTCCGGATGCCTTCATTGATTTAAATGCTAATCGAATTCAAGGAATTTTAATGGATCAAGTTTATGCCAACTACTATATTAAGCACCAAAAGGATAGCTCTTCATACCGAACCTATACAAGTAAGACCCTTCCGGTTGAATATTATGCTGTTGGAATGCGAAAAGGGGATAAGACCTTGCGACAAAAAATTAATGCTGGTCTAGGCCGACTACAGAAAAACGGTGAGTTAAGAAAAATTAATCAGAAGTGGTTTGGTACTAATAGTAATTACTTAGGTGCGGATTAGAAAATATTAAATTATAAAAATGACTCCTGACACTTTAAGAGTGCTAAGAGCCATTTTTTATCTATAAGAATTTAATTTTTACCAAAGTTTGTAATTTAGCACGGGATAAAGTATCATTAATCAGTATGATTTGATTTCGAGATGTAATTTAATTACATTGGGGAAGGGAGATATATCAGTGGATTATCGTCTTGCTAAAGGTGTCGATCTACATGTTATTCCGACAGAGCAGTTTAAGATGACCCATATCTTAATTGACTTTGCGACACCACAGACAACTACGAATACCACAGCAAGGAACCTCCTTGCTAATCTGTTAGAAACAAGCACTCATCTTTACCCGACGCAAACTGCCCTTGCTCGGCAAATGGCTAAGCTATATGGTGCATTTGCTTCGCTTGGAGTTGGTCGAGTTGGACGTTTGCATACCGTTCGCTTACGGTCAAGTTTTATTAATAATCACTTGGCACAAAAAGATTTATTTGCACAGGTAACTGAATTAATTAATCAAATCCTGTTTCATCCGTTAATTGATGATGAAGAATTTGATAGTCCAACATTTCGTCTTCAGGTAAATAACCTTACTAGTTCAATCAAGGCGCTGTATGATGACAAGCAATTTTATGCTAATCAACAATTACTAAAGTTGTATTATAATTCTGATTCAGTTATGCAGGTGCCAAGTTTTGGAAGAATTTCTGATCTTGATTATTGTACGCCAGCAAGCTTGGTACGGACATATGAAAAGATGATTAATCAGGATAAAGTAGATATATTCGTTCTGGGAAATGTTGAGCCGGAAAAGGTATATTTAGCAATTCGCCAGTTACCATTTGTGGATCGTGATCCGTTTCTTCCAGAAACACCCTTTTATTTTCAAGAGCCTCATGAAGAGGTGTTTAATAAAAAAGAACAGCAACGGGTTAATCAGGCTAAACTGGATTTAGGGTATAGTCTACCGATTTATTATCGTGATCCGTTATACGCGGCTGCGTTAGTTTTTAATGGCCTTTTTGGTGGAACTCCTTATTCAAAGCTCTTTACTAATGTTCGGGAAAAAGCCGGGCTAGCATACTATGCTTCTAGTCGCTTGGCTCCTTTTTCTGGATTAGTTAATGTGCAAACTGGTATTCAACCAGCTGATTATCAAACTACTCTGGAAATGATTCAAGAACAGGTAGCCGAACTCCAGGCAGGAAATTTTGCTACAGAAGTAATGCGTGAGGTTCAAGATGCATTGATTAATCAGCATTATGCGGGATTTGACTTGGCAAATAATATACTAGAGCATCACTTGGTTAACCAGTTACTTTCATTGCCAGAACAAGTTGATTTTGCACAGCAGGTTAACCGAGTAACTAAGGATGATGTGACCAAAGTTGCGTCAATGATTAAACTACAAGCAAGCTATTTATTGAGTGGTGAGAAATAAAACTATATGAGTAAAGAAGTTTATGAAGAATTTAATCAGCCAATTTACCGACAACAACTAGCGAATGGCTTGACACTCCAGATGATGCCGATGACTGGATACCATAAGACATATGCAAGTTATACTACTGATTTTGGCTCAATTGATAATTACTTTGTTCCATATGGTAAACAGGATCCCATTAAAGTCCCTGATGGGATTGCCCATTTTTTGGAACATAAGATGTTTGAGAAATCTGATCATGATGCATTTGATTTATTTGGGAAACTTGGTGCTGACTCAAATGCCTTTACCAGTTTCACCCAAACGAGTTATCTTTTTTCAACTACAAGTCATGTTCACGAAAGCTTGGATGTTCTCTTAGATTTTGTTCAGGAACCATATTTTACCGAACAGACGGTGAATAAGGAACAAGGAATTATTGGTCAGGAAATTAAGATGTACGAAGATGATGCATCTTGGCGACTATATCTTGGGATCCTGGGGAATCTTTATCCACATGATCCAATGCATATTGATATAGCAGGGACAGTAGAAAGTATCAGTAAGATTACTCCTGAATACTTGATGGAGACATATAAGACATTTTATCAACCAAGTAACATGAACTTAGTTTTAGCTGGTAACTTGAATCCTGATGAAATCGTTAATTGGGTAACCCAAAACCAAAATCAACGCCAATTCTTACCCGCAATTAAGCCAAATCGGATTTTTAATCTTAATGATCCAACGGCCCATGATGTAATTCCATTTAGATCGTTGACCATGGATGTTGCTCGACCAAAAGTGATTGTTGGGTTACGAGGAATTGAGATGCCTGGGGATGGCCGGGAACGGTTGCGTTATAAGTTAGCAATTGATTTATTACTGGACGTCCTTTTTGATGATACATCGGATAATTACCTTCGCTTGTACAACAATGAAATTCTTGATGATTCATTTGCTTATAATTTAGAAATGCAGCGTGATTTTTACTTTGCCTATTTCAGTTCTGATACCGATCAGATGGAACGATTTGCGGACGAAGTAATTGCTATTTTAGAAAGTGCTGATCAACAGATTGATGCTGCAAGAACACGGTTTAATGAGATAAAAAATGCAGAAATTGGTCGGTTAACGGGTTTGCTGGATTCACCAGAAGCGGTTGCTAATCATTATGGGGGAAAGTTCTTTGACGGGGCTAATTTGATGGATGAAATTCGGGAGCTACGTTTAATTAACCTAGATGATCTCTATGATGTTGCGAAGCGATTCATTGTTTCTCAAGGAATTTCTGTATTCCAAATTATTCCGCAACACCGTTAATTCAAGATTTTCTTAATAATTGGTAACGAAATGCCATGCTATAATTAACAGGTAGGATTAAAATTCAGAGATGGAGATATCACAATGAGTGAAAACGATAATGAACAACGAATCGAAATTGGGAAGAAATTACGTGATGCTCGACAGGCAAAGGGCTATACGTTAGATGACTTGCAACAATTAACTAAAATTCAAAAGCGGTATTTAATTGCAATTGAAGACGAAAAGTTTGATGAGTTACCAGGTGACTTTTACGTTCGGGCATTTATTAAACAATACGCAGATACTGTTGGGCTTGATGGCAATGAGTTACTAAAAGAATTTAATGAACAATTACCGCAGGCTAAAACAAAAGAATATTCTGAGCATATTAGTCAGGCAGTGGAGACACGAGCTAACCGTCGGAAAACAGTCAGTCAAGGTGTCAGCAAGGTTCGCCAGTATCTGCCAACCATTATTATTGCCTGTGTAATTGTGATTATTTTGGCAGCAATTTGGGTGACCGCAATTGTGCGTGGCCATCAAGACGCTTCCACGAAGATTGACAACAGTTCTGTTTCAGTTTCTGGTGAAAGCCGGAAAAAGAGCAGTAGTTCTGTAAAGAAAGATTCTACTAAATCGCTAAAGAGTTCTGCAATCAAATTAACAGAAACTAATCGGAATAATAATAGTGTTACTTATAATGCTGCTTCACTGAAGCAAGACACAAAATTACAGATTAAGACAAGTGAACGGGCATGGAATAGTGTGACTAGTGATGGAACGAGTGCCTTAAGTCGAACGATGGATGCTAACTCAACGGCCAATGTAACCATTAAGCGCACTGCTAATACTGTTGTAATTACGGTTGGAAATGCTTCAGTAACGAGTTTAAATCTCGGTAATAAAAAGATTAACTTTACTGATAATGGTCGCTACAATAATACTCGGACAGTTACGATTCACTTTGGTAATTCTTCTAGTTCGGCGGTTTTTAGTAGTGCATCCGCTACTCGAACAACAACTACTAACAACCAACGGACTGCTACTCAGACAACGAGAACAAACGAAACAAACCAGAATACAACGACTCCAGTTCGTTCAACCAATGCTTCTGCTTCAAACCAGGGGCAAAATCAAAGTCGGTCACAAACCCAACAAACACAGACTAACCAAACGCAATCACGTTAATGGTTATGAGGAGGAAGTAATTTGAATTTACCTAATAAATTAACAGTTGTACGTTTAATCATCATTCCTTTTTTCTTATTGTTAATGGTTTTACCATTGCAATCGTGGGGGACCATTAGCTTCTGGGAAGCAACAATTCCGGTTTCTCAATTTATTGCAGCAATCTTGTTTATTGTGGCAACCTTGACCGATAATTTAGACGGTCGAATTGCACGAAAGCATCATTTAGTAACTAATTTTGGTAAGTTTACCGATCCATTAGCAGATAAACTGTTAGTAATGACAGCGTTTATTGTCTTGACTGGAAATCAAGTAGTTCCGGCATGGGTAACCTCAATCATTATCTGGCGAGAACTATCTGTTACTGGTTTGCGGCTCTTGTTGGTAGAACAAGATGGAGTTGTTTTGGCTGCTAAAATGCCAGGAAAGATTAAGACGACTACTCAGTTCATTGCGATTATTTTCTTGTTACTTAATAACGTTATTTTTGCAATTTGGGGAATACCGTTTGGACAAATCATGCTGTATGTTTGCCTAATCTTCACTGTTTACTCTGGTATTGATTACTTTATTCAAGGTAGAGATGTCTTTTCAGATGGTTTTAAATAAAATGAAGAGAGTGCTTGGAGTCAATAATGGCTCTTAGCACTCTCTTCGTTTTATTTTTCTGAAGGAATTGTAGCTATTTTGGCAAGAAATATTCATTTTAAATTTTGAATATGATAATATTTGCCTGTACCTTAAAAAGGTGCAATGTTTATTATAGGAGATGAAATTATGCTTTCATTTTTAAAGCCGGCTCCTGATGCTAAGGTTAAGGTTCCAAAGGATAAAATTGCGACCGTCTATAAGTGGCGTCAGGTTGGTGTATTATTGTCAATCTGTATCGGTTACATTGGCTATTATGTTATTCGTCTTATTTTTACAACCGAGCAGAATGATATTATGAAGCAGTATGGCTTTACCACTGCTGATATTGGGATGGTCCTTTCATGTTTTGGTGTCGGTTATGGTATTTCTAAGTTATTCATGGGGGCACTTAGTGATAAGAGTAACCCAAATCACTACTTAGCAACTGGTTTAATTATTTCAGCAATTTTGAACTTCGGTTTAGGAGCCACGAGAAACCTTTATGTAATGATGTTCCTAATGTTGGTAATGTCAATTGCGCAAGGCATGGGGGCTGCTGCTTGTCAGCGGATTGTTCAACTATGGTGGGGAAAGAAACACCGTGGGGCAATCTACTCTATTTGGTCATCCGCTCATAATGCTGGTGCCTTTGTCTGTGTTGCCGTTGTTCAATTAGCAACTTTCATGTTTTCGGGTTCAATTCCTGCAGTATTCTACACTGCATCAGTTGTATCATTGATCATTGCAGCTTTTGTGTTAATTTGTGGAGCTGATCGTCCTACTACTGTTGGGCTTCCAAGTATTTCTCAATATATGGGTGATGAAGTTGTGCTTGAAAATGGGAAGGCTTCTTCTTCAGAATTGACGAGCTTAACTTTGCCACAAATCTTTGTAAAATACATTTTAACTAATAAGGTTGTTTGGGCGATTACATTGACTTCGATGTCTCTTTACCTAGTTCGTTATGGGGTAATGAGTTGGATCCCTAGTTTCTTGGTTCAATCTAAGGGCTTTAGTCCATCGTTTGCTAAGTGGTTAGTCGGAATTTTTGAGTTAGCGGCTGTTCCCGGCGTAATTATTATGGGTGTAATCTCTGACTTTCTGAAAGATCGTCGGGCAATTGTCTGCATTGCTTGTGTAATTTTACTATTTATCTGTTTGACAACCTACTTCTTTAGCACTAGTCACGTTTTAATTGTTACTGTTCTTTTTATCATGGGAACATTAATTTATGCACCATTAACTTTGGTTGGATTAATGGTAAATGAAGCCGTTCCCAAGTTTGCTGTTGGTTCATCAACAGGATTTATGGGCTTCTTTCAGTATATCTTTGGTGAAACCTTAGCAACTGCCTTAATTGGTGTTTTGGTTTCCAAGTATGGTTGGTTGGCAAGTAATATTGTTCTTTATTCCGCAGCAACTCTTGCGTTATTGTTATTAATTTATATTATGTTTAATGAAAATCGAACTGCAAAGCTTGCTAAAGAAGAAGGCATAAAAGAATAAAAACTTGTTAATGCTATTTTATTTTGGGCACTAGTTTCAATTGGTATTGAATACTAGGCCCTTTTTAGATCAAGTCTTATATTAATAGGGGATTAGTTATATGATTAATCTAGGATTCAGAAAAATAAAAAGTAGGATTAGATAATTTTTACGTTATTAATACTTGGAGGCAAAAAACATGAATGCAGAAATTATTTCGGTTGGTGATGAGCTCCAACGTGGTGAAATTACTAATACTAATTCAGCGTTCCTAGCAAAAAAGTTGAATTCTTTAGGAATTATTGTAAAGTCACAAGTAACTGTCGGTGATGATCCAGATGTTATTATTAGCAGTGTTCATGAGGGAAAGAGGCAAGCTGATTTGATCTTTGTTTGTGGTGGCTTAGGACCGACTGCAGATGATGTTACCTTATCAGCGGTTGCGAAAGCGCTTGACATGCCATTAAGAACTGATATCTCGACATGGCAGCATCTTTTGACGATTTTTGTTCAACGCCAAATCGATGTTCAACCAGAAAATAAACGTCAGGCTCAATATGTTGGAAAATTAATCCCTAATTTACGGGGATTAGCTTTAGGAAGTTGGGTTAGGCTGGGAAAGCAACGCGTCATTATTCTTCCAGGTCCTCCTTCTGAATTTCAAGCGATGGTGGAACAAGAAGTGATTCCCATGATTATTAAAGAATTTAATATCCAAAAGACAATTAAAACCCGAGCACTTCATTTTTTGGGGAGACCTGAGTCCAATTTAATGAATGATTTAACACCGGTGATGAAAGCCTATCCTAACGTGATGATTACTTCATATGTCAAGCCGACAAACATTGAACTCCGGTTAACTAGTTTTGCGAATAAGCAAGCAGATATTAATGCTGAATTTGATTTAGTAACTAAGATGATTCTCGAAAAAGAAAACGAATATTACTTAGGAATGGGAAATGATTTTAGCCTAGCAAGCAAAGTGGTTAGCTTACTTAAGCAACAAAAATTAAAAATTACTGGAGCTGAAAGTCTAACTGGAGGCCTCTTTCAGAGTACGATTTGTTCAGTTCCTGGTGCTTCAGAAATCTTTGATGGGGGATTTATCATCTATGCTGCATCAGCAAAGGTTAAACTGTTAGGGATCAACCCTACGTTAATTGAACATAATGGGGTGGTAAGCAGGGCTACTGCTGAAGCAATGGCTGAATACTCTCGTGAAAGACTTGATGCTGACATTGGACTTGGCTTTACCGGAGTTGCAGGTCCAGATAGTTTAGAAGGAAATCCAGCTGGAACGGTTTGGCTTGGGTTAGCCCGTAAAGGGAAAAAGCCTATTTCAAAACGATTAAGGCTGGCTGGATATTTAGGGCGCCAAGAGATTCGCTTGTTAAGTGTTCAGTATGGTCTACAAATGGTGTTACGAGAATTAGAAAGTAATCGAACCATTGTTCGCTAAAATCCTTGTTTTTTTGTCCAAAACTGTTATGATTATTAACGGATATTCCGTTTCAAAGGAGGAATTAATTTGGCTGATCAACGAAAAGCAGCACTTGATGTCGCAATTCGTAAGATTGAAAAGAATTTTGGTAAAGGTTCCATCATGCGGATGGGTGACGCAGCCGATATGAAGGTTGCGACGGTATCAAGTGGCTCATTAGCAATTGACAAGGCCCTGGGGGTAGGAGGTTACCCTCGTGGCCGAATTGTTGAAATTTATGGTCCTGAAAGTTCAGGGAAAACAACTGTTGCATTACAAGCAGTGGCTGAAGTTCAGCGCCAGGGTGGTACAGCAGCTTATATTGATGCTGAAAATGCTCTTGATCCCCAATACGCAGAAGCATTAGGGGTTAATGTAGATGACCTGCTTCTTTCTCAGCCTGATACGGGTGAAGAAGGGCTGGAAATCGCTGATGCGTTAATTTCAAGTGGAGCAGTAGATTTAGTTGTTGTTGATTCAGTTGCTGCCCTTGTACCACGTGCCGAAATTGAAGGTGAGATGGGGGATGCCCACGTCGGCCTTCAAGCGCGGTTAATGTCACAAGCATTGCGGAAGCTTTCTGGAGAAATCAATAAGACAAAGACGATTGCAATTTTTATTAACCAAATTCGTGAAAAAGTTGGGGTAATGTTTGGTAACCCTGAAACGACTACTGGTGGTCGGGCATTAAAGTTCTATTCAACTATTCGGATGGAAATTCGTCGTTCTGAACAAATTAAGAACGGTACAAATGTTATTGGTAATCGAACTAAGATCAAGATTGTTAAAAATAAGGTTGCTCCACCATTCAAGCGTGCGGAAGTGGACATCATGTATGGTGAAGGAATTTCTAAGACCGGTGAACTGCTTGATATGGCGGTTGATAAGGACCTTGTTAATAAATCTGGTGCTTGGTATTCATATGGAGACGAACGGATTGGTCAAGGCCGTGAAAATGCAAAGAAATGGTTAGCAGAACACCCTGATAGTATGGCAGAACTAATGAATAAAGTTCGTGAGGCTTATGGAATGGAGCCATTGAAGGGTACTAATAACGATAAAGATAAGAATGAAAAGCAAGATTCTAAAACTGGTTCTAAGCAAGAAACCATTGAAGAAGCAAGTAAAAAGTAAAGATTTTAAAATTTTAGGTGGGAAATTACTAAATTGGTAGTTCTCCACCTTTTAATTATTAAAAGAGTGGTTGACACTAATTAATGGCAAGCTTAAAATTTAACTTGTGTGATATTTAATTTATCATACGGTTAAATTAAACTAATTAATTGAACCAATAATAAAAATATAGTGAAAGCGGAGGTGAAATGATGGAAGCTTTCGGCTTAGTTTTCGCCGCGCTTACTATGGTTGTCGGTATTATTATTGGATATGCAATTCATAAGGTTTCTGTTGAGAAGCAACTTAAAGCTGCAAACCAAACTGCAGATCAAATTCTTTCCACTGCAAAACAGGACGCAACGACGGCGAAAAAAGAGGCTATTTTAGAAGCTAAGGAAGAAAGCCATCGTTACCGGGAAAGTGTCGAACAAGAATTAAAACAACGGCGAAGTGAGGTTCAAAAGCAAGAGGATCGGCTTTTGCAACGGGAAGCATCATTGGATCGTAAGGATGATGTTTTAGAAAAACGTGAAGATACCGTTGGTAAGCGAGAACACCAACTTGAACATCAAACAAATCAGTTAAAGTTATCCCAAGAAAAGGCTAATTCATTAATTGAACAACGGCAACAAGAATTAGAGAGGGTTGCCCAATTATCCCATGATGAAGCTAAAAAGCAGGTCTTAGAGCAAGTCAAGGAGGAGCTGAAGACTGATCGTGCAATCATGATTCGTGATAGCGAACAGAATGCGGAATTAACTGCTGATAAGACAGCAAAGAAGTTAATTGTCGAAGCAATTCAACGGAGTGCAGCTGATGTTGTTTCCGAAGCTACTGTTTCCGTTGTTAATTTACCAAATGACGATATGAAGGGGAGAATTATTGGTCGTGAAGGTCGTAATATTCGGACCCTTGAAACGTTAACCGGGATTGATTTAATTATTGATGATACTCCTGAAGCTGTTGTGTTAAGTGGATTTGACCCGGTCCGACGTGAAATCGCAAAGATTGCATTGGAGAAGTTGATTCAGGATGGCCGAATCCATCCAGCAAGAATTGAAGAGGCTGTTGATAAGGCTCGTCAGGAAATGGACGCTAATCTCCGGGAAACTGGGGAACAAGCACTCTTTGATCTCGGAATTCACTCGATGCATCCCGACTTGATTAAGACAGTTGGTCGAATGAAGTACCGGACAAGCTATGGTCAAAATGTTCTCGATCATTCTATTGAAGTTGCTAAGTTGGCTGGAATTATGGCCGCTGAGTTAGGTGAAGACACAACTCTTGCTAAGCGTGCCGGTTTATTGCATGATATTGGAAAGGCAATTGACCATGAAGTAGATGGCTCACACGTTGAGCTTGGTGTCGAACTAACTACGAAGTATAAGGAAAACAAGGTAGTTATTAATACGATTGCCTCACACCATGGTGACGTACCAGCTAAATCAGTAATTGCTGCTCTTGTTCAAGCTGCTGATGCTATTTCTGGTGCACGTCCTGGTGCGCGTAGTGAATCACTTGAACAATATATTCAACGATTAAAGAAACTAGAAAGTATTGCAAATGATCATAATGGTGTCGATCATAGTTACGCAATTCAGGCAGGTCGTGAATTACGGGTAATTGTAAAGCCAAAGAAAATATCTGATCTTCAAGCGACTGTTTTATCTCATGACATTAAGCGTGAGATTGAACAAGAACTTGAATATCCTGGACACATTAAGGTAACAGTTATTCGTGAAGTTCGCGCGATCGACTATGCAAAATAAATGTTAGTTAAGGTGTTTTAATATAGGAAAGAGACCGGGGAGGCTCCTGGCCTCTTTCTTTATTTAAAAATAGTTAATACTAAAGTAATAGCTTTATTTGTTTTTCACTTTCTTGCACTTGAATTATGCAAAAAATATAATAAGTAAAGTATAGTTATGCGGAAAAAACGTTATATATTATTGTAAAGAGAAAATTTGCGGGGTGAATTAGGTGGCAAAGAAAATGACGCCAATGATGGAACAGTACCAAAAAGTTAAGGATCAGTATCCAGACGCGTTTTTATTTTACCGTTTAGGGGATTTTTATGAACTATTTAACGATGATGCTGTTAAAGGTGCACAGTTACTTGAATTAACACTGACAACAAGGAATCATAGTGCGAAGAACCCGATTCCAATGTGTGGGGTTCCACATCGAGCAGTTAATAGCTATGTAGATGTCCTGATTGATAAGGGATATAAGGTTGCAATTTGTGAACAAATGGAAGATCCAAAAAAGGCTAAGGGAATGGTTAAGCGGGCGGTTACTCGGTTAATTACCCCAGGAACCCAAATGGATTTAAATGGTGATCAAGCAAAGAGCAATAACTACTTAGCGGGAATTATTCGTCAAAATAGTCACTACTATTTGGCATATACGGACTTATCAACCGGTGAATTAAAGACTACTGATTTTTCAAGTGAGAATGAAACAATTAATGAGTTAATTAACTTGCAGAGTCGGGAAGTGGTTGTTGATGATTCAGTTGAAGCTGATTTTAAACAACAATTAACTAAGCATAACATTCTTCAATCCCACCAACCAGATATTGTTAAGGGGGCTGAAGTGAGTTATTTAATTCAGGATTTAACTGATAAAGGACAGCAAGCCGTTGTCTCACTTTTGGTTTCTTACCTGTTGACAACCCAAAAACGGTCACTTGCTCACTTACAAAAAGCGATTTCTTACCGGCCGAGTTCCTTTATGAAAATTGATCATTATTCTAAAACGAACCTTGAATTAATGACCAATATGAGAAGTGGTAAGCGTCAAGGAACATTAGCCTGGTTGCTTGATGAAACTAAAACGGCAATGGGGAGTCGACTTTTAAAGCGATGGCTTGATCGACCGCTCATTGATCCTAAACAAATTAGTGCCCGTCAGGATAAAGTTCAGGAACTTCTCGAACACTATTTTGAACGGAATAATATCCAGCAAGAATTAATTAAAGTATATGATTTAGAGCGCCTTGCGGGACGTGTAGCATACGGAAGCGTTAATGGACGTGATCTGATTCAGCTTAAGACATCGTTACTCCAAGTTCCAAAGATTAAGTATACTTTAGAAACGCTTGATGCACCTGCATTTGTTGATTTGGAAAAACAACTGGATCCACTAACTGATGTTGCATCATTGATTAATAAATCGATTGTGGATGATCCCCCAATTAGTGTCACTGAAGGGGGAGTAATTAAGGATGGTTATGATAAACAACTTGACGAATATCGGGATGCAATGAATAACGGTAAGCAGTGGATTGCTGATTTGCAGGAGCAAGAGCGTAAAGTAACTGGGATTAATAATCTCAAGATTGGGTATAACCATGTCTTTGGTTATTACATTGAAGTAACCAAGGTTAATCTCAGTAAGATTCCTCGTGACCGTTATGAACGAAAGCAAACCTTAGTAAATGCGGAACGGTTCTCAACTCCCGAATTAAAAGAAAAGGAAGCATTGATTTTAGGCGCTCAGGAGAAGTCAACTGCGCTTGAATACGATGTTTTTGTTAAAATTCGAGAGAAAGTTAAAAAGCAAATTAAACGTTTGCAAAGCCTAGCCAAAGCATTATCTGAATTAGATGTCTTACAAAGTTTTGCAGTAGTTAGTGAAGATTACCATTTTGTTCGTCCATCAATGAATACGGGGCATGTGTTAAAGATTAAGGATGGCCGTCATCCCGTTGTCGAAAAATTTATGGGGCATCAGGAATATGTACCTAATGACGTTTTAATGGATAATTCTACTGATATTCTCTTAATTACTGGTCCTAATATGTCTGGTAAGAGTACTTATATGCGTCAATTGGCATTGACTGCGGTGATGGCACAGATGGGATGCTTTGTCCCTGCTGAGCGTGCGGAATTGCCGATTTTTGATCAGATTTTTACTCGGATTGGGGCAGCGGATGATTTAATTTCCGGGGAAAGTACCTTTATGGTTGAAATGATGGAAGCAAATAATGCTTTAGTCCATGCGACGGATCGAAGCTTAATCCTATTCGACGAAATTGGTCGGGGGACTGCGACCTATGACGGAATGGCACTTGCTCAAGCGATTATTGAATATATCCACGAGCATTTACGAGCAAAGACACTTTTCTCCACTCACTACCATGAATTAACTGCTCTTGAAGCAACCCTACCACGATTAAAAAATGTCCATGTTGGGGCGACTGAAAAAAATGGGGAATTGGTCTTTCTTCATAAGGTTAGCGCTGGTCCTGCTGATAAATCATACGGGATTCACGTGGCTAAATTAGCAGGGATGCCAGATAAGTTGCTCAAACGGGCTGACCAAATCCTTAGTTCGTTAGAAAAGAAAGATGTAAAATTACCAACGATTTCTTCAAGGGGTGCTCAGCAGACAGAACCAAATAAGGTTAAGGAAAAGACTGCTCAGTTACTGAAGCCGACGGTAACTGAAGAGCCATTAGTTGATCTAAATGGCCAAATGGAACTATTCAACACCCCTAAACCAAAGCTAAAGGATCCGGCTGCGACTAAGATTATTAAACAGCTAAAGAACCTTAACTTAATGGGGATGACACCAATGGATGTGATGAACCAGATCTATCAATGGCAGCAAAAGTTAAAGTAAGGTGACGTAGATGGGAAAAATCCATGAATTAACAGATGTTTTAGCAGATCAAATTGCCGCCGGTGAAGTGATTGAACGCCCTGCATCGATTGTTAAAGAGTTAGTAGAAAATTCTTTGGATGCTGATAGCAAGAGAATTGATATTATTGTTGAGAATTCTGGACTAGATAGCATAAGGGTAATTGATGATGGCTCGGGGATCGCTTCTGATGACGTAAAAATAGCGTTTAAACGTCATGCTACCAGTAAGATTGCGACGCGACGGGATCTTTTTAAGGTAAAAACAATGGGCTTTCGTGGTGAAGCTTTACCAAGTATTGCTTCTGTGGCTGATATTACTTTAACGACAGCAACTTCAGAAAGTACCAGTGGTTCTTTAATCCATATTCATGGAGGCGAATTAGTTGATTTAAAACCAGGACCGGCACGTCAGGGAACTGATGTAGTCGTTCGTGAATTATTTTTTAATACTCCAGCTCGGTTAAAATACCTAAAATCACCACAGACTGAATTAGCCCGAATTACCGATATTGTAAACCGTTTGGCATTAGCTAATCCCCAAGTAGCATTTAGTCTTACCCATAATAATAAGGAGTTGTTTCGCACCGCAGGAAATGATAATCTTCAACAGGTTGTGGCAGCAATTTATGGAATCCAAGTCGGTAAAAAAATGTTATCATTTGCGGGTGAAGACAATGATTTCCAGATTGATGGGTTAGTATCGTTACCTGAACTTACGCGAGCATCTCGGCAATACATTACAATTACTATTAATCATCGTTATATTCGAAATTTTGAATTGACTAAAGCAATTATCAATGGTTATGAATCAAAGTTAATGGTTGGTCGTTACCCAATTGCTGTTCTTAATATTCAACTTGATCCGGTATTGGTTGACGTCAATGTTCACCCGGCAAAGCGGGAAGTACGGTTAAGCAAGGAACCTGAACTATCAGCCTTAATTGCTAAAGTGATTCGCCAGCGGATATCAACTGAAAATCTTATTCCTGATGTTGACGCTAACCAATTTATTCCCGATAAACCAGATGTGGATAATTTGGAACACCAATTAAGTGAAGCCGCTAAGCAATACACAACTCCAAGCATCGATTTTCATTCTCAGTCCCCTGTTACTGTAATTAATAATGGTGGGCCAGCGGATGCCGATGCTAGTGATAGTATTGTTCGGGAACCCATTGTGATTCACAAAAAGGATGAATTAGCGAGTTTGCCAATGCAGGCATTCGACCAGCGGTATCAGGATGAGGGGATTATATATCCGTTTGGAAGTCCGGATGAACAGGCACCGCAAAAGTCTGTTAAGGCAGAAAATATTGAACTGGATGTCCAAGATAAGAGTGATCAATCTAAGAAGCGTTTTCCAAACTTGCAGTATATTGGTCAATTACAGGGGACCTTCCTGTTAGCGCAGGCGAGTGACGGCTTGTATATTGTTGATCAACATGCGGCACAGGAGCGGATTAATTATGAACGATTCCGAAAAGAGATTGGTGAGGTAAGTAGTGATCAACAGGCCTTTTTAGTACCGTTAGTTCTAAATTATTCAACGGTTGATACAATGACGATCACTCAGCATTTAGATGTGCTTGAGTCAGTTGGTCTTCATCTCGAATCGTTTGGTCCTAATAGTTTTATCCTGCGTTCTCATCCAATCTGGTTTGCGGAGGGGCAAGAAGAAGCAACTGCTAAGGAAATGATTGAATGGTTAATTAATGATGGTAAAATCTCAATCCATGACTTTCGGCAGCGAACTGCAATCATGATGAGTTGTAAACGGGCAATTAAAGCTAATCACCATCTTGATGATCGTGAAGCAAAAGCGCTTTTACAACGGCTGCCAAAATGTGAAAATCCCTTTAATTGTCCTCACGGGCGGCCTGTGACCGTACACTTTAATGATCGGGATCTGGAAAAAATGTTTAAACGGATTCAAGATTCGCATGTTCCGTTTGCTCAAGATTTTGATGAACATGAATTTTAAAAGAGGAGGACAAGAGAATGTATGAATACCTAACAGGACTGGTGACAATTGTTAAGCCACGTTACATTGTAGTAGAAGTAAACGATATTGGTTATCAGTTGCTAGTTGCCAATCCTTATCGTTATCATGTTGATAAGCAAGAGAAAGTGACAGTGTATATTTACCAAGCGGTTCGTGACGATGATATTTCACTTTTTGGGTTTAGTGATGAGGATGAAAAACAACTTTTTTTGCAATTAATTAATGTTTCAGGAATTGGGCCCAAAAGCGCTTTAGCGATTTTGGCTAACCCGGATCATGAGGGATTGATTAATGCAATTGCTAATGATGATGTTAAATATTTAACCAAGTTTCCGGGAATTGGTAAAAAGACCGCTTCACAAATCTGCTTAGACCTTAAGGATAAGATTGAACGATTAACTGTAAGCGAAACGGATCTCTTCAAACCATTATCGACAGATGAACTAGCTACTAACGATGCTTTACAAGATGCTTTAGAAGCATTGACTGCCTTAGGTTATAAGGAACGAGAAGTTAAACGAATTAAGAAAGAATTGGAGAAAAAACCGGTTACTTCTACAGAAGAATACCTTCGTCATGCGTTAAAGTTATTAAATTAAAGGAGGGTGGTTAAAGAATGGCAAACCAGGATGAACATGAAATTGTTTCTGGTAAGACGACAGGAGAGGAAGAGGCAACAATTGAATTAACCCTTCGTCCTCAAACGCTAACTGATTATATTGGTCAAGCAAAAATTAAGCATGAATTAAGCGTATATATTAAGGCAGCTAAAGCACGTGAAGAAGCTTTAGATCATGTCCTCTTATATGGTCCTCCCGGTTTAGGGAAAACGACCTTAGCAATGGTAATCGCCAATGAATTAGGGGTAAACATTAAAACTACGAGTGGACCGGCAATTGAAAAACCAGGTGATTTGGTTGCTTTGTTAAATGAACTAAAACCAGGTGATGTTTTGTTTGTTGATGAAATTCACCGGTTACCAAAAGTGGTTGAAGAAATGCTATATTCTGCAATGGAAGATTACTATATTGATATTGTGATTGGTGAGGGGCCAACCGCTCATCCTGTTCATTTTCCTTTACCGCCATTTACATTGATTGGGGCTACAACCCGCGCTGGGATGTTGTCTGCCCCATTGCGGGATCGTTTTGGAATTGTAGAACACATGAACTACTACAATCAGGATGAACTAACTAAAATTATTTTTCGTTCTGCTAATATCTTCCAAACGAAAATTGAGGATGAAGGTGCCCATGAGTTAGCCCTTCGCTCTCGGGGAACGCCACGAATTGCTAACCGACTATTAAAGCGAGTGCGTGACTTTGCCCAGGTTGCGGGGAAAGGTTCAATTGATTCGGTTAGTGTTCAACGAGCACTTAAATTGCTGCAAGTTGACAATCAAGGACTTGATGAGATTGACCGAAAACTTTTGCTAACCATGATCAACTACTACAATGGTGGGCCAGTTGGGTTAAAAACAATTGCTGCTAATATCGGTGAGGAGAAATCAACGATTGAAGAAATGTATGAGCCATACCTTCTACAGATTGGTTATTTAACCAGAACGGCACGAGGACGAATGGTGACTGCAGCAGCTTATAAGCATTTAGGCTTAGAGTACCCAACAAAGTGAGGTAAGTAATGAGTAAATATTTTGAAATTGAGTGTTCGAAGAATGGGTTGCGGGTCGGAAAGTTGGTACTTGATGATTTACAGTTAACAACGCCATTACTTGTTCATTCAGGAAGGGTAAACCATTACTTGCTTCCCAAACAAGTCTGGGAAACAAATACGCGAGCTTTGTATTATGATCCGGTTATTTTTGCAGAAAAATTGGGTGAAAAGCAGTTAAGGGACCTGCCTAATTTACGTCAATTGTTCGCCTGGAAGGGAGCGTTATTTACGACTTCTGGAGCAGATGAAATAGCTAAATTAGCTAAACCACGAGGATATAAAGCTAATGGTGTTAATTTTCGTTTGCCAAAGGAAGGGCAGCTAATAAGTTTATCTCCCCAAGATTCACTTCAACTACAAGAACAATTAGGAGCAGATATAAGTGAGCAACTTTATCGGGCGGTGGATTATTACTCGCCAATCGATGACTTAACAGCGGGAGTAGCGTTGACTAATCAGTGGACCGCTAGTGATAGTAATTCACTTTTTCCGGTTACTGGTGGGGGATTAAAAGCCCTTCATCGTAAGAGTATCGCTTCACTAGGGGGGTCACGATTATTTGGCTACCGAATTACTCAGACGGAACAAATTGACACGGTTGCGGAGGTAAAACGTAATCTTTTAACGGTTATCAAAATGCTACCATCTGAAAGTCTTCGGGTAACTAAGGTCAAGGCTAGTCTTGAACAGGTAATCGCTGCCCTGCTAGTAGGAGTTGATGTTATTTATTCTGATGTTGCTGTCCATGAGGCAGTAACGGGTAATGCATTGGTAGCTAATGGAAAACGGCTTAACTTTGATCATGCCCGTTTCGCTAATGATTGGGGAGTAATTGATCCAAATTGTGGTTGTTCCGTATGCACAAGTAATTATTCACGGGCGTTCCTTCATTACCTTGCAAAAACTGATTCACCACAATATTTGAATTTGATTTTGGAACATAATTTATTTTGGCTTAATCAATTTATTATTAAGTTTCGTTCCCAGATTAATTGATTTAGGCCACTATTCTCCCTAGGAATGTAGCTTTTTACCGTGTTTTTTGTTACAGTTAAACTTGAAGAATTTTGAAGGGATGGATATTCAGTGAACGGGTTAAACTTTTTAAATCTTGGTGCTGCATCAAGCAGTGCCAGCAGTTATTCTGGAATGATTTTGATCATTCTGATGATTGCTTTAATGTATTTCTTTATGATTCGCCCACAGCAAAAGCAACGAAAGCAACATCAAGATATGATGAGTCAGTTGCATAAGGGTGATGAAGTTGTCACTATTGGTCGGATGCACGGAAAAATTGATTCAATTAATCGTGAAGACCGGACAGTTACTTTGGATTGTGAAGGAATTTACTTAACCTTTGATATGGTTGCGATTGCGCGGGTTGTTAAGCCCGCTACTGATGCAGAAAGTAAGGAAACTAAGGAATCATCTGAAAATACTGCTAGTTCAGATGTAAAAGAAGAACTAGCTGCACCTGATTCTGCTAAGAGTGAAGTACCAGCTTCAAATGCTGATAATGACGAAAAGTAATTGACACGTTTAACAAAACGTGGGACACTTTTAAAGAATGTTATTGCAAGCCTTTTAGTTTGTAATTTCATAGTGGTAATGATTGATTACCATTATTGCTATTGAGTGTTGCATTTTCGCTCATCACGACTGTAAAACAGGAGGGAATTTTAGAATGCAAATTGGATTGATTGGTTTAGGTAAGATGGGGATTCACCTTGCCCAAAACATGATGAACAATGGTAACGATGTTGTTGCCTTTGATTTAAACAAGGATCTTGTTGACGAAGCAGGCTCTTACGGTGCTACTAAGGCTTATACCTTGGAAGAAATGGTTTCTAAGCTTGACAAGCCTCGTACAGTTTGGGTAATGGTTCCTGCTGGTAAGCCAACTGACGAAACTATGGACAAGTTAGCTGAACTACTTGATGCCGATGATGTTGTTATTGATGGTGGTAATACTTTCTGGAAGGATTCTATGCGTCACAACCGCATGTTTACTGAAAAGGGTATTCACTACTTCGACTGCGGTTCCTCCGGTGGTTGGAAGGGTGCCCTTAAAGACGGTAACTTTATGATCGGTGGGGATGATAAGGAAGTCTTTGATGAACGGCTTGCCCCACTTTATGATGGTATCGCTGAAAAGGACGGTTACCTTTACACTGGTAAGGCTGGTTCAGGTCACTACCTTAAGATGGTTCACAACGCTATCGAATATGGTATGATGGAAGCAATTGGTGAAGGTTTTGAAATCCTTGAAGCTTCTGACTTTGATTACGATAACGCTGCTGTTTCTAAGATGTGGAATCATGGTTCAGTTATCCGTTCATGGCTGATGGAATTGGCTCAAGAAGCCTTTGAAAAGGATCCACACCTTGATAAGATTGCTGGGCGGATGCACAGTTCTGGTGAAGCGCACTGGACGTTGATGGATGCAATGGACAAACATGTTCCAGCTCCAGTTATTTACGAAGCATTGAGTGCTCGTTTCCGTTCAATGCAAGATGATAGCTTTGATGGTAAGGTTGTTTCTGCATTGCGGAATGGTTTTGGTGGCCACGCAATGGACAAGGCTAATAAGTAAACTAGTTAAATACTAATAATAAAAAATGATATAAGGTTATTCACGACTTTATATCATTTTTTTCGTTTTTATAGATAGGTTTAGGTATTCATAAATGAGTGCCTAGGCCCATTTTTATATAGTAAACCTAGACTTTTAATAACTTTGTCGGTAGAATTAATGTTTTAATCGAACTGGTTAGCAGTGATATAATTTAAAAAGTATTAAATTAGAAACGGAGATACAACATGGCTGATCAATTAGAAGCAATTCTTGAACAAATAGAAAAATACAACAAGATTATTATCCACCGTCACCAACGTCCCGATCCGGATGCAATTGGTTCTCAGGTTGGTTTAGCTGAGATTATCAAAGCTTCTTTCCCGTATAAGCAAGTTTACATTGTCGGAAAAGATATTCCTGGTCTAGATTGGATTGGACAAATGGATGATATCGAAGGACCAATGTTCGATGATGCATTAGTAATTGTTACAGATACAGCAAATGCTCCACGGATTGATGATCGGCGGTTTGATAATGGTGATGAGTTAATTAAGATTGATCACCACCCGAATGATGAACCATATGGTGACCTAATGTGGGTTGAACCTGAAGCATCAAGTTGTTCGGAAATGATTTATTCCTTTTATCAACACTTTGCAAAGAAATTAAAGTTACCGAAGAAGGCCGCTTCAGCTCTTTATGCGGGAATCATTGGTGATACTGGGCGATTCTTGTATCCTGCAACTACTCCACGAACAATGTTGGTTGCAGGTGCACTAATGGCAGCTGGGGCAGATGCTGCAGCAATTAGCCAACGAGAAAATGAAATTTCAGAACCAGTTGCTCGTTTATCTGCCTATGTTTATGAGAACTTAACGATTAGTGAAAATGGTGTCGCTTATATTGTTTTAGATAATGACACTTTAGCTAAATTTGGAATTGCTGAATCTGGTACATCTGCTGTTGTCTCACTTCCAGGAAGAATCCAAGATGTGCTTGTCTGGGCAATCTTTGTAGAACAGGAAGATGGTCATTTTAGAATTCGGCTACGCTCAAAGGGACCAGTTATTAATGAAGTAGCTAAGCATCATGACGGTGGAGGTCACCCCTTGGCAAGTGGTGCGAAGGCCGCTGATCACGATGAAATTAAACAAGTAGTTGAAGAATTAGATACATTAGTAAGGAAATACCAAAAATAAGGAAGGGAGGCCAATAATGAGCCAACAAAAAACATTCACAGATTTTAAATTACAACCATATTTATTAGATGCTATTAAGGAGATTAATTTTCATCAGCCAACTCCAGTTCAGGAGAAGGTAATTCCGTTAATTTTGAGAGGAGAAAGTGTTGTTGGACAATCAGCAACTGGTAGTGGAAAAACGCATGCTTTCCTCTTGCCAATTTTTTCTCAATTAGATCCAAATCAACATGAAGTTCAAGCTGTGATTACTACTCCAAGTCGGGAACTGGCCTACCAAATTTATGCCGCTGCTAAACAATTAAATAAGCATTTACCAACTCCAGTAACAATTCATAATTATGTCGGCGGAACGGATAAGCATCACCAAATTGAACAATTAAAACGTCAGCAGCCACAACTAGTAATTGGAACTCCAGGTCGAGTACTAGATTTAGTAAAAAGTCAGGCCCTTGATATTCATACCGCTACTAAGTTTGTTGTTGATGAGGCTGATATGACTCTTGATATGGGATTCTTGGATCAGGTTGATCAAATCGCCAGTCGTTTCCCAGATGATTTACAAATGATGGTCTTTTCTGCAACAATTCCGCAAAAGCTTCGCCCATTTTTAAAGAAATATATGGAAAATCCCATGATGGAGGAAATTCCAACTGAAACAGTGATCAATCCTGATGTTAAGAACTGGTTAATGTCAACTAAGGGTCGCGATAAGAACCAGTTGATTTACCAATTACTTACGATGGGCGAACCTTACTTAGCATTAGTCTTTGCTAATACTAAGGAACGTGCAATTGAACTTGCGCGTTATTTAGGTGAGCAAGGGTTAAAAGTTGCTTTGATTCACGGTGGACTAGAGGCACGGCGTCGAAAACGGACGATGCGTCAGATTCGTGATCTCGATTTTCAATATGTAGTTGCTACAGATTTAGCTGCACGAGGAATTGATATTGATGGAGTTTCTTTAGTAATCAATGATGATATCCCTGGTGATCTCGAGTACTTTATTCACCGTGTTGGGCGGACTGGTCGAAATGGAATGACCGGTACTGCAATTACTCTTTATGCACCTTCTGAAGATGACTTAATTGCTAAGCTAGAAGAGCGGGGAATTAAGTTTGTACCAAAGGAAATTCGTCATGGACGAATCGTAACCACCCATGACCGTAACCGGCGACAAAACTATAGTCGACGGCAAGCTAAACTTGACCCAACGATGAAGGGCTTTGTAAAGAAAACAAAGAAAAAGGTTAAACCAGGTTATAAGAAACGGATTAAGCGGGCAATTCGTGAAGATGAACAACAGAAACGAAAACTCGAATTGCGGCATAAAATTCGTAAGGCTAAGCGTGCCCGGCAACGGCAACACCGGCGAGAACGAAATAGTCGTTGATCTTGAAATCATAATTAGTTATAATATGGTTCGTTTGGGACATATCATTTAAATCTTGGATTGCAGAGACAACTGGGGTGGTGTAACAGTTGGGGAAGGTTTAAGTGGTGCTACCCATACGAAAAATTTGATATTGAACTTGCCTTAGGGTAAGAAATAAGAGGTTAACGAAATCCATCGTTGCAATCAGAGTGGTACCGCGTCAGTTCGGCGTCTCTGGAAGCAAGGATGGATTTTGTTTTTTGAAAGGGAGATATTATGAAGCAGTTAAAGAAGCTGAATAGTGCTCAAGTACGACGGATGTACTTGAAGTTCTTTGAAGAACACGGCCACAAGATTATGCCAAGCGCTTCCCTTGTCCCGGTTAATGATCCAACATTATTGTGGATTAATTCCGGTGTTGCAACAATGAAGAAGTACTTTGACGGAAAAGTTGTTCCTGAAAATCCACGGATGACAAGTTCGCAAAAGAGCATTCGGACCAATGATATTGAAAATGTTGGAAAAACCGCTCGTCACCATACCATGTTTGAAATGCTTGGTAACTTTTCAGTTGGTGATTATTTTAAAAACGAAGTTATTCCATGGGCATGGGAATTATTAACCAGTGATGATTGGTTTGGCTTTGATCCAGAACGACTTTATATTACTTACTATCCAAAAGATCACGATGCCTATAATAAGTGGCGTGAGGTTGGTGTAGCTAAGGATCACTTGATCCCGGATGAAGATAATTTCTGGGATATTGGTCAAGGTCCTTCTGGTCCAGATACAGAAATTTTCTATGATCGGGGTCAAGAATTTAATAATTTGGATGATGATGATCCAGAAAATTACCCCGGTGGCGAAAATGAACGTTATCTTGAAATTTGGAACATTGTATTCAGTCAATTTAACCATACTCCTGAAGATACATATGAACCACTTCCTCATAAGAACATTGATACCGGGATGGGCCTTGAGCGGGTAGTTTCGATCTTTGAAAATGCTCCAACTAACTTCGAAACTGACCTCTTTATGCCATTAATTAAACAAGCTGAAGAGTTTAGTGGTAATAAGAAATATGCTGAGAATAAGGAAGACGACATCCAATTCAAGATTATCGCTGATCATATTCGGACGATTACCTTTGCGATTGGGGATGGTGCACTTCCTTCAAACGTTGGTCGAGGGTACGTTATTCGGCGGTTACTTCGGCGGGCCGTTGTTGCTGGAAAGAAACTGGGAATTGACGAACCATTCCTTGCCAAGATGGTCCCAACGGTTGGTAAGATAATGGAAGATTACTACCCAGATGTTCTGGAAAATGCTGATTACATTGCATCGGTTATTAAATCTGAAGAAGATCGCTTTAGCGCAACCTTAAATGGCGGGCTTAACCTCCTAAATAATGTGATTGCTAATGCTAAGCAAGATGGTACTAATGAAATTGATGGGCGGACTGCTTTCAAACTTTACGATACTTACGGCTTTCCAATTGAACTCACTAAGGAATATGCCAGTGATGAAGGATTAAACGTTGATGAAAAAGGCTTCCAAGCTGCAATGACTGAGCAACAAAACCGGGCACGGAATGCTCGTGATATGGATAACGGGATGGGGGTTCAGACTGATCTATGGACTGACTTCAAAGAAGACAGCGAGTATGTTGGTTATACCAATTTAACCGTTGATAATGCTAAAGTAATTGGGTTGGCCCATGATGGCAAGCAAGCTGATGAAGCTCAACCAGATGATAAGAACATTGAAGTAATCTTTGATACGACACCATTCTATGCTGAAATGGGTGGTCAAGTTGCTGATACAGGTGACATTATTGATAATTACGGGAAGAAAGTCGGTCGAGTTGTTGATGTTCAACATGCTCCTAACCAACAGAATCTTCACCGAGTTGAATTAAGTGAGCCATTGAAGAAAGGTGCTCGTTATAAACTCGTTGTTGACCGGATTCGCCACTTAAAGATTGAAAAGAATCACACGGCAACTCACTTGCTTGATCAAGCGCTTCGAAACGTTCTCGGTGGTCATACTCAACAAGCTGGTTCACTAGTTGAGGCACATTATTTACGGTTTGATTTTAACCACTTTGGTCAAGTTACTGCTAAAGATCTTAAGGCAGTTGAGCAAATGGTTAACGAACAAATCTGGAAGGAAATTCCAGTTAAGACTGTTGAAACCGATATTGATTCTGCTAAGGAAATGGGAGCAATTGCACTCTTCTCCGATAAGTACGGTGATAAGGTTCGGGTCGTAAAGATCGGTGATTATAACACCGAATTCTGTGGTGGAGACCATGTCAAAAATACAAATGAACTTGGTCTTTTTAAGATTGTTTCTGAAGGAGGAGTAGGTGCTGGTGTTCGGCGGATTGAAGCCGTAACTTCAAGCGATGCTTTTAAGTTCCTTCAAGATCGGGCCGATCTTCTTAATGAAGTTGCTACTGATTTGAAGGTTGCCCAAATCAAAGAGGTTCCTCACCAAGTAGAAGCATTACAGAGTGACCTTAAAGAAGCACAAAAGCAAAGTGAAGCCCTTCAGGCGAAGATTGCCGCTCAACAAGCTAATAGTGTCTTTGAAAATGTTCAGAAGACTCAAGGCGGAAGCTTAATTGCTGCTGAAGTACAGGTTGCTGGAATGGGTCAATTACGTCAATTGGCTGATAACTGGCGTAGTAAGAATCTTTCTGATGTTCTGGTTTTAGGAACTGCTAACGATGGCAAGGCTAGCTTATTGGTTGCTATTAGTGATAGCAAGGTTAAAGATGGCCTTAAGGCTGGTGATCTTATTAAGGCGATTGCGCCTGCCATTAATGGTGGCGGTGGTGGTCGGCCAAACCTTGCTCAAGCTGGTGGAAAGAAGCCTGAAGGAATTCAGGATGCATTGAAACAAGCGGTTGATTACTTAAATAAGTAACGAAAATAGTTTACTTTTACTTTAATTGAATTATTATAGTGAAGTTTCAAATTGGAATATGGAGGGAGTTATTTATAACTTTACTTTCACGTTCCTTATAAATACTTGGGCTCCAGAGTTGGTATTTTCCGTACTTTGGAGCCCAATTTGTATAATTGTGTTTTGACTAGAGAAATAAGTTTGGATCATGATCAGTTTTTCATAATAATAAATTGTGATTTGTTGGTGATTATAGTAAAATTAAGCTATGAATAGTCACTGGAGGTGACAAGTGTGTCAGGGAATAATGATAAGACAATGTTTTTTAATTTTGGTCAAAACAGCCAAGAAGATATTAAACAAACATTAAAGACCGTTTATGAAGCACTAGAAGAAAAGGGATATAACCCAATTAACCAAATTGTTGGCTACCTTCTTTCAGGCGATCCGGCATATATTCCTCGTTTAAATGATGCTCGGAACTTAATCCGCCAACATGAACGTGATGAAATTATTGAAGAGTTAGTTCGGTCATACCTTAAAAATAATGGGGAAACCAAATGAGATTATTAGGGTTAGATGTCGGTTCTAAGACTGTAGGAATTGCAGTTAGTGATCCACTGGGATGGACCGCTCAGGCAGTTGAGATTATCCCTATTAATGAAGACGAGGAAGTCTTTGGAATTGACCGGGTTGCCGAAATCGTCAAGCAAAAACAAGTTGCGGGATTTGTGGTTGGTTTACCCAAGAACATGAATAATACGGAGGGCCCACGTGTTGAGGCTTCGCATCATTATGGTGCGTTGCTTAAGAAGCGTTTCCCCTCAATTCCCATTGATTTTCAAGATGAACGGTTAACAACTGTGGAAGCTCACCGGATGTTGGTTGAGGAAGCTGATATATCTCGGGCTAAACAGAAAAAAGTTATTGATGAAGTAGCGGCCACTTTTATTTTACAAAGCTACTTAGATCGACACGGAAAACTTGTCCAAAGATTGAAATGAGGTAAGAATTAATGAGTAAGCAAGAAAGTACGGATGAACAAATGATTACCCTAATTGATGAAAATGGTAATGAGCAACTCTTTAAGGAGCTTTTTACCTTTGATTCAGATGATTGGGGAAAATCATATATTTTCATTTATCCAGCTGAACAAGAAAATGACGACTCAGTGGATATTCAAGCCTACGCTATTGCTAATAATCAAGATGGCGATGGTGAAGATTTGGTACCAATTGAAGATGATAAAGAATGGGATATGGTTGAAGAAGTTTTAAATACCTTCTTAGATAATGATGGTAATTTTAAAGCTTAATTTGACTTTATTCTGAAAAGGCTGGGATGTGACTAGGTCACGATCCCAGTCTTTTGATTTGTGTTGCCATTTTAAAGAGGGGATAAGCAATTGATTCTTTCAACTATTATTTTATTATTATTACTAATAAGTGCTATTCGTGGTTACCGAATTGGCTTATTATCAATGGTGATTTCTGTTTTAACATATTTTATTAGCTATTTTGGGGCTAAATATTTAGCCCCAGTGACTGGAAAATGGTTAATGAACATCTTTCCGGAGATTAATCATAGTACAGTAATTTCAGGAGAAAGCCTCGCAAGTTTAAACCTTAACCAATTCTTTTATCGTGGAATTGCATTTATTATTAGTTTTATGGTTTTAACGGTAGTTATTAGAATACTATTGCGTCGTTTAAAATGGTTAGCAAGATTACCCATTTTAGGAACAGTTGATCGTTGGATTGGTGCGGCAATAGATCTGATCATTTGTTATGTAATTATCTTCATTGTACTTATGGTATTTCAGTTATATCCTGCAGAATGGTGGCAAGTCCAGCTAGCTAATTCGGAAATTGCCCAACTAATAATTAAGGAAACACCATTTTTAACTCAAACGGTTATTAATCTTTTAGGTTAGAAAGGAAAAAGTATGGATCAAAAAACAATTTCAACAATGGAATTTGATCAAATTAAGCATGAATTGGGACGCTACCTTGTATCTGCCTCGGGAAAGCGAGAATTAGCAGCGTTAACACCATCAGCTGACTATGATCAAATTCAATATTGGTTAAATGAAACGACAGATGGTGCTGATATTTTACGATTAACAGGTGGTATTCCAATTCCAAAGTTAAAAAATATTCAGCCCCAGTTAAAGCGGTTGCGGATTAACGCTAATCTAAATGGAACAGAGCTTGCACAAATTACTAAGGTCCTTCAGACGAGTATGAGTGTTAAAAACTTTTTTATAGAGTTTAAGGAACAACAAAAGTTTGAGCTGCGGGTAATTAATGATGCAGTTCAACAGCTAATAACAATTCCTTCGGTAACTAAGCGACTAATTCAGTCAATTGATCCTGATGGGCGGGTTACTGATGAAGCATCAACTAAGCTTCATGGAATTCGTCGTTTAATTACCAAAACAGAAACAGAGATTCACCACCAGATGGAGCGTTTTACTCAAGGAAAAAATGCTAAGTATCTTAGTGATGCGATTGTAACTGTTCGGAATGACCGTTACGTTGTTCCGGTATTGGCTCGTTACCGGAATAAGTTTGGCGGGGTGGTTCATGATCAAAGTGCAAGTGGGCAAACGTTATATATTGAGCCTGCAACAGTGGTTGAATACAATAACCGTCTTCGCCAAGCACAAGTAGAGGAAAAGCAGGCGATCTTAGAGGTATTAGCCGAGTTATCAAAGCTTATTTCTCCTTACCAAGATGAAATTAAGGAAAACGCGAAGATTTTAGGGCACCTAGACTTTATTAATGCCAAAGCACGATATGCACGGGATCACCAAGATAGTTTGCCATTATTAAGTACTGATAACCGGGTTATTATCCGTCAAGCCCGTCACCCAATGATTGATCCACAAAAAGTTGTTGCTAATGACATAAAAATTGGTGATGAGTATAAGGCAATTGTGATTACTGGTCCAAACACGGGTGGTAAGACAATCACCCTTAAAACGTTTGGCTTAATTCAGATGATGGGACAGGCCGGTTTATTTATTCCAGCCCAAGAGGGAAGTACTATTGCGGTTTTTGATAATATCTATGCTGATATTGGTGATGAACAATCACTTGAACAAAATCTTAGTACTTTTTCTGGCCATATGGAAAATGTGAAGTCAATTCTTGAACGAATTACTGACCGGAGTTTAGTTCTCCTTGATGAATTGGGTGCTGGAACAGATCCTAAAGAGGGAGCTGCTTTAGCGATGTCAATTTTAGATTATATTGCTAGTAAGGATAGTACAGTGGTAGTAACAACTCACTATCCTGAATTAAAGATTTATGGTTATGAGCGGCCAAAAACGATTAATGCTAGCATGGAATTTGATCAGGAAACCCTTAAGCCAACTTATCATTTGCTTTTAGGCATTCCGGGACGTTCTAATGGGGTAGAAATCGCTCAACGACTAGGAATTAATGAAACAATTATCACGGAAGCGAAGTCCTTAGTGAGTGAAGATAGTCAGGATCTTAACCAAATGATTGGGGAGTTAGTGGAGCAACGAAAGGCTGCCCGCGAGGAAAAAGAACGGTTGCAGAAGTTACTAGTCGTAAACCAGAAAAAGCAAGACGAATTAACGATAAAATTAGACCGGTTTAACGAACAACGTGATTCGTTATTGGCAAAGGCCCGGAATGAGGCTAATCATGAGGTATCGGTAGCCAAGAAGAAAGCAGACCGGATAATTCATCACTTGCGTCAGTTAGAAATAAGTCAAGCTGGTAATGTTAAAGAACATGAACTAATTGATGCGCAGGGGGCATTAAATGCTCTTCACCAAGAAGATCCTCGTCTAAAGAGAAATGCGGTATTACGCCGAGCAAAAGCAAAACATGACTTTCATGTTGGGGATGCAGTTCTTGTTAAGTCTTATGGCCAACAAGGAGAATTGCTATCGAAGCGCGGTAAGCATAAGTGGGAAGTCCAAATTGGAATTCTTCGGATGGAAATTGACGAAAATGATCTTGAAAAAATTAGTCACAAGCAGTTAAGAAAGGAAGAACGAGCAAGAGAAAAAGTTAGTTCTGGAATTCGAACAACGCAAACCCGTCATACCAGTGCCCAACTTGATCTTAGGGGACACCGCTATGAACAGGCAATGAGTGAATTATCAGCTTTTATTGACCATGCATTGTTAAATAACCTTTCGAGTGTAACGATTATCCACGGTAAGGGGACGGGAGCTTTACGGAAAGGAACCCGAGAATACCTTAGTTCTAATCCACGTGTAAAATCCTTTGACTATGCGGCACCAAATAATGGTGGTGATGGGGCAACAATAGTTAATTTATAAAGTGCTTTTGAAAAGTAAGCATATTATCTGACAAGTAACCTAGATTTTGCTACACTATGGATAAATTAATTGAGGAGGAATTTGATATGACTGTTAAAGTAACAACTGATCAAACCTTTGAACAAGATACTGCTACTGGATTAAGTTTAACTGACTTTTGGGCAACCTGGTGTGGCCCTTGTCGAATGCAATCGCCAGTAATTGAAAACTTATCTGAAGAAATGCCTAATGTTCATTTTACTAAGATGGATGTTGATCAGAATCGTGAAGTTCCTCAAGAATTTCAAATTATGAGTATTCCAACCTTATTGATTAAAAAGGATGGTCAGGTAGTTGATAAAATTGTTGGCTATCATTCAAAAGAACAATTGAAACAATTGCTGGAACAATACGAAAATGATTAGATCAAAAAAAGGACTTGGAAATTATTCCAAATCCTTTTTTATTATTTATTTTGTTTTTTCGTTTTTTTTGGCCGTTGATTATGAAGATCAAGAAACGTTACTAATTCGGTTCGTTCACTATCCGCCTCATTTTGCGGATCATTTTTTACTTCAATAAATACACAATCTTTTTTTAATTCACTAATTTTCGCTTCGGCAACGGTCATTAATTGAAACTCAATTTCTTGGGCGATAAATCCTATTTCAAGGCCAAAAGATGTTTGTTCACCATTTTGTTCAATTCGTTCTTTAACTCTTTGACCACCTAGTTTCCATAATTGACTAGTGGTCGTTTTCTTTTGTAATGAAAGATTACCAAAGCCAAGTTGTCTAGTAATTAATTGTAGATCCTCAAGTGAGCCAACGGGAAATTTTCTGGCAATATCTTTACCGACCCAATAGAGCATCTCGTCTGCCTCTTTACCAAGAATCGCTGGTAAGATGACATCACGAAGACTACCGTTCATTAGGCCACGTTTGCTGTTTAACAATGAATCGTATAACTTTTGGCTCATTAAATTAATACTCCTTTTGCAAAATCAATACCATTATACTGAATATTTAGGAAAAAAACGGGAATTTTACCCGAAAACTTGAAAAAAAATTGAAAAGATTAAATAATGTAGTTTCAAGGATTTTAAAAGTGGGGTGCATAGAATGAATAATCGACCAATTGGAGTTATGGATTCAGGATTAGGTGGTCTCTCGGTTGTTCGAGTAATTCAACGAGAACTACCTAATGAATCAGTTGTTTTTGTTGGTGATGAAGGACATTTTCCATACGGTACTAAGCCACAAGAACTGATTCGTCAATTAGTTTTAAGAATTGGTCGCTTCTTAGAGGCCCAACCAGTTAAATTAATGGTAATTGCTTGTAATACCGCTACGGCAGCAGCATTACCGACTATTCAAAAAAAATTATCAATTCCGGTTATTGGAGTTATTAATCCTGGAGCTACTGCTGCGATTGAAAGTAAGGCGAAACGGATTGGCGTAATCGCTACCAATTCGACTACTAAGGATGGGGCTTATGTTCGGGAACTACAAAAGCTAAATCCGGATGTTAAAGTAATCAGTAAAGCCACTCAACTATTAGTGACAATTGTTGAGCATGGGAAAACGGGAACTGCTGAAGCACAAAGGGCGGTCGATAAACAATTAGATTCTTTTGGTCAACAGCCAATTGATGCATTAATCTTAGGATGCACTCATTTCCCATTCCTTACGAATGAAATTAAACAAAAGTTAGGTCCTGATGTCGAGTTGATTGATCCAGCCTTGGAAACTGTTAACCAAGTAAAGAAAATGTTAACGGAAAAGCAGTTATTGAGCAATCAACCTGCTAGCTATCAATTATATTCAACTGGTAATCGTGACGATTTAATTGCTGGTGCTGATAAGTGGCTTCAAGGTCATTATGATAGTTGTAGTAACTTAATTTTAAAAGGAGATAACTAATGGATACTCTAGTAATTGCGACAAAAAATCAGGGAAAGGCACGTGAATATCGGGAAATGTTGGCCCCTTATAAGATTGATGTAAAAACGCTTGCCGACTTTTCACAGCCAATTGAAATTAACGAAAATGGGACAAGTTTTTTAGAAAATGCTACGATTAAGGCAAAGACTGTAATGAAAAAACTTGGTATTCCGGTAATGGCGGATGATTCTGGGTTAATGGTTGATGCATTAAATGGTGCGCCCGGAGTTCATTCGGCGCGGTATGCCGGTGATCATAATGATCAAGCAAACAATGCTAAACTGCTTCGAGACTTATCCGGAGTGGTTACAGAGCAAAGAACGGCTCATTTTCATACCACGATTGTAGCGTTAAAGCCGGATGGTGCAAAGTTAGTTGCAAACGGTCAAGTTGATGGTCGGATTTTGACTAGTCCTCGCGGTAAAAACGGCTTTGGCTATGACCCGTTATTTTATGTTGAACAATTCGGAAGTTCAATGGCAGAATTAACTGCTGAACAAAAGAATTCAATTAGTCATCGTGGTCAAGCATTAGGAGAATTTATGAAGCACTTTGCAGAATGGTGGAATAAATAATGAAGGCATTAATTGTAAGTGATAATCACGGGGATGATAAAGTTCTCGAGGCTGTCCAGGAGAAGTTTGCTAACCAAGTAGACGTTCTTATTCATTGTGGTGACTCAGAATTACAAAATAATTCTGAAACCATGGCTGGCTTTAAAACAGTTAAGGGGAATAATGATTGGGGATTAGATTACCCAGTACAGTTGCAGCTAATTGTTGATGGGGTGAAATTTTTAGTAGTTCATGGTGATCATGATAAGGTTAATTATTCATTAACACCATTAATGCTTAAAGCTGAGTCACTTGATGAACAAGTAGTTTGCTATGGACATACTCATCAATTAGCGGTATCAATGGAATCTGGAATTCTATTTATTAATCCAGGCAGCATTAGCTTGCCCCGTGGAGAATATTCACGAATTGGGGGGACGCTTGCAATTATAGAGGTTACGGAGCAGCAATTTATTATTGATTACTATAATCGCAATTGTGTTCCCATTCCTGAGTTACATTTTGAATTTAACCGTTCTTAAACGAAGCGTGGCCAACTGATGATTTCTAGCTGTTGTTAATCATCAAGATCAATTTTATAGAATTGTAACATGACGGGAACCGTTGAAGTTAGTTACACTTGCTATGAATTGGGTAAGAATTATAAAGTAATATCTAAAGATAAATAAGCTATGAAGAAAAACACGAGAGCAGTGAAAAAATCACTACTCTCGTGTTTTAATTTTGTTGTTGGGTGATTGGATTGTTATCCCAGCCAAGGGGAATGTTATCTTTACGTAATGCCTTTAAGTAGTCAGAAAGAAATTGACTTGCAATTTTATCTTGAGCACCATTTTGAGTGGTAATTGTTACTCGGAAGACTAATTGACCACCAACATTAACTGGGCCAACAATTATTGGTGTGGACCGAAGTTCAGAGATGTTAGCCACTAATTTTTTATTTTCTTCGCTAATAACATTAGCGATTTTCTCAAGAGGAGCTTTAGCGGAAATACGAATATCAACATTAGCTACCATATTATTTCGAGAAAAATTTTGAACAGTTGTAATGTTACGATTAGGAATATAGTTAAGTGTTCCGTCACTACTTGTAATTTGGGTTGTTCGTAATCCTAAGGTAGTAACAGTTCCTTTGATTGAATCTACTTCTACAACATCTCCCACATCAAGTTGCTGTTCAAGAAGGATGAAAAAGCCAGTAACCACATCGCTAACAAATCCTTGGGCACCTAATCCTAAAGCAATACTAAAAATTCCAGCACCGGCAATTAATGTTCCAACTGGAACCCCAATTTCTGATAAAATTGCGTAGAGTAAGAAAAAGTAGCAGGTATAGCGATAAATATTTAATGTCAAGGCATGGATCGTTGCAATTCGATTACTTGATTTTAGAAATTTAACATGGTTTGATTCGGCAAAAAGGTGATCAATTATTAACCTTCCTAGCCAGAGTAAGATGAAGAACAGTAAGATGGTTGCCATTATAAGTAGTAAACGACTAAAAATATGTTGTGAAATTTCGTGCCATGATAAGTCTGTAAAGACTTTTGTAACTTGTTGAACTTGCTTGTTAAGCGCCGAATTCATAGATTTCCTCCTTAAAAATTACTTATTTTATTGTACAAGCCATTGGATCAATTGTCGAATAGGAGTTAGGTGTGCTATTCTATTAATGTGGGTAGAATTATCGAGATTTTTTAAGAGGAAGGGGATTAATACTAATAATGACAATTGGTGAATTAGCCGGCCTCATTGCAGCGATTGCATTTGTTATTCTGGTTATTTTTGCTTGTATTTCACTTAGTCAAGTAAGTAAAATGCTAAAGGAGACTAATGAATCAGTTAAGGTATTGTCGAGTGATGTTGATACCTTAAGCAAGGAAACAGAGAAGCTGTTAGGAAATACTAATAGTTTGTTAGAAGACCTTAATAAGAAGTCGATTGAACTTGATCCAGCAGTTAAAGCTGTTGCCGATGTTGGTCAGAGCGTTTCAAATGTCAACGAAGCAGTAAATAACTTTGTTGAACGGCATGAGGAACGTCAAAGCAGATTTTCTGGATTTACTAAGTTTGTAACGCAGGCCGTGGTAATGGGTGCTTGGCGAAAGTTACGTCAACACCGGCAAGCAAAGAAGGCAAAGGAGATGGATGAATAATGAGTAAGAATTTATTGTTAGGAACCATTCTTGGTGGCGCCGCTACGTATGTTGCTTGGAAGTGTTTGTCCGATAAGCAGAAGAACAGTATTAAGAAGAACGTTGATTCATGTGTGACTGAGGTTGCAGATGCCTCAACTGATTACGCTTTAAATGCTCTTGATATTATTGATGAAAAGCTAGCTGAGCATGATGCTAGTGAGAAACTCAGTAATTTGAGTAGTCGCTTTACTAAAACTGCAGACAAGGTTAAGGATAAGGCAAGTCGTGTCGTTGATCACTTTACCAACGATGACTTTGATAAAGAAACTGCTGAAATTCGGCAACAACTCACTAAAAACACTGATCCAGACATTATCATTGATGCAACTGATGAATCAGAAGATTCAGATTCAACTGCTGATCAAGATGAAAAAACAGATTCAGCAAAAGAAGTCAAAGATGATAAGGAATAGTTAATATTCTAGATCAATGAAAATTAAAGTGACTATAAACACGATTAAGACTGATGATATCAAGAAGGGATATTATCAGTCTTTTTTATACCCAAAATTTATTTGATGATAACGTTTGCCAAATGCATATTGATCTGATATATTAGTGTGGTTATGAAAAAATATGAAAACAGATAATAACAATAAAGAAAGGGCTATCAATATGGAAAAACAAGCAGTTACTATTTATACTGTTGCACGTGAAGCACGAGTTTCGATGGCTACGGTTTCACGAGTTGTAAACGGTAATCCTAACGTTAAACCAGAGACTCGTCAAAAAGTGCTTGATGTTATAAAAAAATTAAACTATCGACCGAATGCTGTTGCCCGTGGATTGGCTTCAAAGAAGACAACAACAGTTGGGGTTATTATTCCAAGTGTTACCAATCCTTACTTTGCTGAATTAGCTTTAGGAATTGATGATATTGCAACTATGTATAAGTACAATATTATTTTGGCTAACTCTGATTTTAATGATGACAAGATTTTGAAAGTTGCTCGTGGCTTGCTAGCAAAGCAGGTGGATGGAATTATTTTCATGGGTCATGATATGTCAACGGAGTTACAACAAGAATTTGCTGCTTCAAATACGCCAGTTGTTGTTGCTGGTTCAATTGTTAACGATGATAAACTGGCAACAGTTCGAATTGACTATCAAAATGCTGCTAAAGAAGCAACTAATTATTTGTTAGATCATAATAATGAGCGGGTGGCATTTGTTGTTAGTTCACTTGACTATTCTATTAATTCTAAGTACCGGTTGGCTGGTTACAAAGAAGCATTAGTTGAGCATAACATCCCATTTGAATCTAAATACGTAATTGAAACGAATGGCGACTACAACCGGGCTTACGAACAGGCTAACCACTTAATGGAACAAGGGATTAAAGCAGCTTATGTTAGTGATGATGATTTAGCTGCAGGACTTTTGAATGGTTTAACGGATAATAATATTAAAGTCCCAGCAGATTTTGAAATTATTACTTCAAATGATACGACATATGCTAAAATTACTCGCCCAACGTTAACCTCAATTACTCAACCACTTTATGATATTGGAGCAATTTCAATGCGGTTATTGACCAAGATGATGGATGGCGAAATTGACAGTAGCAATGACGTTATTCTCAATCATGGAATCGTTGAACGGCAATCAACTCGTCGGGGAAAGTAAGATTGTGGAAAAGCGGAGTGAAGTTCGTCGTAAACAGAATCAACAAGAGAAGACAAATAAAAAGCAAGAGCGACCACGGCACCATCCTTTATTTATTATTTGGGGAGTACTTCTGGTTGTCCTGTTAATGGTTGCCGTAACTTTTAACCAAACGCTTCTCAGTACCCGTTTTGTAGACCACGAGATTACTCATACTAATTTATCTTCGATGATAATGGACACTGTAGATAACAATCTTTCGCAGTATGGAATATCGACAGCTGCCATCTCCGACAAAGAAGCAAATAAGTTAATTACTCAAGCGGTTAACCAGGTTTATTCTGGTCAAGAGATTGACCTGAACTTACAACCAGTATTAGGTGGGATTAATCAATCTGCTTCTCAAGCTGCCGAACAGTATGGAGTTGAGCTTCCTAATTCAATAACTTCAGGTATTGGTAGTGAAATTTCTGGTGCTGTAAATAGCCAGCTAAACACTCCGGAAGTTAAGCAAATTGCCAATGCTATCTCAATTGCTAAAAATGTCGCCCATTTGGTAATGGTGATCTCATTAATTGGGTTAGGGTTAATGATGTTGATCGCAATTTTGAAAAAGAACTTTAGTCGCGTATTTTCATGGATTGGCTTATGGAGTGTAATCATTGTTTATGTGTTAGTAATTATCTTTAGTCAATTGATTATTCAAGCTGGAAAGCGATACCCAGACTATAGTTCCTTAACAGCACAGTTGAGTACTGATTTTCATGCTCAAACGTTAAATTATTGGTTATTCCTTTTAGTATTAACCCTCCTCTTGTTTATCTGGAGAATAGTTAGCAGATTTCTAAAAAAACGGTGACCTTGAATTTTAAGAGGAGATCTGCTAAGATCTACCTGTTTATCACATTAATTAAGAAAAGAGGAGTCAGTAATGTCAGGACATTCAAAATGGCATAACATTCAGGGACGGAAGAACGCCCAAGATGCTAAGCGTGGTAAGATTTTCCAAAAGATTTCACGTGATTTGTACCAAGCAGCTAAAGCAGGTGACCCTGATCCAGCGAATAACGCCCAATTACGGTTGGTAATTGATAAGGCTCACGCTGCAAACATGCCAAAGAAGAACATTGATCGGGCAATTGCTAAGGCTTCTGGTATCGGTGGTGCAAAATTCGAAGAAGTTACCTACGAAGGTTATGCACCGGGTGGTGTTGCAGTAATGGTATCTGCTTTGACGGATAACAAGAACCGGACTGCTGCAGCGGTACGTTCAGCATTTACTCATGCAGGTGGTTCACTTGGCGCTAGTGGTTCAGTTTCATACATGTTTGATCGGAAGGGATTAATTGAAATTCTTCGCGATGGCCTTGACAAGAGTGAAGATGACATGTTGATGGATGCACTTGATGCCGGTGCTGATGATATGAAGGCAACTGAAGAAAAGTTCCAAATTTTCACTGATCCAAGTAATATGACCAGTGTTCGTGATGCCTTACAGGATAAGGACTATGAACTTGATACTGCTGAAGTTACCATGATTCCACAAAATCGGACTGCGGTTCCAGAAGATAAGGTTAAACAATATAGCCACCTTATTGATGAATTGACGGCTAATGATGATGTTGCGGATATTTATGAAGCTGGCCAATTACCAGAAGATGCAGAATAAGTAGAAAAAGACTGGATAATTTCCAGTCTTTTTTTATTAATGCCTTTAGGCCTAGTTGAGCATGCGAACGGAGTGAGTATGCGAAACAAAAAACCACCTGCTTTGCGGGTGGGGGATAAGATTATATAAATAAAGACCTCTTTTGCCTTAAGATGTAGGTGTTCAAGCCAAAATCAAATAAGGGAAAAGAGGTTTAATTAATATGGCTAATAAACTAAATAGTTTAGCCCATACGAAGTGGTTATGTAAGTATCACATCGTATTCATTCCAAAGTATAGACGGAAAATAATTTACAATCAATATCGGAAAGATTTACGAGATTATATTAGATTACTATGTCAGTATAAAGGAGTAAAGATTATTGAAGGACATTTGATGCCTGATCATGTTCACTTATTAGTAAGTATTCCACCGAAGTTAAGCGTTTCGCAATTTATGGGATATTTGAAAGGAAAAAGTGCATTGATGATGTTTGATCATCATGCCAATTTAAAGTATAAATTTGGCAATCGACATTTTTGGGCAGAAGGTTATTATGTCAGCACAGTAGGATTAAATGAGTCCACCATCAAGAAATATATTCGTGATCAAGAGAAACATGATATGGTAGTCGATAAATTAACAACGATAGAATACTCGGACCCTTTTAAGGGTAAGGTGAAGTAATACTAACACTGCTTAAAGCAGTAGCGAAGTAGTCAGAGCATTTTGGCTTGGACGAAGGAAAAGCCAGCGCCTTGAGACGCTGGCTTCTCTTATCGGCTTTTAGCCGAAGAACAAACCACCCGTTTCACGGGTGGTTATGATT
>NZ_JACIUZ010000032.1 GCF_014145505.1 Limosilactobacillus fastidiosus
TCTGACATCCTAGTTGTTATCGGGATTGGGGGATCTTACCTTGGAGCACGAATGGCCATTGATTTCTTACACAATACCTTCTACCAAGCTCAAAAGGCAGCTGATCGGAAGTTCCCTCTGGTTCTGTTTGCTGGTAACTCTTTGAGTTCGACTTACGTTCATGACTTGATTGAATTGATTGGAGATAAGGATTTCTCTGTGAATATTGTTTCCAAGTCTGGAACCACGACTGAACCTTCAATTGCTTTCCGGATTTTCAAGAACCTCTTAATCAAGAAGTACGGTGAAGAAGAAGCTAATCAGCGGATCTACGCTACTACGGATAAGGCTAAGGGGGCTTTGAAGACCGAAGCGGATGCCCATGGGTACGAAAGTTTCGTTATTCAAGACGGTATCGGTGGTCGTTACTCGGTCCTCTCACCAGTTGGTCTGTTGCCAATTGCCGTTTCGGGCGGGGATATCGATCAATTAATGGCTGGTGCAGCTCAAGCGGAAAAGGACTACACTGATCCAAAGTTGGAAAACAACGAGGCTTACCAATACGCAGCCTATCGGAACATCCTTTACCGGAAGGGCTACGAAACTGAATTGCTTGAAAACTATGAACCAAACATGACCATGTTTGCCGAATGGTGGAAGCAATTAGCTGGTGAATCCGAAGGGAAGGATCACAAGGGCATTTACCCATCCAGTGCTAACTTCACTACGGACTTACACTCTTTGGGTCAATACATCCAAGAAGGTCGCCGTTTCTTGATGGAAACCGTGGTTAAGCTCGATAAGCCCAACTATGACGTGGAAATCCCAAGCGAACCAGATAATCTGGATGGGTTAGGTTACTTGGAAGGCAAGACGATGGACTTTGCGAACACTAAGGCTTACGAAGCGGTAGTCGCCGCTCATACTGCAGGTGGCGTTCCGGTAATGACGGTTCACATTCCAGAAGAAAATGAATACACGCTGGGTTACCTGATCTACTTCTTTGAAGTGGCGATAGCAATATCTGGTTACCTCAACGGGATTAACCCATTTAATCAACCAGGGGTTGAAGCATATAAGGTAAACATGTTTGGACTTCTCGGCAAACCAGGATACGAAGAAGTCGGCAAGAAGTTGCGGGCGGAAATGGACGAGGATAAGTAAGGAGGGATTGCTATGTTATTAGGAAGCATTGAAGCTGGTGGAACAAAATTTGTTTGTGCCGTTGGTAATATTAACTACCAAGTTCAAGATTCGATTCATATTCCCACAACGACTCCTGAAGAAACGATTCAAAAGTGTATCGAATGGTTTGAACAATATAAAGATGATTTAAGCGCCATTGCTATCGCTTCATTCGGACCAATCGAGATTCGGAAAAGTTCGCCAAAGTATGGCTACATTACTAATACTCCGAAGAAGGGGTGGCAAGATACTGATTTTGTCGGCCTATTTAAGAAACACTTCAATATTCCAGTTGCTTGGACAACGGATGTTAATGGATCGGCATATGGTGAATATGTTCTTTCAACTCTGTTTAATAAGCAGATTAATTCACTTGTTTACTACACAATCGGAACTGGTGTCGGTGCCGGTGCTGTAATTGATGGTAAATTTGTTGGTGAATTGGGGCACCCCGAAATGGGACATATTCGATTAAAACGGCACCCTGACGACCTTGACTTTAAGGGAATTTGCCCATTCCATGGCGACTGTCTTGAAGGACTAGTTAGTGGTCCAACATTTGAAGCACGTTTAGGCAGGAAGGGTAAAGACGTTCCGTTGACTGATCACGTTTGGGACATCATGGCTTACTATGTTGCCCAAGCTGCTGTTGACGCAACCCTGATGTTCCGCCCAGGACAAATTGTCTTTGGTGGTGGTGTTGTTAGTGAAGAATTCTTGAAGAAGGTTCGCCGTGAATTCAAGAAACTTCTTAATGGTTATGTTGAAGTTGGTGACCTTGATAAGTACATTACCATGCCGTTAGCTCAACACAATGGTTCCGCTACCATTGGTGACTTTGCCCTTGCATTAAAGGCAGCAACAAATTAGAGAGTGTCTTCGCTCAAAGATTTTCCAAAAGACTAGCAATTTCTCCTGACAAAGGAAGCTACCTAGAACATTAACTTTAGCGTGCTGTCTGCTCAAACGACCTTTATCAAAAATATATCCATAATTTAGTAAATTAGAATAATCATTTAAAGGAGGTGAGACTTATGGCATTTAACAAGAGTTTAGCAGGTTACTATGACGATTTGGCCCACGTTGGGATCCCAACTGATGACTTGAAGAAGACAATTGCTTTCTGGGAAAAGTTAGGTTTCAAGAAGCAAGGTCAATTCGATACTGATGACCAAGGACACCAAGTGGTATTCATGAAGGTTGGTCACTTGATGTTAGAGATTTGGGATGGTGATGGTGCTGTCCGCAGGACTGGTGCAATTAACCATATCTCATTAAACGTTGAAGACGCAGATGGTGCATTTAAGGCCGCTAAAAAAGAAGGATTCAATGTTAAGGAAGACGAAGTTCAACACCTTGACTTCTGGAAGCATGGAATTAAGTTCTTTAACATTGTTGGCCCAAACGATGAAACCATTGAATTTTGTGAAGTTGTTAAGGATTAATCCCCACTAAAGGTCTTATCCCTTGGTTCAGATCGATCCTAATCACCTTGTTAGTGTAGGAGGAATATCTGATGAAAGCTTTAGTAATGACTGGTAAGAAAAAGTTAGAAATTGATGACAACTACAAGAAGCCAGAAGTTAAGCCTAATGAAGTTTTAGTTCACACTGCCTGGGCTGGTATTTGTGGAACCGATAAGGCTTTGTATAATGGCCTTCCTGGTTCAGCTGATGCTGTTCCACCAATTGTATTAGGACACGAAAACTCTGGTGTAGTTGCTGCTGTTGGTAGTGAAGTTGAAGACTTTAAAGTTGGTGATCGGGTTAGCGTCGATCCAAACATCTATTGTCACAAGTGTTTCTATTGCCGAACATCCCGTCCAGAACTTTGTGAACACCTTGATGCCGTTGGTGTTACCCGTGACGGTGGCTTTGAAGAATACTTTACTGCTCCAGAAGAAGTTGTTTATCATGTTCCTGACAATGTTTCACTTGAAGCTGCAGCCGTAATTGAACCAATTTCATGTGCAATGCACGCTGTTGACTTACTAACTACTCACCCATACCAAAACGCATTGATTATTGGTGATGGCTTTGAAGGTCAACTAATTGCTCAAATCTTGAAGGCTCGCGGTGTTCGTGAAGTTACTCTTGCCGGAACCGTTGACGAAAAGCTTGAAAATAACCGGAAGCACTTCGGTTTTAAGACCATTAATAACATGACTCACCCAGAAGAAGTAAAGCAGGATTCATACGACATTGTAGTTGAAGCTGTTGGTTTACCAAAGACTCAGGAACAAGCCGTTGAAGCTGCTCGCCGTGGTGGTCAAGTATTAATGTTTGGTGTTGGTAACCCTGATTCAGAATTTAAGGTAAATACTTACAAGGTTTACCAAAAGCAATTAACGATTCAAGGAACCTTCATCAACCCGTACACTTTCGAAGATTCGATTGCCTTACTTCAATCCGGTGACGTTGATCCATTACCATTAATTTCTAATGTTTTGGACTTCGCTCACGTTGAAGACTTTGTTAGTGGTAAGTTAGGTAATATTTCAAAAGCAATTGTTAAGGTTGCCGGCGAAGATGCCTAAGTTATGTTGTTAGGGTAAGCGTATTTTCTACATCTTATTTCAAATCTTTTTCTGAGGCTTTTTCACCATTTGGCGTGGACAAGCATGTCTTTCCAAATTTGAGCTTTCATTGATTAGGTATAGAAAATTTATTTTATGAGAAGGGGAACGAGAGAGAATGAAAGAATCAACGTTTATTAACTGGTTAGGACGGATTGCCAGTATAATTGCTATTTTAATGTATGTTTCTTACGTTGCACAGATTTACAATAACCTGCATGGAAATTATTGTGCACCGCTTCAACCGTTTGTTGCAGGTGTTAACTGTACTCTTTGGAGTATCTATGCATTCTTTAAGGAGGATCGTGACTGGCCAGTGTTCTGGGCCAATTTTCCAGGAATCTTCTTTAGCTTTGCAACATTCTTGACTTGTTTCCCTTGGTAAAATAGGTCAAATAAACTCCACATAGTATTAAAAAGGCTGGTAAGAAGCATCATTTCTTGCCAGCTTTTTTGATATCATATAATAATTATTAACCTAGATATTGGCGCTATTCAACGGGTGCTATCTTCTTTTATATATTAGATGTTAATTATTGATCCCTGTATTGGTTTACAATTGTCTTTTTGTTGGTTGAATTTATCGTCGGCTCGATATCCAAGGCTGAATCTGTTAGTAATCGTAACGGTAGTGCTAGAATGAAGATAGTAATTGAGTCTGGAGGCCGAAAGAATGGATTATAAGTATACAGGTGATGATTTTGATATAAAAAAAGCGCCAACTAAAGTTAAGGACAGCGCTAACAAATTAGATGGAATTAAGAAACAAATTGAAGAAAATCTTCATCATATTCGCCATGCGCAAAAGATGATGTATGCACGGCATAAATATGGGATCCTTGTAGTTTTTCAAGCATTAGACGCAGCTGGTAAGGATAGTATGATTGCTCATATTTTCTCTGGTGTAGATCCAATAGGCTTTAAGGTCGCTAATTTTGAACAACCGACGTCAACAGAACTCCGTCATGATTACCTTTGGCGGATTAATGAGGAATTGCCGTCCCGAGGGGAAATTGGTGTTTTTAATCGTTCATATTATGAGGATGTCCTCGTTTCACGTGTTCATCCAGAAATTGTTTTAAATGCTGATTTACCGGGAATTGATTCTTTGAGTGATGTTGATAGTCATTTCTTTAATGAACGTTACCATGATATTCGGGATTACGAAAGGTACCTCTCACGAAATGGATTTGTGATCTTTAAGTTCTTCCTTCATATTTCAAAGGAAGAGCAAAAGAAGCGCTTCTTGCGACGAATTAACCTTCCTAAGAAGCACTGGAAGTTTTCTTCATCTGATATTCGTGAACGTCAATATTGGGATCAGTACCAAAAGGCATACGAAAAGGCAATTAATGCGACCGCAACCAAGAAGAACCCGTGGTACGTTGTTCCCGCAGATGATAAGTGGTATTCACGGTTAATTGTTTCGGATATTTTAACTAAGGAAATTGAAAAATTACCATTGGCTTATCCTAAGTTATCTTCAGAAGAAGCGGCTAAATTAGATTCAGCAAAAGAAGAATTGTTGAACGAGAAGTGAGTTTGATTACAATAAATTCATTTTCTGTGCATTTGGGGTTATAATATGATTGATGAAGTAACTTAAGATTGGGGGGATAATGAATGAAAAAGTGTCCATGGTGTGGGAAAAAGGTGCCAAATGAGGAACAGATTTGTCCATCTTGTGGATATGATTTTAGTCGTGGTGAAATGAGTTCTTTTTATGATCAGCGACAACAAAAGCAAATTAAAAGTAAGATTCGTCATAAAAATGAAATGGTTATTGTTGCTGCTCTAGCGATTATTGCTGGAGGAAGCTATATTTTTAATAATCATCAAGAGCAGACTGAAGCTCAACAAAATATTCAGCAAACAACGAAGACGATTGCTGAATCTTCGTCTAGTGATGCTGAGCCTTCAAATAACTCAAGTAAGAGTTCTGTTAAAAAGTCTTCTGGATTAAAGAAGACTGAAAACAAGAAGACTATTAAGAACTCCCAATCTAAAAAGGATAACGCTAATGTTACAAAGGAGAGTAATGGAGTACAGTTAAAAGCTAGTATGGCACCCAACGAACTCGCTGCCGCAGTTGCTACCTATGCTGCTCAGAAGAATATTTCGAAGTGGCGGGATGTTGTTAACAATTCGGGTGAGAGTATCTTGATTAGAGAAACGACGGAACCAGATATTGTAAATTATCTGTCTGCGAAGGGAAGCGGAACTGTTTACGTTGCTTTTAATAGTAAGGATAGTAACAGAGAAGTTGTTTATTCCGCGTACACAATTAATCAGGATGGTAGCATAAATATTTATGAATTCGGTGTACCAAATGCACCACATACAGGTAATGTTTATAATCCGGTTGAAACTATTTCTCAACAAGATCTAATTAAGTATTTGAATAGTCATAAGCAAGCAAAGAATGTTCGGCAAATGGCCCAAAAAGTTGGGATTAGTTATGAATAAAGGCAATTTAATCAAAAAACGGTAACGTGGTTGAGACTATTAGTTTTAATTATGTTACCGTTTTTAGGATTGTAATTTATGCTGTAAGCACTATATTATGGAAGGGAGATTGCAAATCGAGGAGATAGTAATGTGTTAGCTTTCGAAAAAATACACCGAAAAGAAACAGTATCTTCGGAGAAAATTCATATTTTATTTGAACAATAAAAATGGATGTTTTTATTTAGGTTTAATGGCTATTCAATTAATTTTTTGCACTTTACTTAGTGTTCTCCTGCATTGAATGTTTTCACGTTAAAAGAACCACTACATTAGAATAAACTAAAATAAGTTCTCAGTATTGAATTACAAACACTGGGAACTTATTTGTATAATATTAGATAAGTAATGTTATAAGGAGTGAGACGATGAAAATTGGTTTTATTGGTACAGGGGTAATGGGTACCGGAATTATTAATAACCTTCTTAAGCATCAGGAAGTAGGAGTATATAACCGAACAAAATCTCATGCAGTAGCGGTGATGGAGAATGGCGCTCAGTGGTATGATACGCCAGCTGAGTTGACAAAGCAATCAGATGTTGTCTTTACGATGGTTGGCTTTCCGACAGATGTTGAAGAATTATATTTTGGCGAGAACGGAATTTTAACTAATGTTCATGCGGGCCAATACCTTGTCGATATGACGACTAGTAAGCCTTCATTGGCAAAGAAAATTGCCGAAGAAGGGGCTAAACAAGGAGTTCATGTTTTAGATACACCAGTTTCTGGCGGTGATATTGGGGCGAAGAAGGGTACACTTACAGCAATGGTGGGTGGTCAAAAAGAAGACCTTAACACGTTACAACCGTTATTCGAGCAATTCTCATCCTCGGTTCAGTATTTCGGTGACGCAGGAAGTGGGCAGAATGCTAAGATGGCTAACCAGATTATGATTGCGGGAACAATGTTAGGAATGAGCGAAGCGTTGGTTTACGCAAAGGCTGCTCAACTGAATCTCCGAGAGGTAATGAAAACACTTCAATCGGGCGCAGCCGAGAACTTTAGCCTTGGCATTTATGGCCCACGAATTTTAAAGGGCGATTACACTCCTGGATTCTTTGCTAAGCACTTTCTTAAAGACTTACGAATTGCACTCGAAGAAGCGCAAAAGATGGGGATCAAGGTGCCAATGACAAGGGAAGCGACTAGGTTATATAATGAACTGATTAATGCTGGTTATGGTAATGATGGAACTCAAGCCTTGGTTAAATTATGGTGGGGCTAAATCCTAGAAAACATTATCTTGACCATATCTACAGATTGGCAGACGGGGACAGCTATTACATTTCGGCTTTCTTGCTATACATTGGTAACGACCAAAGAAGATCATTGCGTGGTGGTGGCGAGCCATTCAACTTTCAGAACAGCTTTCTGTAGTTGCTTTTTCAATCTGAAGAACAGTTGCATTTGGTTTAACCATTCCTAAGCATCGTGCTATGCGGCTAACAGGGGTATCAACCGGGAAGGCGAGAATATGGAAATATTCGGCAAGCACAAAGTTAGCAACTTTTCGTCCTCCTCCAGTTAGCCTAGTTAATTCTTTCATAATATGAGGAATTTCACCATTAAAGTTGGTTATAATTTCTCGTTCGACGTTAACGAGATATTTGGCTTTATTATGATAAAGACCAAGAGATTGGATGAAAGGTTCAACATATTCTGGTTCAGCTTTGGCGAGTAATTGGGGGGAACGGGGAAAAAGTGCTGGAGTAACCAGATTGACTGGTTTATCCGTTGATGGTGCACTTACGATGGTGGCTAATAAGAAATGAAAGGTTGTATCAGTAGTTAATGTTGTTTCGACTTTAGAGATACATTGTACGCATTTGATGAATTGCATCTATAATTTTCTTATTAGTAAGCATAGAAACCTCTCCTTATATTTTGCGTTATTATAAAACAAATAAATACTTTTAAGAACTTATCTGTAATACTTATCTGTCGTGTGATAATTATATATATATATATATATATATATATATATATATACGGCTGCGCGGGATTTCGGCATTTTTATAATAAATAATTTTAAAAAATATTGCGCTTTCATTTGACATTTAACCCATAAGAAGGTATAACTAATAGTGAACATTTGATAAATAATATTGTTTATCGATTGTTTATAACTGGAAGGACTAGTATTTTAGTGGTTTCACTAAAATATTGTAGTGTTGGCAAATGACTTCTAGTTATCATGCTTAAACTGAACGTAATTTAATTGGTAAATGCTTTATCCTCAACTGGAATCATCGTCGCCTCCCTATGACTATGATTTCATAAACATTAAATGGTTGTTACTATAACTTGGGTACACACTATCTAAACGCTTACCCCCTAAATAACCTGAGTTATAAGTGGTCTACAATCAGCCTAATTAAATTAGTGACGCTTAGACATGCTCTAAGAGATCTGCTAGATTGATCTCTATAGGAAGACTTTCCAGAATTCCCCATTTCTGGAAGGCTTTTTTAGTTTTAAATAACTTATTCTGGGTTAAATGGATAATTAGAATTCTTTCATAATTACTCAATTAAATAAAAATATAACATTTATTTAAATTACAATTGACCAAAGTGCAATCGGTTGTTAGAATAAGTTAGTGTTTTCTTATTATTCTAATCTAAATTTAATGAAGAAGGAGGAATGGTTATGAGTTTTTGGAAAATAATTACCCGAAAAGAAGATCCGCGTGTCTACGCTAATAAAGACGGCCATTTGGTTCGTTCGCTGAAGGTGCGGGATTTCTTAGCACTTGGGGTCGGTACAATTGTCTCCACCTCTATTTTCACTCTTCCTGGTGAAGTGGCGGCAATGCACACTGGACCATCAGTTGCAATTTCATTTTTACTTGCGGCGGTGGTGGCCGGATTAGTTGCATTTGCTTATGCGGAAATGTCCGCGGCAATGCCGTTTGCTGGTTCAGCATATTCGTGGATTAACGTTGTTTTTGGCGAATTTTTTGGTTGGATTGCGGGTTGGGCGCTGCTTGCGGAATACTTTATTGCGCTAGCTTTTGTTGGATCTGGACTTTCAGCTAACTTCCGGGCACTGATTGCACCACTGGGGTTGAAGCTCCCGGCATCATTGTCAAATGCGTTTGGAACTGATGGCGGAATCGTCGACTTAGTTTCGGTTCTTGTTATCGCCTTAGTTGCTGCTCTGATTTCTCGTGGGGTTTCCCGGGCAGCGCGGGTTGAAAATATTTTAGTTGTTTTGAAGGTTATTGCTGTTCTCCTATTTATTGTGGTTGGTTTGACTGCTCTTCATGCTACCAACTATGTACCGTTCATTCCTAAATACCATGAAACGGCAAACGGGCCCTTCGGTGGATGGCAAGGAATCTATGCTGGTGTTTCAATGATTTTTCTGTCATATATTGGTTTTGATTCGATTGCGGCTAACTCTGCGGAAGCAGTTAATCCACAAAAGACAATGCCACGAGGAATCCTGGGGTCCCTTGCGATTGCCGTAATCTTGTTTGTAGCGGTTAGTTTAGTCCTTGTTGGTATGCTTCCATATGGAAAATATGCTAACAGTGCTGAACCGGTTGGACTTGCACTTCGGGCTGCTGGTCATGCTGGTGTAGCAACGGTGGTTCAGACAATTGCGGTTGTTGGGATGTTTACCGCATTGATCGGAATGAGTATGGCTGGATCACGATTGATTTACTCGTTTGGTCGTGACGGCATGCTGCCAAAGTGGCTTGGTAAGTTGGATAAAAGTAACCGACCAAACCGAGCACTATGGACTTTAACGATTGTTGGAATTTTGATTGGAGCTTTTTTCCCATTCGCCTTCCTTTCACAATTGATTTCTGCTGGGACCTTGATTGCGTTTATGTTTGTTTCAATTGGAATTTATCCATTGCGTCGTCGGGAAGGTAAAGATATCAATAATCCAGCGTTTAAGGTACCGCTTTACCCCATTCTGCCAGCCCTTGGCTTTATTGCATCGTTCATGGTCTTCATGGGACTGGATTATCAAGCCAAGATCTACGCTGGTGGTTGGTTTGTCCTTGGCTTAATAATCTATTTTGCCTATGGTATGAAGCACTCGTACTTAAACAAAAAATAGAGTGCTAGTCCTAACAAGTATCTGGTGAATACATTTCGGCATGGTAACCTAGATCGCTATCACTAGCATTTAAAAACATAAAATAGGGGAGGAATTGCTAATGGGATCAATGAAAAATAACCATCAAATCTTAGCAAAAGAAAATAAGTCATTTGCAACTGCAGCACGGGTTAAATATTACGATATCGTTATTGATAGTGGGCGAGGCGCAATTTTAACTGATGCTGACGGTAACCAATACATTGATTTATTAGCAAGTGCTAGTTCTACTAATACGGGTCATTGTCACCCCAAAGTTGTTAAAGCTATTCAAGAGCAGCTTCAAAAGATTATTCAATATACACCAGCATATTTTGCTAATAGCCAAGCCGCTTGCTTGGCACCCCGGTTAGCAAAGTTAGCCCCAATGTCAGGCCCGGTTGAAGTAGTCTGGGGAAATTCTGGATCAGACGCAAATGATGCAATTATCAAGTTTGCACGGGCTTATACCGGACGCCAATATATTGTTTCCTTTACCGGGGCATATCATGGATCCACGTATGGTTCGATGACGCTTTCTAGTGTTTCACTTAATATGGCACGGAAGATGGGCCCACTGCTTCCCGGAGTAGTTAAGGTGCCGTTCCCTGATCCATGGGATAAACTCCCTAATGAAACTGAGGAACAATTTGTTAAGCGCTATTTTAAAATGTTTAAGTTGCCTTTTGAAACCTACCTTCCAGTTGACGAGGTTGCGGCAATCTTGATTGAACCAATCCAGGGTGATGGTGGAATCGTTAAAACACCACCGGAATTTATGAAGAAGATTTACCAATTCGCCAAGGAGCATGGAATTCTTTTCGCAATTGATGAAGTTAACCAAGGAATGGGGCGGACTGGTAAGTGGTGGTCAATTCAACATTTTGGGATTGAACCAGATCTGATGTCAATTGGGAAGTCTTTGGCTTCGGGAATGCCACTTAGTGCTGTTGTTGGACGAAAAGAAATAATGGAATCCCTTGGTGCACCGGCAAATGTTTACACGACTGCGGGTAACCCAGTGACGACTGCTGCGGCTAATGCAACTTTAGATGTAATTCAAGAAGAACACCTCCTTGAACGATCAACTAAACTTGGTAAAAAAGCCCGGCAATTCTTTGAAGGCGAGCAAGCAAAATATGATTTTATCGGTGATGTGCGGATGTACGGTCTGGACGGTGGAATTGATATTGTAGATCCACAGACAGGCAAGGGCGATACTGAAGCAACAACGCGAATTATGTACCGTGTATTTGAACTTGGTGCCATTATTATTAGTCTACGGGGGAATATTCTTCGCTTCCAACCACCGCTAGTAATTACTGAGGAAGAACTTGATCAAGCCTTTGCAATACTTGATCAGGCATTTGCTGAAGAAGCAGCTGGAAAACTTTCCCTTCCAGAAAATGCTGAAGAACTAGGCTGGTAGGCTCCAATAAACTTTTTATAGGGCAAGGCTCCCGATCCTCAATCGGTGTCTTGCCCTTTAGTATGTGCTTGAGCTAAGCTTGATTGTAGGATACTAGTTATTCCTTAATGTTAAGGAATAGCTTACTTGCAAGTGGTTAACAATTTCGGTTATACTTTAATCGCCGTCTTAGCTCAGATAGGTAGAGCACATCCATGGTAAGGGTGATACGGCGGTTCAACTCCGCCAGACGGCTTTTAATTATTGAGCTAAACGTTGATATAACAGCGTTTAGCTTTTTGCTTTGAACAGTTTTTAGCAGAAAAGTGAGATGTTCCAAAAATGCGTTACAGCAAGAACTAAAGGGTGACAATTAATTGTTATAATATCAATGCTTCAATACCAATTTACTTGTTGTGACAAAAAAGACTCTAATATATTTTAATGGGTAAACAATCATTGCCCAAGCAGGAAGTCATTTAGACGGAAATACGGCGGTTGCTTTACCATTGTATTTTTCATCAAATTATCGTCATGAATCACTAGCAGAGCTAAGGGCTTTAATCCCCATCAAGGTTATACTTATTCACGTGTTGCTACGCCTAACCGGTCTGTCCTTGAGCAAACGATGGCAAAACTTGAAGGTGGCACTGCTGGATTTGCTCTTAGTTCAGGGATGGCTGCTATTCAACTAGCCCTCAGTATTTTGAAGCCAGGCGATCAATTAATTTCTTTGGATGACTTATATGGTGGAGACTTTCGTTATTTCCGTTATCTTCATAAACATGTTGGGGTTGATTTTGACCAGTGGGATGGCCAACGGATTAGTGATTTACTGCAGAAGATTACTCCCTGAACAAAGATAATTTGGTTAGAAACGCCGTCTAATCCGACAATGAAAAAACTAAACATTACCCAAATTACGGCAGCGGTTCACCGAAAAAATGCTCAAATCTTAGTGATCGTTGATAACACTTTCTATACACCGGTTTATCAGCGACCACTAACTGAAGGGGCAGATGTGGTTGTTCACTCGGCAACTAAGTACCTTTCTGGACATAATGATCTTTTGGGCGGAATTCTGGTTTGTAGGGACCGGAAGTTGGCAAAAAAATATTTTGAGTACTATATTACGACTGGCGATACGCTTGATTCTTTTGATTCATGGTTGTTATTGCGAAGTCTGAAAACTCTAACAATCCGAGTTAGGCAGCACACGAAAAATGCCCAGGCAATTGTTAAATACTTAAAGGATGAACCCCGGATTGATAAGGTCCTTTATCCGGGACAAGGTGGCATGATTAGTTTCTATGTAAAGGATGAAGCGGATGTAGCAAGATTTCTTGATAATGTAAAAATTATTACTTTTGCCGAGAGCCTTGGTGGAGTTGAAAGTTTAATTACAATCCCGTATTACCAGACACATGCCGATGTTGAAATTGAGCAACGGCAACGGTTAGGAATTACACCAAAGTTGCTTCGGTTGTCGGTAGGACTTGAAGCAGCTGATGACTTAATAGAAGATTTAAAACAAGCATTGGATTCTTGATAAAAATAATGACCCTTAAAGTTCAGACTTTGCCAAGCTCTAAGGGCCTTTTATGTATTATATAAATTTTATTTCTTAAACATTTCCTTCCGCAATGAAGCGTAGATTGGTTGACCACCAAGTAAATTGCTAATGATGTAAGCAATGAACGTTAAGATTGCCATTGGAAAGACTTGGTCAACGGAGCCAACCATTTCGGTTAACAAGGTAATTGCGGTGAAGGGTGCTTCTTCAATCGCCCCAAAATAAGCGGCCATTGAAATGACAACGATGTTAAGAAAACAACTTGGAGCGATGATTCCCTGGTGAATTAAGATGACAGCGGCGATTGCTCCTAACAGGGCACCAAGGACAAGAATCGGCATGAAAATCCCGCCTGGTACTGAAGCACCGTAACTAATCATTGAAAAGCAGAACCGAATAATCAAGAATACCACGAGGATGGGTAATAATTTTAGTAAGTTTCCGGAAGTGTTAAGACTACCAATATAAGCAATGAACTTATGACTCCCGCCAAGAATTTTAGCGTTCCATAACCCAATTGGGATTACGAGTAACAGTGGGATAACGCTGTGGTAGATATTTGGTAACTTTACTTTGCTGTACCACCAACGGAGATTGAGGAGGGTATATTGGTAAACATAGGCTAAAATACCAAGAATGACACCTAAAATAATTAACCACAGATAATTCCCCTCTGGAAGATTATGGTGAAGTGGTAAATACAGGCAGGGACGAACACCAAAAAAGAGAATCGTAACAAGATCCGCTGAAATTGCCGAAGCTAACGCAGTAATACATGCCTGAGGTTGAAAATTAAACGTAATTTCTTCCATTAAAAAGATGGCGCCAGCAAGTGGTGCGCTAAAGGCAGCCGAAAGTCCTGCGGCAACACCACATTCTAGCAGGAACCGTTTTTCTTGAGAAGTAGTCTTAGAATGTTCGCCAAATAATTGACCAACACAAGCTCCCATTTGAATACATGGTCCTTCTCTTCCCAGAAATAACCCAGGACAAATTGCCAGTAAACCACCGACGAACTTTCGCCAAAGGACGCTTCCAGCATTCATGTGGTGCTCGTTTAAGAGAACTGCTTCAATTTGCGGGACCCCGGAACCAACTAGGTCAAGGAGACATGGCTTTAAGATTTTACTGAGGAGAAAAACGATTAATAGGGTAACTAAGATATAAGGAACTAGTAGCCAAAGGTGATTGACCATTAGTGGATAGACGAAGGCAAGAAAAGAAAGCGTTCGATCAATGATCCAGCGAAAAATACTGACGATTAATCCGGTAATTAAGCCAACGAAGATTCCCCTAATAATTAGGGAAACAAAGCTTATGGACATTGGTCGATTTAAAATATCTTTAGCACGTTTGATTGTCTGTAGCTGATTATCCATAGTAATATACTCCTCTATAATATTAGTTTAATTATAACACTCAGCTCGACTGGAATTGGGATATCTAGCCATGTTAAAATTAAACTATGTAGATAAAAATAGTCAACTCTTATAAGGGGAGGTAGTTAGATGGAATTTATCGCAACGCTAGCTGGGTTGCTTTTGGCAACACAGCTAGTTGCCCACTTATGTCGACGGGTTGAAATCCCTGAGGTGATAGGACAAATCCTGGTAGGGATTGTTGCGGGTCCAGCACTATTAAACTGGGTACACCTTAATTCAATGATGAATGAATTCCAAGAAATTGGGGTAATTATCCTGATGTTTATTGCTGGACTGGAAAGTGATCTTTCACTATTAAAAAAGTATCTTAAACCAGCGGTAATTGTTGCAATTATTGGTGTTATTGTTCCGATTGTTTTGATGGCTCCTGCAAGTTATTTCTTTGGTTTTACACCACTCGAGTCAATGTTCATTGGGGTTATCTTTTCCGCAACTTCGGTTAGTATTTCAGTGGCGGTCCTTCGTGAGTTCAAACGATTAGATAGTCGTGAAGGAGCAACAATTTTGGGAGCGGCAGTTGCCGATGATATTATCGGGGTTATCCTTTTGAGTATTATGATAAGTGTGGTTAATCAAGCTGAAGGAAAAACCGGTGGCCAGCCACTTTGGATGATCCTCCTTTTACAGGTACTGTTCTTTGGAGGAACTTACCTTGTTGTTAAGTGGTTAGCACCATACTTGATGCATCTTAGTGAACGACTATTAACAGTAGCATCCCCATCAGTAATGGCGATGATTATTTGTTTAGGGATGGCAGCAATTGCTGACTATGTTGGCTTGAGCGGTGCTGTTGGTTCCTTCTTTGCCGGAATTGCGGTTGGAAGTACTCACCGAAAAGAAACGATCAACCGCAGCTTTATTCCAATTGGTTATGCAATGTTTATTCCGCTGTTCTTTGTTAGTGTTGGGTTAAACATGCGTGTTGATCGCTTGAGTGAATCAATAATCCTTGTAATTGTGATGACCATTTTAGCTTGCTTAACTAAGCTTGTCGGCTGTGGCGCTGGTGCCTATATTTCTGGGTTTGATTTCAATAGTTCGTACGTTGTTGGTAGCGGGATGATTGCCCGTGGTGAAATGGCATTGATTACCGCGCAAATTGGTTATCAAGCACACCTATTGTCCCCGATGTATTACTCTGATGTAATCACAGTAATCATTGTAGCCACTGTATTGGCACCATTCATTTTGAAACATTCACTAGTTAAGGCAAGAGAAATTACCGCATAAAATCTTATATCATTTAAGAGCCGAAAAAACGGCTCTTTTTTAATGAGAAAGGAAAAGTATATGAAGTATTTGCTTGGAATTGATGTGGGCACGACCACGACTAAGGCAGTCTTGTATGATGAAAACGCCACAATTATCGGTCACTTTTCTAAGGGCTACCTACTTTATCGTGATCCACAAGGGATGGCAGAACAGGATCCCGAGGAGATCTTAGCAGCGGTTGAAACGGTAATTCAAGAAGCAGTATCCCAGGCAGATTTAGAAAAAGGCCAACTACTGGGAGTATCTTTTTCGACTGCTAACCAAAGCCTCCTTCTATTGGATAAGCATTTTCACCCCTTAACCCAGGTAATTACGTGGGCCGATACTCGTGCTCGTCATGTTGCTTCACAATTGAAGGGCTCTTCGGTGGGAAAGAGCATTTACCAAACAACGGGGACACCAATTCACCCAATGTCGCCATTAACTAAATTAATTTGGTTACAAAAAGAACACCCGGAACTTTTCCAGAAAATGGCTTATGTTGCGGATATTAAATCATATATATTCTGGCGACTATTTAAAAAATTTAAAGTGGATATCTCCGTTGCTAGTTGTACGGGAATGATGAATATTTATTCCAGAAAGTGGGATAAGGATGCTCTAAAGGTAGCTGGGATTAATGAGGACCAACTACCGGAGATTGTTGAACCGACTGCTCAAGAAACGACCATGGTAGAGGAAGAACGGCGGAAGATAGGAATTCCACCCGAGACACCATTTGTATATGGAGCATTCGATGGGGCCTTGTCTAATATTGGTGTGGGGGCAACTACGGCTAACCAGGTTGCCATAACAATTGGGACTTCGGCGGCAGTGCGGGTAATGACTGATCATCCGGTGATTGATCCCGAAGAACGACTGTTTTGCTATGCAGTAGATCGGAAACACTGGCTTGTTGGTGGCCCACTAAATAATGGTGGGGATATTTTTCAATGGGCAACTCATCAATTAGTCGATCAAGAAGTCTTAGAAAAAGAAAGGGTTGATCGATATACCTTAGCTAACCGCATAATTAAGGATACGCCAGCTGGAGCACATGGGCTCCTATTTCATCCTTACCTTGGTGGTGAACGCGCTCCAATTTGGAATGCTAACGCCAGGGGAGATTTCTTTGGCCTAACTGTCTTGCATACCCGAGCCGATATGTTACGAGCGGTCCTTGAGGGAATTAATTTGAATATTGCCCTTGTTTTTGAAACGGTGACGAGCCAAGTTGGTAAGCCAGCGATCGTGACGGCAACAGGTGGTTTTGCTCGTTCGGTGGTATGGCGGCAGATGTTAGCCGATGTTCTTAATTGTCAGGTTAATGTTCCCGATGCGTTTGAATCAGGATGCCTAGGTGCAGTTAACTTATTGATGCAGAGCTTGGGGATGGTAAAGGGCTACCAGAGCGTGACTAATTACATTGGCCGGGAGAGTAAGTACCAACCGGATCCAGAACAGGTGATGATTTATCAAAAGATTTTACCAGTATTTCGTCAGGTTGGAGAGCTTCTTACCCCTGCTTATTCAAAGATTGCTAATCTTCAGGATGAAATTGAATCGCTTCATTTGTCAGATTAAAGAGTGCTACAATAGGAGGATTAGTTTAAGGAGGGGTTTGAAGTGAATGAAGACCAAGAGCGACAATTAGAACAGCGACGGGTTGATTTAGTGATGAAGCAGATTGATAAGCAGATCACTGAAACCAAGAAGGCCCTTGCTGATGCCCATCAGGAAACACGGGCAGTTGAAAAGAATTACAGCGAAAATGCCTCAATTAACCGGTATGAAATTGATGATATCGCCGAATCACGGGCCATGATTGAACAGCAGCGGCAGTTGGTTTCACGGGCAGTTGAAAGTGAAACGATCCTCCGCCGGCAATTAAAGACGTTACAAAATCTTAAGCGAACCCCCTACTTTGGTCGGATTGATATTCAGGATCCGGGAAAAGATAAACCGGAAACGTTGTATATTGGGACTGCATCGTTAATGAATGATGATAAGACTGCGTTCCTGATATATGACTGGCGGGCACCGATCTCTGGTGTTTACTATAATGGAACCCTCGGTGAGGTCCGGTACGAAACACCAAATGGTAATCGGGAAACCATCCTTGTTAAGAAACGGCAATTTACGATTAAGGATGGTCGAATTATTAACATGTTTGATACGAATGAAACGGTGGGGGATGAGCTTCTTCAGGCTGCCCTCGGTGAGCAAAATGATCAATACATGCATAATATTGTGGCAACAATTCAACAGGAACAAAACGATATTATCCGCGATACCTATAGTGATCTCCTGTTAGTCCAAGGAGTTGCCGGTTCTGGGAAGACTTCGGCAATATTACAGCGGATCGCTTATTTGTTGTACCATAGTCGGACCGCGTTAAATGCTGACCAGATTGTGTTATTTAGTCCTAACCGCCTGTTTAGTCACTATATTTCGCAAGTTCTTCCTAGCCTTGGTGAACGAAACATGCGTCAAGTAACAATGTCAGGTTTTGTGCGTCGGCGCTTTGAGGGCTTACAGGTAGAAAATATTTTCGAGCGGTATGAGAAACGTCAACGAGCATCAAAACAGGATCGACGAATTGCGGATTTATTAGAAAGCAAAACAGCAATGCATGATGTCCACCGGTACACAACCCACCTACTTGATGAACAGCTACAATTTAGCAATATTACATTTGAGGGACGGGTCTTCTTTACCGCTGAACATATCCAGTCCCTGTACCGAAGCCAGCCTAATGCCATGAAGGCTGCTAACCGCATGGTGCAGTTAAAAAATCAATTAATCCGGGAATTACAGCGTCGGGTGAAGGTGGAAGCAAAGAAAGATTGGGTTGCTAAGGAACTTGATAGCCTTGACACCCAACAACTTCATAACCTGTATGGTAAAAAGTCGGTTGACGATTTCAAAGATGAGGATGAACAATATGCTTACTTAGCCTATCGTTGGGCTAAGCGGCGTCTCCGGATTGTTGCTGATGCCATCTATAATGACTACTTTATTGATATTTATAGTCAGTACGCTAGTTGGCTTCGTCAGTTGCCGCTTCCTGATGATATTCAACGAGCTGAATGGGAGAAGATGATCGCTAATTATGATGATGAGCTGGAATTACACCGTTTAGAAATGATGCATGCAGCTCCATTAATGTACTTACGTGATCTATTGATGGGGACGGGGCAAAATCATTCCTTTAAGTATGTCTTTATTGATGAGATGCAGGATTATTCTGTGGCAATGATGATGTATCTTCGTCATGCCTTTCCGGGAGCAAAGTTTACCGTTCTTGGCGATAGTGAACAGGCCCTGTTTAAGCCACTTGAGTTACCTGAAAAGATGCTGGAGCGGTTAAGTAACAACCTGGCTGCCAAACACCCTAATTTAATCTCGTTACGGCGAAGCTATCGTTCAACAAAGGAGATTACCGACTTTGCAAAATCTCTGCTACCGGATGGGGAACAAATAATGTCATTTACCCGCCATGGTGAACGACCGGCGCTCTTGGTTCGCTATTCTGATGAGGCTGTTGATCAGGCTCTCCAAATGAGGGTCGGAAAGTACCATGAACAATACGAAACTGTAGCTGTCCTCACTAAGAACCAGGAACAGGCCCAAAAAGTTTATCGTCAGTTACGGCGGCAATTTACCAAGGTCCACTTATTAGATATGAATGATACAGCGTTACCGGACGGGATTTTAGTTCTGCCGGTTTACTTAGCGAAAGGCCTCGAATTTGATTCCGTAATTGCCTATGATGTATCCCAAACGAATCTTCGGGGAACCGATGAAGTAGGGATGATTTATACAATGGCTACTCGGGCAATGCATGCTCTCACGATGATTAGTAACGGAAAAGTAAGCCCGGCAATTAATGAAAAAGCTAGTCAGCAGCTCACAATTGAACATGAGTTAACCAGGTAAAATGGTAGTAAAATTTCGTTGAAAAGCGTTTTCATTATGTATGGAATTATGTTAGTCTGGATGTGTTAGATTAATATGTGAGGAGATGCTTTTGCCATGGTTAAAGACGAATACACGTTAGTTTTAGTGAAGCCCGATGGTGTTCAAACACGTCATATCGGGGAAATTATTACCCGGATCGAACGCAAGGGCTACAAAATCGAAGCGCTAAAGATGATTCAACCAACAGAAGAATTACTTCGTCAACACTATGCCGATAAGGTTGATAAACCATTCTTCCCAGAATTGCTTAAATACATGACTGAAGGACCAATTGTGGGGATTGTCGTTTCAGGAACAAACGTTATTAAAGCAATCCACAACATGGCTGGTGCAACTAACCCTGTTGAAGCTGAATGGGGAACCATTCGTGGTGATTATGGTCGTGAATGGCCCGATGGTAACCTTCGTAATATTGTTCATACTTCTGACGAACCAGCATCCGCTACTAAGGAAATTAAAATTTGGTTCCCAGAATTTGAATTTGAACAAGGCTAATCCAAAAAGTAGAGAATAACTAAAGATGAAGAATGATTCGAAGTGAGTCGTCCTTCATCTTTTATTTTTAAATTTATGAAATGAAGCTTATTGTTAGCGCTTTTTATTTAAAAGGATTAGGATAAAATTAATTAGACTAAGAACCGAGTCAAATTCTCGGCTATCTCTAACTAAGATAAAGGAATTGAGTAAAGGAGCGGTGATTAGTAATGACAGAGACATTAAATTGGGATCATACAGTAGCTGACGTAACAGATTTACCTGCTGCAATTGATTATTTCAACAGTAAGGGTTTAAAATTTATCGCTGGTGGAAAACACGAAGCGTGGGGAACTGAAGATGCCCGTGACTATTTTGGGTTAAACTATTTAGGATTAATTACTGTAGCTAACCCGGAAAGGGCACACTCGTTCACGTATGAGAATAATTCAAGTATATTTACCGCAGTTGAAGATTATTTTAACGGCCTTCAGCGATTTACCACGATTGCCATTCGGACCAATGATATTGCTGCTACTCGTCAGCGACTCCAAGAATTAGGCTTAGAGGTTGGTGAAATCATCAATGGTGAACGGTTAACACCAACTGGTAACCTTATTCAGTGGCAAATGTTTTGCGTTAATGGCGAGCTCGCTCATTACCTACCAGCACCATTCTTCATTCAATGGGGACGAGATGATGATTCACGACGCGAAAGCCTCAAGAGTCAGGGAATTATTAAGTTTCATCCAGCTGGTGAATTATTTGTAAAGCGGGCTATTTTCCACGTTACTGATCCACAAGAAGCGGCTAAGCAATGGTCAGCGATTTTACAAAGTGAAGTTACTCGTGAAGGAAAAGACTTTATCGTTAGACTGGGTGACAAGGAATTAAAGTTTGAACATGGTGATGAAAATCGCTTATTTAAGTTGATCTATCATGGCGCAAAGGAATCTCAACAATTAAGGTTAGGCCAGATTCGGTTGGATCTAGAAAAAGAGAAATAGAATTAAGAAGCTGGAAATTAACTCTTTTGAGAAGGCTAATTTCCAGCTTTTTGATTAGTATGGTTGGTTTTGACGATACATTTTTGGACTAAAGCCACTATAGCGTTTGAAGGCTTTAGAAAAGGTAAATTCGTCCTTATAGCCGACACGGCGAGAAATAATCTGAATCGGATCATCAGTGTTCCTCAATTGCTGTTGTGCATCTGTCATCCGTAAGTGCGTTAAATACTTTTGTGGTGAAATATTCATCTGCGTTTTGAAAAGGGAGTAGAGGTAGCTTCGTGAAATGTTAAGGTGATGGCAAAGGTCCTCGATGGTACAATTGCTATCTTGATAATTTTCTTTTAAGTAGTAATTGGCAAGTTGAAGTGATTGCTGTGCTTTAGTATTGGCGTGAGAACCCTTAGCTGGATATTCTGTAACCAGGTGATAAAACATCTGGTAGTTAAGTGCTTCGACAAGAATGTCATTGGCAAGGGGACTTGGCTTTTGCAGGGTAATAAATAACTGGTGAAGACTGGCAAAAAATTGACTATTTTGAACCTGCCGTAAGTATCGCTGTTTACCCAGTGCAGAACCATTAAGCATTGTTTTAATCTTAGTTCCAGAAAGGCCAATCCAAAAATATTTCCAGGGATCCTGACCATCGGCTTGGTAAAAGCAAGGAACACCTTTTGGCAAGAGGAAGAGATCACCCTTCTTGAGGGTGACCGCAGGATGATTAGCGGACGAAAAGGTACCCTCCCCATCCAAAATATAGTGAATGACGTAATTATTACGGACGTTATTGCCACGATAAAAGTAATTAGGGGGACAGGCGTATTGACCAATAAACAGGATGTTATTTTCAAAACTTGTTCCGGTAAGGCTCTTGTACTGATCGTCCATTAGAAAAGCTCCTTTTCTTTTGAACATGGCTATTTGTTAACAGTAATTATCTAATTATCGGTTATTATATTACGATTAATAAAGGTAATATGTCAATTTGTTCTTAATAATGTATGCCATTCTTTACGATAAAATCACCATGGAATGGTTAAGTGAAATTCAATACAATATATTTAGAATATGTAAGCGGATACAACAATAAAAAACGCTAAGAAATTAATTAGTGATCCGGCTTAAATAAGACTATAATTGAAATGTAAATGCTTACAAGGATAAAGGGGCTATTAAAAATGGGTATCCATGTTAATGAAGAACATCAATTGTTCCATCTTCAAACAAAGAAGACGAGCTATATTTTTAAAATCTTAGAAAACGGAAATGCTGGGCAGCTCTATTATGGGTCAAAGATCCCGGTAAAGGCTGACTATGCTAACCTTGCCAGTCGGGAAGAACACGATTGTACTAATACCCTAACGGTTGAACAAAGTGACTTCCAACTAGAATTGATTAAGCAGGAATATGCAGGTTTAGGTAAGGGCGATTACCGTTACCCAGCTTACCAAGTTACCTATCCTAATGGCTCACGGACTTCTGAATTTGAATACACTGGCTATGAAATTAAGGATGGTAAGGAACGGCTTACTAATATGCCATCATCATTTGATGATCAGGGAGACGATTCACAAACCCTCACGGTAACCTTTAAGGATGAATTAGCTAACCTTATTCTCCAACTCCATTACACCGTTTTTGAAAAAGAAGATGTAATTGTTCGAAGTGCGACTTTCATTAACCAAGGTCAAGAATCTGTTGTTCTTAATCGAGCCCTGAGTCTGCAATTGGACTTACCGGATCGTAATTACGATATGCTTCAATTCTCAGGGAGCTGGGCGCGTGAACGTCACTTAATCCGGACACCACTTCGTTCAGGAATTCAAAGTATCGGAAGTTTACGGATTGCTTCAAGTCACCAACAAAATCCATTCTTTGCTTTAGCCCGTCCTCATACTGATAATAACCAAGGACCAGCTTTTGGGTTTAACTTCATTTACTCCGGTGATTTCCTTGACTCTGTAGAAGTGGATCAATTTGATACTACTCGTGTATTGGTAGGCATTAATCCAGATGACTTTAGTTGGAAGCTAACTAATGGTGAGAGTTTCCAGACTCCGGAAGCGGTAATGACTTACACAAGTGATGGCTTGAACCAAATGAGTCAACAATTAGGGGCATTTTACCAAGATCACCTTATTAACCAGAACTTTGCCCATCAGGATCGCCCAATTTTGATTAACAATTGGGAAGCGACCTTTATGGACTTTAATGAAGCTAAGTTGATGAAGATTGTTGATAAGGCTGATGAACTTGGAATTGAAATGTTTGTCCTTGATGATGGTTGGTTTGGTCACCGGGATGACGACAAGTCAAGTTTAGGTGACTGGTTCGTTGACCAAAAGAAGTTTAGTAACGGAATCAGTGGCTTTGCAAACAAGGTTCACGAAAAGGGAATGAAGTTTGGCCTCTGGTTTGAACCAGAAATGATTTCAATTGATAGTAAACTTTATGAAAAGCACCCCGATTGGATGATTGCTACACCAGGACGTCACGGGACACCGGCACGGAACCAATATGTTCTTGATATGACGCGCCAAGAAGTTGTTGACTACTTATACGACCATATTAGTGCGATTATCAAGCAGACAAAGCTTGACTACATTAAGTGGGATATGAACCGGAATATTACCGAAATGTATGGCGCTAAGTTGGCTGCAGATCAACAACTTGAGTTCCCACACCGCTATATTCTAGGTGTTTACCAACTGTACGCTCGTCTAACCGAAGCATTTCCAAAGGTGCTCTTTGAATCATGTGCTTCAGGTGGTGGCCGGTTTGACCTCGGAATGATGTATTACGCTCCACAAGCTTGGTGCAGTGATGATACTGATGCTATTGAGCGAATCAAGATTCAAGACGGAACTTCCTATGGATACACTCAAAATATGTGGGGTGCCCATGTTTCAGCGGTACCAAATGATCAAGTTGGTCGTCTAACTTCACTAGATACCCGTGCAGCAGTTGCCTACTTTGGTGACTTTGGGTATGAATTAGACATTACCAAGATGTCAGCTGATGAATTAGCCACGATTAAGAAGCAAGTGGCCTTTTACAAGCAATATCGGCACCTTTTCCAATTTGGTAAGTTCTACCGTCTCGATAATTCAGATACCAATAACGATAATGTTTACGACTGGGAAGTTGTTAATAAGGATAAGAGTGAAGCCATCTTAGCTCGCTTTCAAATTCTTAACGGTGCTAACCCAGCTTATATTCGGGTTTACTTTGAAGGTCTCGACCCAGAAGCAACCTACACCGTTAATGACGGCAAGGAACGTTTCTCCGGTGCTGAATTAATGAACGCTGGTTACTTTGTTTCCCGGATTATGAATCGGACTAAACCAGAGAAGGATCCTTCTGACTTTAGCAGTCGGCTATTTATTGCAAAGAAAGCATAATAACTAATAAATATTCAGTGAATTGAAAAACACGTTGCAGTGATTGCAACGTGTTTTTGTGTTATTAATTAATCTTTCTCTTTCAAATACTTCTTTTGGAGTGCCAGACTGTTTCGTGGCCAGAAAACTCCATCGGCGTAACCTTGAATATGAGAATCACCACTAGCTCTATCAAGACGATACTGTCCCCAAGCACAGTAAAGAAGACTCTGTTCAATCCCAATAAAGTGACGGTCAAGCTTTTTAGCAGTGACCAGGCTGGAGCCTGCACCGGCAAATGGATCGAGAATTAAATCTCCAGGGTTAGAACTAGCAAGGATTACTTTTGCCATTAGTTTTTCTGGCTTTTGGGTAGGGTGGTTAGTGTTCTCGGGCATTGACCAGTACGGGATTGAAATGTCATCCCATAAGTTGCTGGGCATTGTATCACGAAACTTACCAGCCTTAGTTGCTTGCCAGTCCTTGGCATGGCCATCTTCTTTGTAGGGGGCAATTACGGGACGACGTTGCTTAACCTGGTCGACATTAAAGGTATAGTTGCGAGGATTAACGGTTAAGAACCAAATGTCTTCAGAACTATTCTTCCAGTTAGTGAGGGCACCGCGTCCCTTTTCTCGTTGCCAAGTAATCCGGTTCTTGATCGTAAAGTATTTTTCAAGGACTGGTGCAAGGACGATACTGGTTTCCCAATCCGCAAAAACATAGACGCTAGCGGTAGGTTTTAAAAGTGGCTTCAATTTCTTAATCCACTTTTCGGTATATTTCTGGTACTTGGCAGGCTTCATTTGCTTAAATGTCATCCCATCATACTTTTTATTAAGGTTGTAAGGTGGATCAACGAGGGCAAGATCGATTGAATTATTAGGTAAGTGGTCCATGATTTGAAAAGAATCCCCGTTAATTACCTTATCGGTAGCTTGGACAAGAGAGAGCTCCTTTTCTTTTTTGAACTGAATAATTTTTGCCATTAAGTCTGCTGGTGCATCAGCTAAACTAAAGTCAATCGTTTTATTGCGCTTGGATTTCACAATGTTGCCTCCCGTATCAATGTTAGCTCATACTTCTATTATACAAGATTCACTGCCCTAATCTTGATTTTTCATCAGAGAATGGCTTAAAATAATTGGTAAATAAGTAGTGTGAGTGAAGCGAGGGATGGTTGGTGAAAAGATCCCCAAAGCACGAATTGGTTACAATTAAAAATAATCTTTGAGTGGCAGCAGTGCGCTGCAATTAAGGTGGTACCGCGCAAATGATGCGTCCTATTAGTTTGAATAACTAGTAGGACGCTTTTGGTTTAAGGAGGAAATACTATGGCTGAAGAAAAGAAACACACGATCTTAACTGGTGACCGACCAACCGGGAAATTACATATTGGTCACTATGTTGGTTCATTGAAAAACCGGGTTCGTTTACAAAACACTGGGGATTACGATACTTTTATCATGATCGCGGACCAACAAGCTTTGACTGATAATGCCCGCGATCCAGAAAAGATCCGGAAGAGTTTACACCAAGTCGCACTTGATTACTTAGCTGTTGGAATTGATCCTAAGAAGTCGACAATTTTTGTTCAATCACAAATTCCGGCTTTAAGCGAATTAACAATGCACTACCTTAACCTAGTAACTATTTCACGGTTACACCGGAACCCAACCGTAAAGACTGAAATTAAACAAAAGAAGTTTGGGGAAAGTGTTCCGGCCGGGTTCTTTATCTACCCAGTTAGCCAAGCAGCTGACATCACTGCCTTTAAGGCTGATACTGTACCAGTTGGTGATGACCAAGAACCAATGCTTGAACAAACTCGGGAGATCGTTCGCACATTTAACCGGATCTACAATGAAGATATTTTGGTTGAACCACAAGGAGTCTTCCCACCAAAGGGTGAAGGCCGGATTCCTGGCCTTGATGGTAATGCTAAGATGAGTAAGTCCTTAGGAAACTGCATTTACCTTTCTGATGATGCTGATACTGTTCAAAAGAAGGTAATGTCAATGTATACTGACCCAACCCATATCAGGGTTAGTGATCCGGGTCATGTTGAAGGTAATACGGTCTTCACTTACCTTGATATCTTTGATCCAGATAAGGAGAAGATTGCTGAATTAAAGGAACAGTATCAAGCTGGTGGCCTCGGGGATGTTAAGATCAAACGTTACTTGAATGAAGTCCTTGAAGCTGAACTGGAACCAATCCGTAAGCGCCGTGAAGAATACGCTAAGAATATCGATTACGTTGACCAGATCCTTCAAGAAGGTTCCGCTCGCGCCAATCAAGTTGCCAACCAAACTCTCAAACAAGTTCGCGATGCAATTGGGATTAATTATTTTGATTAGAGTGCGAAGCCGCAAAAACCTTCCGGTGGCTAACGATTTCTCCACCGAACGACGTTTCCTCGTCGGAGGCGGAGGTTGTTAGCTTAAGGAAAGTTCGGCTGAGCACGTTTCGACTCAGTTGCTTGCGATCGAAAACTCTAACTAAAAAATGACCTCTTGTTTTGAATAAACAAGAGGTCATTTCTATTAATGCCTTTAGGCCTAGTTGAGCATGCGAACGGAGTGAGTATGCGAAACAAAAAACCACCTGCTTTGCGGGTGGGGGATAAGATTATATAAATAAAGACCTCTTTTGCCTTAAGATGTAGGTGTTCAAGCCAAAATCAAATAAGGGAAAAGAGGTTTAATTAATATGGCTAATAAACTAAATAGTTTAGCCCATACGAAGTGGTTATGTAAGTATCACATCGTATTCATTCCAAAGTATAGACGGAAAATAATTTACAATCAATATCGGAAAGATTTACGAGATTATATTAGATTACTATGTCAGTATAAAGGAGTAAAGATTATTGAAGGACATTTGATGCCTGATCATGTTCACTTATTAGTAAGTATTCCACCGAAGTTAAGCGTTTCGCAATTTATGGGATATTTGAAAGGAAAAAGTGCATTGATGATGTTTGATCATCATGCCAATTTAAAGTATAAATTTGGCAATCGACATTTTTGGGCAGAAGGTTATTATGTCAGCACAGTAGGATTAAATGAGTCCACCATCAAGAAATATATTCGTGATCAAGAGAAACATGATATGGTAGTCGATAAATTAACAACGATAGAATACTCGGACCCTTTTAAGGGTAAGGTGAAGTAATACTAACACTGCTTAAAGCAGTAGCGAAGTAGTCAGAGCATTTTGGCTTGGACGAAGGAAAAGCCAGCGCCTTGAGACGCTGGCTTCTCTTATCGGCTTTTAGCCGAAGAACAAACCACCCGTTTCACGGGTGGTTATGATT
>NZ_JACIUZ010000033.1 GCF_014145505.1 Limosilactobacillus fastidiosus
TTACTTATCCTCGTCCATTTCCGCCCGCAACTTCTTGCCGACTTCTTCGTATCCTGGTTTGCCGAGAAGTCCAAACATGTTTACCTTATATGCTTCAACCCCTGGTTGATTAAATGGGTTAATCCCGTTGAGGTAACCAGATATTGCTATCGCCACTTCAAAGAAGTAGATCAGGTAACCCAGCGTGTATTCATTTTCTTCTGGAATGTGAACCGTCATTACCGGAACGCCACCTGCAGTATGAGCGGCGACTACCGCTTCGTAAGCCTTAGTGTTCGCAAAGTCCATCGTCTTGCCTTCCAAGTAACCTAACCCATCCAGATTATCTGGTTCGCTTGGGATTTCCACGTCATAGTTGGGCTTATCGAGCTTAACCACGGTTTCCATCAAGAAACGGCGACCTTCTTGGATGTATTGACCCAAAGAGTGTAAGTCCGTAGTGAAGTTAGCACTGGATGGGTAAATGCCCTTGTGATCCTTCCCTTCGGATTCACCAGCTAATTGCTTCCACCATTCGGCAAACATGGTCATGTTTGGTTCATAGTTTTCAAGCAATTCAGTTTCGTAGCCCTTCCGGTAAAGGATGTTCCGATAGGCTGCGTATTGGTAAGCCTCGTTGTTTTCCAACTTTGGATCAGTGTAGTCCTTTTCCGCTTGAGCTGCACCAGCCATTAATTGATCGATATCCCCGCCCGAAACGGCAATTGGCAACAGACCAACTGGTGAGAGGACCGAGTAACGACCACCGATACCGTCTTGAATAACGAAACTTTCGTACCCATGGGCATCCGCTTCGGTCTTCAAAGCCCCCTTAGCCTTATCCGTAGTAGCGTAGATCCGCTGATTAGCTTCTTCTTCACCGTACTTCTTGATTAAGAGGTTCTTGAAAATCCGGAAAGCAATTGAAGGTTCAGTCGTGGTTCCAGACTTGGAAACAATATTCACAGAGAAATCCTTATCTCCAATCAATTCAATCAAGTCATGAACGTAAGTCGAACTCAAAGAGTTACCAGCAAACAGAACCAGAGGGAACTTCCGATCAGCTGCCTTTTGAGCTTGGTAGAAGGTATTGTGTAAGAAATCAATGGCCATTCGTGCTCCAAGGTAAGATCCCCCAATCCCGATAACAACTAGGATGTCAGAGTCTGATTGGATCTTCTTAGCTGCCGCCTTAATCCGGGCAAATTCTTCCTTATCGTAATCGGTTGGTAAGTGGAGCCAGTCACGGAAGTCAGCTCCCGCACCGGTTCCGTTCCGTAATTCATCATCCGCCGCATTTACCATTGCTTGCATTTCACCGAGTTCGTTGTCGTTAACGAACTTCTTTAAGCCAGTATGATCAAATGAAATATGAGCCATAATTTAAGTCCCCTTTTTTACTAATTAGCTACTTTCGTTTATTTGAAAGTGCTTAACTATTCAACAGCTATTATGTTAGCGCTTTCTATTTTATATGTCAATCGGTTGACAGAAATTTCTTTAATTTTTTATTTGCTATTCTTAGCACTAAACAAAAAAGGCCACAATTGCAAGTCCCTAAAGGCTTTTATTGCGTCCTAAATTTTAGTTAATGATTTATTTTTAAATAGACAGTCACTTCGTAATTATCACTAATTACCGTAAGTTGCTGCAGGACCATAAACTCAGAATGTGGTATGCTAGCGAGCCTAATATTTACATTGGAATTGTGATTTAACATTATCAGTTAGGATAAAGTCACCATAAATCCTATTACCTAAATGAACATGAAGTATGCAGTACACAAGTGAATTTCAGCACTTAACCTTGAAAGATCATTTGTAGTTTCAACGGCATCCAACGGCTACCTATGTGTCGAAATCAAATTAGCTCGCTAATTCTATCTCACTACTTATTTCACGCCGTTGTACTATTGATCAATTTCACTGGAAGAGTCACTGATTTGACATCGGTCTTTCCGTTGATTAGTTGGAGAAGAAGCTCTACCGCTTTAGTAGCCATTTCAGGAATTGGTTGTTGGACCGTCGTCAATTCTGGTGATAGCATCCGTGTAATGTTCGCCCCATCGTAACCGACCACTTTTAGATCATCTGGTACATGACGGTTAAACTCTTTTCCAATCCGAATAATCAGACTAGCATTAGTATCATTATCGGCAAAGATCCCATCAACTTCTGGATGTTCTTGGAACATTTTACGAAAAACCCGTTCCTTTTCTTCATCCGAAACATCAAAAGAAACACTATAAGTGATTGGCTTTCGGTTATGTTTATTCATTAAATCTTCATAGGCTTGCTGCCGTAATTCATTAGGCGACACTAAATTAATTGGATAGTTTGTATGAATAATATGTTTACAACCATCATTTAGCAACCGTTGAACGGCAAGGAGGCCACCCTGGTAGTTATCAGAGGAAACAACCGGAATCTGCTTTCCTACAAACCGTTCAATTGACACGATCGGCCTTGTTGTTTTCTTGTATTCTGAAATCCCCTGGTTGTGTGAGCCAACAATTAAACCATCCACTTGGTGATTTAATAATAGTTTTAAATAGTCTCTTTCTTTTTTTGGATTATTCTGACTATTCCCCATTAATACTCGGTAGCCCAAACGATCAAATCGCTTTTCTAATTCCGCTTCCAGCTCAGCAAAAAAAGGGTTATCAACTGTGGGAAAAACCAAAGCAACCAAGTTAGTCTTTTGTTTAAATAATTGACGGGCAATTGCATTGGGGCGGTAATTTAACTCATCCATTGCTTCGTGGACTTTTTTGATTGTCTTTTCACTTAAATATCCCCGATTATTCAAGACTCGTGAAACTGTCGTCTTTGAAACTCCTGCTAATTTTGCCACGTCATCTAACTTAATTGTCTTTTTTTCTACCATAACTGCTCCTCTTATATATCACTAAATAATTATAGCATATGAAAAATGCATCCCTTCAAATCATAAAGGAGAAGGGCTTTAAAAATATTCTAGTTTTTCTTCTTAGTGGAGATATCATTCTTAATCTAACTAGAAGATTCCTTAGTGGTGCAGTTTTAGCTCATCTCCTTGCACCCCTGCTTTCAAGTGCAATCGGTGGGGATGGTATTCATATTCACGCCCACATCTCAATTAATGCCTTCTTGCTAGCGTTTGGTACTTCAGCAGCTGTTGGACTGCTCTTCGGAATTCTCCCCGCGCGGCAAGCTGCTAATAAAAACCTGATCGATATCTTAAGATAAAATTAGGAAGTCTCTTTATTAATCACGTTGTTTAAATTTAATGAAACTTATTTCTCACCCTTTTAGTAATATCTTTTAAGAATTTTTTAGTTAACTCTGTTTAACTCACCGGCGAGCAATTTAAAAAATTAAGTTAAATTCTATAAATTAAACAAGTATTATGTAAGCGGTAACAAAAACTAAGAATTTGTTAATAAAGTCCCCTGTTTTTTAAGAAATTTGCTTAGCAAAAGCTTATCTAAATATTATCATCGCGGGCTTTAAAACATGTTACTATACTTATGGAGGGGTTAATAAATCCCATTAAAATAAATTATGTTAAAGGAGTTGTTCAATATGATGTCTGTTATGAGTAATGTTATCGCTGTTGTAAGTTTTGTAGGGCTGATTATTGCGACAAGCGCCCACATAATGAATAATCGGGCATAAAGCAATTATTTATAACATTTCATTATAAAAAATAAAAATATGGTAGGGAAAAATAATCGGTTCTCCACCATATTTTTATTTTTTATAAGAGTAATCCAGAACTACTAAAACAATATTCCAAGACCACACGCCACCCCACAGAGGAAACCAGCAATGACATCTCGGGGATAGTGGATGCCGCCAAGTACTCGAACAACAGCCAGAACAATCGCTAAAAGTAATAAAATTATTCCGAAAAGCTTTGAAACACTCATCACACTCATTGCAATTACGGTGGCAGAGAAAACATGACGGCTGGGTAATGAATCCCCGCTACCTTTGCGTGGGATTAACGGCTTGATCGGCCACTCTTCATACGGTCGTGGGTAATTAAGATAACTTCGAATTAACGAAAGAAGGAGAAATCCTGCACCGGGAATAAAAACAAGGGGAAGTAACTGATAAATACCGCCGGCAAAAAGAGCAACCCATAGCAGTAAGCAAATATATGAAACATACATTAAAACAACAATTGCCTTATTCAGCCAACAAAGTCCCCTAAATAACAACGAAGATTGGCTAAATGACTTCGTAATTTGTTGATAAAACTGTTGGTAATTTTGATGTGCTTTCATAATCTTTATGGCAAAGTATTTCCTGCAGCAAGATATAAGTCATACCATTCCTGATTGGTCAATGTAATATTGCTCCCTTCAGCACTATCTTGAATGTGTTGGGGGTTCATTGTCCCAATGAGGACCTGCATTTTAGCCGGATGCTTTAATATCCATGCTACTACAATTGCATTCTTACTAACATCATACTTAGTAGCTAGTTTAGCCAACTCAGCATTTAATTGTGGGAACTGTTTATTATTAATAAAGGTTCCCGCAAAAGTTCCGTACTGGAATGGGGACCAAGTTTGGATAGTCATTTTCTTCAATCGTAGATAATCAAGAAGATCACCATCATGGTTAATTGAGCCTTTGTCCGTCATGTTTGTGTGAAGAGCGTAATCGATCATCCCCGTATGCTTCAAGCCAAATTGCAGTTGATCGATTAAGAGTCGTTGGTTAACTGCTGATTGAAGAAATTCAATTTGCTGCGGATTAAAATTTGAAACCCCGAAATGCCGAACCTTCCCTGTCGACTGAAGTTCGTCAAACGCTCCAGCCACTTCTTCCGGATCCATCAACGGATCGGGGCGGTGAATCAATAAAGAGTCTAGATAATTAATCTTCATTCGCTGAAGAATTCCGTCAACCGCTTGCAAAATATGCTTTTTTGATGAGTCATACCTGGTAATTTGGTTCTCATCATTAGCAAATAAACCGACTTTAGATTGGATAAAAAAATCTTCTCGCTTTAACCCACTTTGTACAAAAGCATCACCAAAGTGGATTTCCGATGAGCCACGGCCCAATTGGGGATCGTTTCCGTAAATATCCGCTGAATCAATAAAATTAATGCCTGCTTCATGAGCTGCAAGTAGCGCATCTACAGCCTTAGAAATTTCTAAGGTTCCCATTCGCATAATGCCGAGTGCAATATTTGATGCATGCCAACTCGTATTACCGATTCTTACTTTTTCCATTTTTTGTCACCTTTTTCTCTTTCCCCGTTCTCAATTAATTCTAACCCAGACCAGTCTGCTTGCCCAGTTTTAACTGACAATCTTCAAAAGTGTTTTCACAATTTCATATTAACAATCTAATTAGCATTGCCTAATGATTTTACTATTAAAAAAGTTATGCTAGGCTAATAATAGGTAGCGATAATTACCTATCTTACTTACTCTGAGAGGTCGGTAAAAAGTTTTTTCTTTTTATCGGCCTTTATTCTTTAAATAACATTTCATTCATTATATTCGATAAAGGGTGTTCTAAAATGAGGTTCATCCCCACTGTTGCTTTTTTCTTTTCTCCCAATAATTCTTCTTTCACAGACTTAGGATCAATCTTGGCTGTTCCTAAGTAATAGAATTGTTTACCAACAGCGTCACTTCGTTTTACAAACAAGTGTAGCTTTACCTTTGGCTTTCCAGCATCCACCCCTGCCAGTAACCGTTGTACTTCAGATGATGACAAATGACGCGGTGACCGCGTATACCACCGAAGCGATTGTCCATCCTGGAGTTGGTTATTATAGAGCGCATTCCGCTGCTTAGCAGACTGCTTCTGGTAGGTAATAAATATTGGACACTCATTCTTCGCTATCCGATAACCATACATCGGCGCACTAACATCTAATGGCCAGTTTAATAAACGACACACATCTTTACGGTCATACTGTTCATAAAGAGTAAGTTGGTGCCCTTGATCATAGTTTTTACTCAAAGCTAATCCGGTTTTAATTGCATCAGTATAGAGACTATAAAAATCTAAATTTTGTTTTAACGCCTCTATTATTTGGGGATTTAAACGGTATTTCTCATCTGCAAAAATAACCAATGGCTGATCACCATACTGGTGTTTCTTCATCTTTTTTCCCGCTTTCACATCAAAGAACTGTAAACTAAGGATCTTCATCACAGACTGTAGGAGTTCCCTATTTACATAGCAACCATTTTGTTGAAATACCTTAACTACTTGTTCTTCAGTAATTTCTTGATGTTCTTGTAATATCGAGAGAAGAATGAGTTCATGTGCCCGTTTCCCGTTCAATAATTCCTTAGTAATAAAAGATAGAACCTGATCCTCATATTGGGTTAAAGTTACCTTTTCACCTAACTTACATAGAAAAGTTCCGTAATTAGTCAAGAGATTATTCTGCGCAAATACAATCGGTGAAATTGAACCATAACGGAAAAAATCTAGCAACAACGGTCGACGACCTAGGCGTTGTTGAAGCTCATGGTAGCCCCGACGAAGTTCAACCATCGAATCAAGTTTAGTTCTCTCAATTGAGGCTAAAACCCGGTCACTGGCAATTCGTGAAAAGTTAATTGTAGAAACACCAATATTTTGTGGGAGCTGAACTTCCCGGCGTACCTGATCCCGATCACAACTAGTATCATCATTCAGAGCCAAAGGAATCATGTAGTTATGCTTGTAGTTACCAATAAAATCAATTACCGTCACAAAATCTTTTCCTGGGTACTTTCTTAATCCCCGACCAAGCTGTTGAAGAAAAACAATTTTTGATTGGGTGTTGCGTAACATCACAATTTGATTCAATGACGGAATATCAACTCCTTCATTAAATAAATCAACCGTAATAATATACTCAAGTTCACCGTTTTCAAGGCGCTGAACAGCCTTTTGGCGCCGTTGGTTGCTATCTTGATTCGTCAATGCTACTGCGTAATGTCCACTTGCAGTGAATTCTCGAGCTAGTTCTCGTGCCTCTTCCTGCCGACTACAAAAGACTAATCCTCGAGGCTGCGACCCACAATAACCATAATAATCAAGCTGGGTCAGAACATATTTTACCCGTTCACTGGCCACTAAGCGATTTAGTTTTGTAGTCTCACTAATCACCTTGCCATCAATTTCATAGTCCTCAACCCCAACATAATGAAAGGGAACCAACATCTGATTATTCAAGGCATCCTTAAGACGGATCTCATAAGCAATGTGGTAATCAAACATTCCATAGACATCTTGATTATCCATCCGGTCAGGGGTTGCAGTCATCCCTAACCAAAATACTGGTTGAAAATGATTCATTAACCGTCGATAACTTGGTGCTGCTACTCGGTGAGCTTCATCGATTAAAATATAGTCAAACATTTTAGGTGAGAGAGTCTGGAGAAGCTTTTTCTGAGCGAGAGTCTGAACTGTCGCAAAAAGGTAGCGTGGGACGAAGTCATGATGATCACCACTAATTAAGCCAAAGTCGCTTTTGGGGCCACCGATAACACGACGAAAGCTTTCCATTGTTTTCCGGGCGATTTGTTCCCGGTGAACAACGTAAAGGAATTTTTGCGGGCAGGCTTTTTTCACTGCAAACGCGCCTAAATATGTTTTTCCTGTCCCTGTAGCTGAAATTACCAGTCCCTTCCCGGCACCACGAGTAATTAAGCTTTGAAGCTCCTTAAGCGCGGCCTTTTGCATTTTATTAGGAACTATTTTCTGCGTATTCTTTACCCGAATTCTTGTTTTGGGTGGTTGCCAATCTTCAGCGTATTCTGTTACCCACTTTGCCGTTAATGGCTCACTTTGATGCCGAAGTCGTTGAATCTCATCTGTTATTTGCGAAAACAATGTTGCATTCCGCGTGGAAGTCAATTTTAACATTGTTTCATAGTTCTTAAGCAACGCTGCTCGGGTAAAATTTGCACTCCCGATTAAGGCCGTCATATAGTCCTCATGAGTAAAATAATATCCCTTAGTATGAAAACCAGCGACATCAGCAAGCCGAACTTTAAGGTTAGGAATTTTAAGCAGTTCACGAAACATCTGCGGAGAATTAAAGCCTAAATAGTCACTCGTAATGAGGGTTCCCTTAATTCCACGAAACGCAAGGTCAGCCATCACCACCTTCAAGGGCGTTATCATATCAGTAGTGATAAATGCAATCACCCATGTAAAAGACTTACATGTTGTTAATTCTGAACGGAGTGTCTCCCAAATTGTCCCGTCAAAATTCCCTACTAACTGGGGTGTTAGCAACTGGTGACCTTGGTATTGTCGGTCATATAATCCATTTAAAATTGCATTTTTTATTGTTTTCTTTTCCGTCATGCTCCGCTCCCATTTTATTTGCTTTACTCAATAACTTATCACAAGAAACAAAGGAGAACCATAAAATGAAAAAAGTCTACCTAATTCATGAAACCTCAACTCGTGATGCTAATTAGTTTCCTTGGTTAGAGAATGTTACTCCACCTGCCCTTTCTATTGACCAACTTTAGCTTCCTTATTCCTTAAATCACGATAAAGAGGAGTAGCAACTAGCTATCGATAAGCAACTTCATCCCGGCGATGAAGTTACCTTCATTCCTCAGCGTCTTGGGGGCGCCGCTATTCGTTATGTCGAACGCTACCAGTTAAAACGAGCCCCCTCCTTCTGGTTGGTTCATTCGACCAACCGGGTTATCCTCAACTGGACAACTTTATGGAACCTTAGCCAAACTACCAGCAAATTGCTAAAATCGGTAAAGCAAATTTTATTACTGCTAAGGATGATCCAATCGGTCCTTACCAGGATGCAGTTAAAGTTGTCCAGAGGTTAAACGCCAAGTTAATCGTTCAAGATCATGGTGGCCACTTTCTTAGAAATGATGGGCTACACTGAATTTCCCTTAGTCCTAAAAGAATTACAAAAGATTAGTTTATGAGTAAAAAGTAAAAAGTGAGGATGGAATCTTTCCTATCCTCACTTTTTTGTATTTATAGAGTTCCTTCCAACTATCTATTATCTGCTAATTTCTTTGCAACTTGCTTTTTCCGCTTCTTATTTAGCGAGGCACCTGTTGCAAGAGCAGCACCAGCAGCAACAACAGTCATTGTAGTCAGGCCATCCTTGTTTACCCTTAGCTGTTGTTTTTCAGACTTAGTATTGTTTGATGGTAGTTTAATTTGGCCACTCTTAATGGCAGCTTCAAGCTTAGTATTAATCATTCCATCATTCTTTAAGGCACCTAGTTGGCGAGTATACCCTTCAAGTGGTGCAGATGGGATACTTGCGGCTTCTTGTTGTTGATCATAGTAATTATCATATGGATCATCAAAGTCTACCATCATATTATCATTAGCAGCATGGGCATTTCGAGCAGCAATTTGAGCGGCAATCTCACTCTTGATTGATGCTTCCTCAGATGCTCGGTTTAACCTACCGGGGTTTTGAACCTCATTAGTACGGAATTGTTCCGTTGGTTTGTCCTGGCTAACTTCAGCTACTTCATTTATTTCTTGAGAATTAGTTGGTAAAGTTTTGTTTGCAGATTCTGAAGTGGTAATCTCAGTATTATTCTTAACCTCTTCAATTTGACTAATAACTTCTGAACCAGCTTCAGAGGTAGTCGTATCTGCTGCCACCTTCTCCTCAGATACAGTTTCTTGATTAAGTGCCTTTATTGGAACATATGAATGATTTAACCCATCAAGAGTAATTTGTGCCCGTTTCAATTCATTTTGACAATTATTCAATTTTTCTTGGGCTTTAGTTAAGTTACCATTAGCCTGATCAAGTTTTGTTTCATCAGTACTTAACGTGCCTTTAAGCTGTGTTAACTTACCATTTTCAACCTGAATCTTCAGTTGAGCAGCATGTAGAGCAGCCTTAGCCTTCTTAACAGAAGCATTATTTTGAACTGCATCAGATTTCTTAGCATTTGAAAGGGTTGCTTGGTAAATAGTCTGAAGTTGACTAGCCTTTGCTACTAACTCTTGAAACTTAACTTGACTAGCTTGATAAATTCGGGTGTCATCGATAAGTTTTTGTTGAGCATCCGCAACAACTTTCTTTGCATTGGTAATTGCCTTTTCGTAATTTATTCGTGGAGAAACAGCGTTAAGAGATGTCCCAAAGATTCGCGCCAAACGAATTTGACTATTTAACTGTGAGTATTCGTTTTTCTTATTTTGAAGTTCGTTCTGAGCATGTTGCAATTCGTTCTGTTTATCTTGAACGATCTGCTGTAATTTTCCTAGCTTAGCATTAGCATCTTGAACCGCTATATTCCGACTTGATTGAACATTTTTTGAAGAATTTAGCTTCTGTTGGGCCGTGTTTAAGTCTACTTCAGCTTGAGCTAGCTGCCGAGCCTTGTCTTGAACACTTCCATTAATAGCGTTTAGATCAGCCTGCGCCTTATCCAACTTTGCTTGAAGACTACTAATATTATTAGTAGCAATATCAACAGCTACTTGAGCATTTGCCATAATTTTCTTTTGATTAAGTAATTCGTTAGCAGCTTTTTGTTGAGTATTAACTGCAGCATCAACTGCAGATTGAGCATCAGCTAAATTCGACTGAGCAATTGTTACACCATTTTGTGCAGCTGTTGCCGCGGTTTGCGCGGTTGTAACTGCTGCTTTCTTTTGCAGATAGGCACTATGAGCAATCGTAATTTTACTTGTAGTTGTATTTTCTGGAGTAATAGCACCTTGAGCGAGCTTATCTTTCATTGCTTGACTAGATTGACCGTCATCGAAGAAATTATAGTGAACCCAACCATCTTTATCAATTGTAACGGTCATATATTGATTACCGTTATCAAAGTTGGAAATGGCGTTCATCCCTTTAGGATCATTAAGAAATGCTTCAGTATGTCCACCGAATCCATAATGGAGATTATCGCCATCATTAACTTCAACATCCTGATAAATCATGGCTAAAATACTAGCATAAATACTTTGCTTAACCTCAGCCATAGTCATTTTTTGATTAATCTTAACAGCTGCTGGATCGAGTAATAATCCCGATGAAAGGTTTTCACCTACAAAACCAGTCTTTAACCCAGCTTCGTTAGCAGCAGTTATTAAGCCCGTTTCATTGTGGGGTGAGCCACTAGCGTTATTTAACTTATTCCAACCACTATTATTGTAGGCACTTGCGACCACCTGATTGCCAAGCTCTGTAGCATATGGCGATACCTTAACTTTACCGTAACTATGCACAGCCCCAGCAGCAGTAGATTGAAAGCTTTCCCGAAAATCATTAACAATCTGTGCAGCAAACTTTGTAATTTCAGTTTGCTGAGCCACTGTCATATTTCTAGGGTTAACGGTCTCTGCCTCATCTTGAGCTGTGGCTTGATAGTTAGTGCGCATTGTTGGTTGCCATGTCTCCCCATTATCAGTAGTTGTCCAATTTGCAACCATAAGTCCCTTTTTCGGATCAGCACCATTTAAAGCAAGACCTTCAGCACAGTCAGCTTTAATTTGAGAATCATTGTGGCGACCATTATTAAGGTAGTTTTCGTATTGTTGAACAATATCACTTGGGGTTTGAATTGTTGGTACACCATTATCATTCTTATAATTATTATAAGTCTCTAAAGCCTTTAATGCATCAGCTCTAGCTTGAGCAACCCTTTGTTGGGCTGCGGCTGCGTTAGCCTTAGCATTGGCAACTGCCTGTTGAGCACCTGCCAATGCAACCCTAGCTTGACTAATCCTTTCTTCCGCTGCCTTCTGGGTAGCAGTAGCATGATTAAAGTTTTGTTGAGCCGATTCAAACAATTGCTGAGCATTTTGAGCTGCCCGTTTATCGTTAGCCAACTGCCTTTGTAGTTGTGAAATTGTTGACTGTAATTGAGCAGTTGCTGTGACATCATCATTATTATTTTTTAGTGTAGTTAGGTGTTGTTGCGCTGCAGCAACTGCTGAAGCATCTTTAGCAACTTGTTGGGCAGCCTCTGAAGCAGTTTGTTGAGCAATCGAAACCGCATTTTGCTGAGCTTGGACAGCATCTTGAGCGGCAGTAACCGCTTTTGAAGCAACACTAACTGCCTGTTGTTGATCATTTACCGCTTCTTGAGCATTTGCCAATGCAAAGTTAAAGGCAGATGTTGCTGCTGCTTGCGAAGCAACAAGATAATCACTTAATCGTGCCTCTGCACTAGATTGTAGTGCAAAAGCTGAATTTATAGCATTGTGATCATTATCAACCTGAGCACTATTACCATTTACAACTTCTTGTTGAGCCGACACCGCACTATTAGCAGCCGTAACTGCATTAGAAGCTATTCGAACATTACTCTGATTTTGAGCAACACTTGTAATTGCATTATCAACAGCCACACTTGCGGAACTGGCCTCAGCTGTAGCGCTATTTACTACTGATTGCTGGGCAGAAACAGCTGCTTGATCAGAATTAACTACATTTTGAGCTCTATTAACTGTTAGGACACCTGAACTTATTACCCCTTGTTGAGTCGTAACTTGTTGTTGTGCATTATCAACCCGTTGTTGGGCTGCCTGTTGAGGGGTTTGTGGATTAATATTTGTATCATTATTCTTCACATTTTGCTGGATTGTATCAGCTTGTGCATTCAAAGTGGAAGCTCCAAAAAGGGTGGCACCAGTCATGGCCACCGTCCCGACTAACACTTTATTACTTATCCTCTTCCGACTTTTCACAATACTAATTCCTCCATAATAATTATTTAATGAATAATCGTTTAATGTTAATACTATTGTAGTTTCAATAAATTTATTTATCAAACATTTTTTATTTTTAGATTAATCAATTGAAAAATAAGAAAACTTAATTAGGAAAATATATTATTCCCGAAGTCAAAACATTATTATAGCAGCAGCTGTTTTTAACTTTCAAGTGATAAATGTATAAACGCTTTTTATCAATAAAAAGTTAAAATTTTCTTTTCCCACGAAAACGATATAATGAAATAATTATCATTTATATTGAATCTATATTACATTAATTACTATGCTCTAAATATAGCTAATTACTTATCGGTCACTATCATTATTGTTTAAATTTGATGATTCCTATCCGAAAATAGAGTGCTTCTATCCTATAATTGACATTCCATCACTTTGGCCGCTTGGTCACCAATATCGTCATAGTGAATAACAAGTTCTTTAACAAGCTGAAAGCCCGCCTTTAAATATAGTTTCTCGGAAGGAATATTATCAGCTAGAACATCTAAGTGAATTACCTTTTTCCCTTCCTTTCTTGCAACTCCTATCAATGCTTCTACAAACTGGATTGCAATTCCTGTCCTTCGATAATCTGGATGAACCGAAATCAGATGCCAAATACTAATTTCACTATTACTTACCTTAGTCGGCTAGTCTACATCTGGGTATTTCACACCGGTAGTTAAAACACCTGCAGCTACTACCTTCTCTCCTTTGAAACCTATTACTAACGTAGAGTATAAAATATAATCACGAAGTCCTTCAACGCTTGGGTAATCTCCCAACGTCCAATCCGCACCAAATTGATCCAATGATTGATGTGTACAAACTACTTCTTGTAAATCTGCTAATTGCGCAACCCGTACTTGATCGAGTTTTATCAAGAAGTTAATGAATAAAAAAGACCAATTCAACCATAAAGTTGAATTGGTCTTTTTAAATAGCGTGGCAACGTCCTATCCTCGCAGGGAGCGATCCCCCAACTACTTTTGGCGTGTTGAAGCTTAACTTCTGTGTTCGGCATGGGAACAGGTGTATCCTTCAAGCCATCATCACCACACTTACCCTTTTGGGCAAGAGCTTGCGCTCTCAAAACTAAACAATATCATTTTCTACCAAACCGAACTCCCGCTTAACTTGGTTAAGTCCTCGACCGATTAGTAATGGTCCGCTCCATGCCTCACGGCACTTCCACTTCCATCCTATCTACCACATCATCTTTGTGGGGTCTTACTTCCCGAAGGAATGGGAAATCTCATCTCGAGGCGAGTTTCACACTTAGATGCTTTCAGCGTTTATCTCGTCCATACATAGCTACCCAGCGGTGCTCCTGGCGGAACAACTGGTACACCAGCGGTATGTCCATCCCGGTCCTCTCGTACTAAGGACAGGTCCTCTCAAATTTCCTACGCCCGCGACGGATAGGGACCGAACTGTCTCACGACGTTCTGAACCCAGCTCGCGTACCGCTTTAATGGGCGAACAGCCCAACCCTTGGGACCGACTACAGCCCCAGGATGCGATGAGCCGACATCGAGGTGCCAAACCTCCCCGTCGATGTGGACTCTTGGGGGAGATAAGCCTGTTATCCCCAGGGTAGCTTTTATCCGTTGAGCGATGGCCCTTCCATACGGAACCACCGGATCACTAAGCCCGACTTTCGTCCCTGCTCGACCTGTCTGTCTCGCAGTCAAGCTCGCTTGTGCCTTTACACTCTGCGAATGATTTCCAACCATTCTGAGCGAACCTTTGGGCGCCTCCGTTACCTTTTAGGAGGCGACCGCCCCAGTCAAACTGCCCACCTGACACTGTCTCCCAGCACGTTTAGTGCTGCGGGTTAGAGTGGTCATAATGCAAGGGTAGTATCCCACCAACGCCTCCGTCGAAACTAGCGTTCCGACTTCTATGGCTCCTACCTATCCTGTACAAGCAGTACAAACACTCAATATCAAGCTACAGTAAAGCTCCATGGGGTCTTTCCGTCCTGTCGCGGGTACCCTGCATCTTCACAGGGATTTCAATTTCACCGAGTCTCTCGTTGAGACAGTGCCCAGATCGTTACGCCTTTCGTGCGGGTCGGAACTTACCCGACAAGGAATTTCGCTACCTTAGGACCGTTATAGTTACGGCCGCCGTTTACTGGGGCTTCAATTCAGAGCTTCGCCGAAGCTAACCCTTCCTTTTAACCTTCCAGCACCGGGCAGGCGTCAGCCCCTATACTTCATCTTACGATTTTGCAGAAACCTGTGTTTTTGATAAACAGTCGCCTGGGCCTATTCACTGCGGCTGGTCTTGCGACCAGCACCCCTTCTCCCGAAGTTACGGGGTCATTTTGCCGAGTTCCTTAACGAGAGTTCACTCGCTCACCTTAGGATTCTCTCCTCGACTACCTGTGTCGGTTTGCGGTACGGGCAGTTAACTTGCTCCTTAGAAGCTTTTCTCGGCAGTGTGACATCGGCAACTTCGCTACTATAATTTCGCTCCCCATCACAGCTTGTCAACCCGAATGTAAGCATTTAACTCACATCCTGACTTACTGCTTGGCCCCACTCTTCCAATCGTGAGGTTTGCTTAGCCTCCTGCGTCCCTCCATCGTCAAACGCAGTTAACTGGTACAGGAATCTCAACCTGTTATCCATCGCCTACGCCTCTCGGCCTCGGCTTAGGTCCCGACTTACCCTGGGAGGACGAGCCTTCCCCAGGAAACCTTAGTCATTCGGTGAACAGGATTCTCACCTGTCTTTCGCTACTCATACCGGCATTCTCACTTCTAAGCGCTCCACCAGTCCTCACGGTCTAGCTTCACCGCCCTTAGAACGCTCTCCTATCACGTGCACGTAGTGCACATCCACAGTTTCGGTAATATGCTTAGCCCCGGTACATTTTCGGCGCAGAATCACTCGACTAGTGAGCTATTACGCACTCTTTAAATGGTGGCTGCTTCTGAGCCAACATCCTAGTTGTCTATGCAACTCCACATCCTTTTCCACTTAGCATATATTTAGGGACCTTAACTGGTGATCTGGGCTGTTCCCCTTTACACGGTGGATCTTATCACTCATCGTGTGACTCCTGGGCATAAATCGATGGCATTCGGAGTTTATCTGAAGTTGGTAACCCATGACGGGCCCCTTGTCCAAACAGTAGCTCTACCTCCACGATTCTTTATCCCAAGGCTCCCCCTAAAGAGATTTCGGAGAGAACCAGCTATCTCCAAGTTCGTTTGGAATTTCACCGCTACCCACACCTCATCCCAGCCATTTTCAACTGACACGGGTTCGGTCCTCCAGTGCGCTTTACCGCACCTTCAACCTGGACATGGGTAGGTCACCTGGTTTCGGGTCTACAACTACATACTTCATACGCCCATTTCAGACTCGCTTTCGCTGCGGCTCCAGTTTTTCCACCTTAACCTTGCATGCAATCGTAACTCGCCGGTTCATTCTGCAAGAGGCACGCCGTCACCCATTAATGGGCTCCGACAGCTTGTAGGCACATGGTTTCAGGAACTATTTCACTCCCCTTCCGGGGTGCTTTTCACCTTTCCCTCACGGTACTGGTTCACTATCGGTCACTAGGGAGTATTTAGCCTTGCGAGATGGTCCTCGCAGCTTCCGACGGGGTTTCACGTGTCCCGCCGTACTCAGGATCCTGAACTGAGGGAGTGACGTTTCGTCTACTGGGCTCTCACCATCTCTGGCACAGTTTCCCAACTGTTTCGACTACGTCGCTCTTTGGTAACTCAAATGTTCAGTCCTACAACCCCAACGAGCAAGCTCGTTGGTTTGGGCTCTTCCCCGTTCGCTCGCCGCTACTGAGGGAATCGAATTTTTCTTTCTCTTCCTGCAGCTACTGAGATGTTTCAGTTCACTGCGTCTACCGCTTGCTAGCTATAGATTCACTAGTCAAGCAACCAACGACTAAGTTGGTTGGGTTTCCCCATTCGGAAATCTCCGGATCAAAGCGTACTTACCGCTCCCCGAAGCATATCGGTGTTAGTCCCGTCCTTCATCGGCTCCTAGTACCAAGGCATTCACCATGCGCCCTTCATAACTTAACCTTGATAATCACTTTGTGATTATCGGATTAATTGAGTTAGCGATTATTTCTTAAAACTCAAAATAACGCGGTGTTCTCGGTTTGTTTTGTTAATTAATAAAGAAAATTGATATTATTTAGTTTTCAAAGTGCAAGCT
>NZ_JACIUZ010000034.1 GCF_014145505.1 Limosilactobacillus fastidiosus
GCTGAAGTTACCGGGCTAACTTCTACATCCTGATCCTTCAAAATCTCCCGGGCAAATTCATACCAGGTACAAGCATCATCATTCGATAATTGGTAAGTTCCATATGGTACCTGATGGTTAACCGCATAAACCATAAACTCGGCAAGGGTCCGGGTCCAAGTTGGTCGGCCAACTTGGTCATTTACCACCATTAAGTGATCATGAGTCTTGGCTAACCGCAACATCGTGTAGACAAAATTTTTCCCGTATTCACCGAAGACCCAAGAAGTTCGGATAATGTAATACTGATCCATGATCTCCTTAACAGCTTCTTCACCAGCTAACTTGGCTTTTCCGTACTCGTTCTTCGGATTTGTTGGAGCGTCAACCGCATATTCGCCCGCATTCGTGCCGTCAAAAACGTAGTCAGTACTAATGTAAACCAATTTAGCGCCGACTTTCTGCGCTGCTTCGGCAACGTTCCGGGTTCCGGTTTCATTGACCTGCCAGTTGAGATCCTTAGCTTCATCCTCGGCCTTATCAACGGCAGTATAAGCAGCACAATGGTAGATTACTTCTGGCTTCAAAGTAGTGATTTTTTCATCGACTACCGCTTTATCGATAATATCCATTTGCTTAGAATCGAAGGCGTCATATTCGATTCCCCGTTCATCGAGTAATTTTCGTAATTCAGTTCCGAGCTGACCATTAGCCCCAGTAATTAAAATTTTTGCCATTATTGTTCTCCTTTAATAATGAAGAGCCATGAAAATTCCTTCATGACTCTCCTTTTCACTAATTTTTATTGCCCATTCTTCGCATACTTCGCTTCAACCGCAGCCTTTTCGTCCTTCCACCAATCTTCATGTTGGGTGTACCAATCAATGGTGTGTTGGAGGCCTTCCTTGAAATCGGTGAATTCAGGCTCCCAGCCGAGTTCCGTTCGCAACTTGGTGGCATCGATCGCATACCGCAAGTCATGACCCGGACGATCCTTAACGTGATCATAAGCATCCTTAGGTTGGCCCATCAATTCGAGGATCATTTCGAGAACTTCTTTATTGTTCTTTTCACCGTTTGCCCCGATCAGGTAAGTCTCACCGATTTTACCCTTGGTCAGGATATCCCAAACAGCTCGGGAGTGATCATTAGTGTGGATCCAATCGCGGACATTCTTCCCAGAACCATAAAGTTTTGGCCGGATCCCACTCAAGATATTAGTAATTTGCCGGGGAATGAACTTTTCAATGTGTTGATAAGGACCATAATTATTGGAACAGTTGGAAATCGTCGCCCGTAAGCCAAAGGAACGGACCCAAGCTCGAACCAGCAAGTCGGAACTAGCCTTAGATGAAGAGTACGGACTTGATGGTCGATATGGGGAATCTGGAGTAAACTTCTCTCCCTTCCCTTCACCGTGACCTGGTAGGTCTTCCCGCAGTGGCAAGTCTCCATAAACTTCATCAGTTGAAATATGGTGGTAACGAACATCGTACTTCCGACAAGCCTGAATCAGGGTAAAGGTTCCTTCAATGTTGGTCTTGATGAATGGTGTCGGATCAATCAAAGAATTATCATTATGACTCTCCGCCGCATAGTGAACAACGGCATCCGCTTGACTAACTAGCTTATCAACGAGGTCCTTGTCACAGATATCACCCACCACTAGTTCCACCTTATCCTTCGGCAAACCAGCAATGTTAGCTGGATTACCAGCATAGGTTAACTTATCAAGTACAGTAATGTGTTCCACTTCGGGATGGTGATTTACCAGATAGTGAACAAAATTGGAGCCAATAAAGCCACAGCCTCCGGTAACAATGATGTTTTTAAATGCTTTTTCCATCTTATATAAGCTCCTTAAATTTCCCCGTAAACGAACGGGTTATCCTTTTCAAATTCGGTAAAGGTTGGTTGAGCAGCATCTTTTTCGGAGGTAATTGCCTTGTCAAATTCGATTGGCCAGTCAATATTTAATTCTGGTGTCTTGAAGGAGAAGCCACCATCAGCTTCAGCATCGTAGTAGTTATCTACCTTATAAAGGAAGTTAACGTTATCGGTTAAGGTTAAGAACCCATGAGCAAAGCCCCGGGGAACGAGGAGTTGCCGGTGGTTACTGGCCGAAAGAATGTAACCTTCCCATTGCTTATAAGTTGGCGATCCCTTCCGCACATCAACGATCACATCAAGCACGGCTCCAGTTACGACCCGGATAAGCTTGGTTTGAGCGGCCTTACCCCGTTGGAAGTGGAGGCCCCGTAAAACACCGGCACGACTAGACAAAGATTGGTTATCTTGAATAAAGTTAAAATCAATTCCAGCTTCCTTAAAATCCCGGTCGGAGTACGTTTCTTCAAAGAATCCCCGGTTATCACCGAATACCTTTGGCGTAATTATCTTGACATCTTGTAACTTAGTAGTTTGTACTTGTAATTGTCCCACTACTTTTTCCTCCTAATCTTGTTCCGCTAATCGTAGTAAGTATTGACCATAGTCATTCTTTTTTAATGGCTGGGCTAATTCGACTAACTTATCTTTGTCGATGTAGCCCATTCGGTAAGCAATTTCTTCAATGGCGGCCACCTTCAGGTTTTGCCGACGTTCAATTGTCGCAATAAAATTGGCAGCTTCAAGCATGGAGTCATGGGTTCCTGTATCTAACCAGGCATAGCCCCGGCCCATTAGCTTAACATCCAACTTGCCTTGTTCCAAGTAAACCTTATTTACATCAGTAATTTCCAGTTCACCGCGAGCAGATGGCTGAATATTCTTCGCAATATCGACCACCTTATTATCGTAGAAGTACAAGCCAGTCACTGCATAGTTACTCTTCGGGTGAGCCGGCTTTTCTTCAATCGATAAGGCATGCATATCTTTGTCAAAGTCAACCACCCCAAAGCGTTCGGGATCATTAACGTGGTAACCAAAGACGGTTGCCCCATCAGGCTTCTTCGCTGCTGATTGGACTAATTCAGACAAACCCGCACCGTAGTAGATATTATCGCCAAGAATGAGGCACACACTGTCATTACCAATGAAGTCTTCCCCTAAGATAAAGGCTTCGGCTAAACCATCCGGATGTTCCTGAATCTTGTAGGAAAAGTGTAATCCTAAATCAGAACCATCCCCCAATAACTCCTTAAATAATGGCATGTATTCAGGGGTGGAAATGATCAAGATATCCCGAATCCCCGCTAACATTAACGTTGACAACGGGTAATAAATCATTGGCTTATCATAAACTGGAATCAATTGTTTTGAAATCCCGCGGGTGATCGGGTATAAACGAGTGCCTGAACCACCGGCTAAAATAATTCCTTTCATAGTGGCCTCCTAAATTTCAAAAATCCAAGTTCTATTTTACCACACTCTACCCTCAGCTTAATTCTTCCAATTTAAAAAGACTGGAAATAGATCCGGTCTTTTTATATGAACGTATTTGTTGTGGTTTCTACTGCAACATCACCCAAATCTGCTCAGCCTAATCTTCAAGTTCTAGGCAACATAGTCTAGATCTGCTCACAGGGAAGCCCCTATAGACAACAAACTCCCTCCAAGATGCTTTCAGCATCCAGTCGGGAGAAGTTGTTGTCTTACGGGTCTTCTTTGCCTGTTCACACTCTTAATTAATAACTAAGCGCTCGTTGACGATCGGCATTCCAGTGAGAATAGAATTCGCCATAGGACATTGATTCTTTCCGCCCAGTCCATGGGTTGTTATAGTTAAAACCATTAGCATTGTACCCAGTTAAAGTGATGGCATGGTTGATAAAGCCATTCATATTAGCCATCCATACAACTACGAGGTGACCGTTAGCTAAATGCTGTTGGATGTTTTGGAGTGAAGTTCCTGTCAAAATATCACTATGACCAAGGTGGCGTTGAACAACCGGTGCGATTCCAGTTGGGAATACCCACCAACCGCTCGCACTATAAGGATTACCAACAAAGCCGTAATCACCATTTGAGCTCCGTGGTGTTTCTGCAGCTACTTGGAACTTATTAATGTTTACACCCGCATAACGAAGCATCATTGTTACTGCTGTCATTTCACATCCAGTTGGCAATTCTGGTAGTTGACTAATAACCTCTGCATTATTGAAAACACCGACAACGTTACCCATTGGGCCATAGTAAGTTGTCTTATTTCCAACAGTTTGTGCGCCCGAATTAATTGATACATTACCAGAATAGAAATCAACATAGTGACCATTACCAGCTTTATCATCAGTTAACCGGTCAATAATCCGGACTACTTTATGTTGCATATTAGCAGGGAGATTAAAACCTAATTGATAGCCTGACTTACCACTATTAATAATATAAGGATAAACGCGGTTAACATCTGCCCGTGAACGATTAATGTCCAATACCTGTTGTCGGTATAATTCATGACCATTTTGATCAAGAAAGATCAACCATTGATATGGTCGGTTTGCTGATTCATTACTTGCGTGCCAACCACTAACATATATTCCGTTACCAGTTACTTGGACTTTATCAAATGAACCGACATTCGTTGAATAAGTCTTGCTATATTGGTCATCGTAACTCCCATTACCATTTTGATCGCTTGAAAAACGAAGAAGAATTTGAAGATTACCATTAACTAATGCTGGATTTAACTTAATTAGAGTATTGAAACCACTTACTCCACTATTAAAGATTTGTGGATATGCCTTAGCAACATCAGAACGTTGTGTTAATTGAACACGTTGGCGAGCAACTTCTCTTCCGTTATTCATTACAAAAACATAGGCGTATGGATGATCCAATTGGTAATCACTAGCCATCCAACCATGGACACTCAGACCTTTATTAGTCATTGTCATTCCGTCAATATAAGATGCATGCTGGTTCAATACTTGAGGTGTAAACCAATAATCAGTATACTGACCATTTCCGCCATTATCCTGATCACTTGTGGAGTAACGACTTACAACAGAATACGAATGTCCTCCCTTAAGATTAATTAAGGAAAGGTCAAACGTTCCATTAAAGCCTGAATAACCAGCGGTATGAATACCTGGAAATGCTTTAGCAACATCCGGACGCTTTATACTAGTTGGTTTGATAACGCCAACTTGCTTGTTTGCCGTATTATCATAAAGGATAATAAAGTGGTTACTTTCAAAATTAGTAATATCATTAGCATGCCATCCAGTTACAACCAATTGCTTATCACTTAAATTAAAATTATCAAGATTTCCTTGATTAGTAAAATTTCCATTTGTTATTGGTGCAAAGTAGTAATCTACATAATCTTGATTACCATCTCTTACTCCGCTATAACGACTCAAAACTTGTAACTGGTGATTAAAATTAAATAATCCGGCATTGAATTCCACATCAAACCCTGATTGATCAGCACCATCAATACTTGGATAAACCTTAGCAACGTCCGGACGCTTAACGTCCCTTACTAATTGGCGAGTAACTTCTTTTCCCGTTGTCCGATCAAGAATAATTACATAATGATAAGTTTTGTTTGCGGCAATGTTAGTTGCATGCCAACCACTCAGTTCTAATTGACCATCTTTAACCCCAGCATAATCTAAGTTAGCGTAATTATTCTTATCAATGGTGATCGGCGCAAACCAATAATCAACACTATTATTATTTCCATCAGGATCAGACGTATAACGACTTACTAATTGTACAGAGCTGGTATTTGCAAGTGATTTTGATAAGTCGAACTTAACGTTAAAGCCAGATTTGTCAGCACCATACACATTATGAGCCTTTTGAACATCGGCACGTGAAGCTTCTCGGTCAGTAATATTTTGCCGACTAATTTCACGGTTATTTGATTGGTCATAAGCAATAATATAGTGGTATGGGCGATTCTGCGCTTCATTGGTTGCGTGCCAACCACTTGCACTTAATTGTCCCTGATCATCTAACTTGGCATTATCTAAATTAGCATAATTACCATGATCATTCTGGTTAAAATTATTTTGTGATTGATCTTCTACGGTATTTGTGGAAGTCTTTTCGCCAGTTACTTGCTGTCCAAACTTATTAGTTGAGTTTTGAATACTTTGAGTCTTAACCGGCTCAGTGGCTGCTTGACTATCTTCTTGGGATAACCATAACATAAAGCCACAACTTGTCATTGTTAAGGCAGTCATTGCTACATGTTTAGCCTTATTAAAATTTACCATTTTCATTCTATCCTCCCAAAAGAAAAGGCCGAGTTAATCACCCGACCTCAAATTATATATTACTTTTTCAAGCCGTTCTTGATGACAGTTAATGGATTTAACCATGTTCCATTATTAATAAATGAACTCTTCAAAGCAAGACTATAGTTATGTTGCCGCGTAATACCAATATGAACGTGTGAAGTATCACGGGTACCAATTACATCCCCAACTTTAATCTCTTGACCAACAGAAACATTGATCTTAGAACGTGATGAGAATGCTTCTTGATAAACAATTAGGTATTCACCAGTATCTTCAAGAACATACCAATCAATTCCTGACCCATAACCGACACCAACAATCTTACCACTATGGATAGCGTGAACTTGACTACCAGGGTGATCGATTGAACCAAAATCAAGACCGTCGTGGAATCCATTCAAGCGGAATTCTCCACCAGGGTTAACACCGAATAATTGAGCCCCCATGAAGCGTCCTTGACCATCAGCAGGGAAAGGCCAAGCCCAGTAGTCTTCATCGTTAATTGAAACAGGATTTGACTTAATATCAACGTAATTACCATTTCCATAAACGTCATCAGTAAGTCGATCAATGATTTGAACTGTATGATGGTTCAAACTATCGGGAATCGTAAAGCCCAATTGATAACCAGATTTACCACTATTAGCAATATAAGGGTAAACATTAGCAACGTCATTACGAGTACGGTTACGGTCTAATACCTGTTGACGGTACAATTCTTTACCGTTTTGGTCAACGAAGATCAGAAATTCATATGGCTTGTTTGCTGCAAGATTACTTGCGTGCCAACCGCTAACATAAATTCCGTTATCAGTGACTTCGATATTATCAAATGAACCAACATTAGTTGTATACTTTTGACTATATTGGTCACTGTAATCAGAATTACCGTTAACGTCACTTGAGAAGCGCATAATAATTTGCATAGTTCCAGTAACGGCCGTAGGATCTAACTTAACGGTAGTACTAAAGCCACTTTTAACACTATTGTAAATAGAGCCATATACATTAGCAACGTCTGGACGAGAAGCTAACTCTACCTTTTGGCGGGCAACTTCCTTACCATCATTCAGGACAATAATAAAGGCGTTGTTACGGTTAATGGAATTATCGCTTGCCATCCAACCTGAAAGTTGAAGCCCAGCGCTAGTCATCTTGATACTATCAATATTGTAAGCTTGTTGATTAAGCACGACTGGCTTAAACCAATAATCAGTATATTGACCGTCGCTCCCATTACCATTAGTACTAGTTGAATAACGACTAACCAATGAGTAAGAATGACCTGAAGTAAGGTTTAAATCACTAAGATTGAACGTGTAATTAAACCCTGATTGTCCTGCACTTTGAACTGATGGATATGCCTTAGCTACATCAGCACGACTATTATTCTTAATCTTAACGGATGTTACTTGCTTATTAGTAGTATTATCAAACAAGATCAGGTAATGATTACTTTCAAGTTGTGAAATGTCATCAGCATGCCAACCGCTGACCTTTAAGGTTTGACCATTACTAATATTAAAGTTATCCAAATTAGCTTGATTGGTGTAATTACCATTAGTAATTGGCGTAAACCAGTAATCAACATAATTACTGTTGGCATCAGCATACTTACTATAACGGCTAATAACTTGAATCTTATGGTTCAAATTAACGTTACTTAAATTAAAGTTAATATCAAAACCAGACATATTTGCATCTGCAACACCAGGATAAGCATTGGCTACATCCTGCCGCTTAACTGGAGTAACTACTTGCCGAGCAATCTCCTTGTTTTCCGTTTGATCATATAAGATCACAGTATGATATAGCTTATCTGCAGCCTGGTTAGTAGCATGCCAACCAGAAATATGAAGTTGACCATTTTGAACAGACGCATCATCCAGAGAAGCGTGGTTTTCTTTATCAAAGGTAATTGGAGCAAACCAGTAATCAACATAGTTACTATTTCCATCCTTAGCTGCACTATATCGACTAATAAAGCTAATCGAATCAGCATTGGCTAATGCTACGGAAGATAAGTCAAGTTTGACGTTAAAGCCGGATTTGTTTGCACCATACACATTATGAGCACTTTGGACATCCGGACGACTAACAGGATCGGTCACTTGTGTTCGACTAATTTCGGACTTAGTAGTATTATCGTAGGCAATTACATAGTGATATGGTTTATCTGAAGATTCATTTGTAGCGTGCCAACCAGAAAGTTGAACTTGATCATTATTGTCAACTTTAGCTGAATCAAGGTATGCATAGTTACCATGATCATTTTGGTCATACGATACAGCTGTTTCAGCCTGATTATTAGTAACACTTGAAGCAGCATGAGCAGAATAGGTAACAGCTGAAGATGCGTTTACATCACTATTAGTGTTAGTTGCAACTGAAGATGCGTCATTAGTCTGTTGAGTACTATCAGCTACTGCACTATTGTTTTGGTTATTATTGTTATTATCATTTGATGCACCAGTATTCGTCCCCATAGTCTGAACCTGAGCATCAGTTTGTTTTTGATTTGTAGTATCAATTTGGTCAGCAGAAGCCTTACCATGCATTAAAAAGAGCGCACTACCACAAACAGTGATAGTTGGTAAGACTTTGCTTTTAAAGTTTTTAAGGTTAAAAATGATATTTTCCTCCAAACGTCAAGCTGAATAGTTGACTTATTAACACTAGTAATAAAGATATACGGGATCACGCAAGAATGCAAATTTAATTTTTTAATAAAAAAAACGCAGAACAGCATATTTATCAAGCTTTTCTGCGCTTTTTTTGAATTATTTGGCTAATAAATTTTTAAATTTTGTAACATTAATGAAATATTATTTCTTATTTTTCAAAAACTTCTGTGCTTCTTCAAGAATAGAAGCTTTCATCAGGATTAATCCCAACAAATAAATCAACGCCCCAACAAGCACTTCAAGAACCAAGTTAGCAATTGTCATATTAATAATTAAACAGATTCGATTAACTACTAAGTACATCACAATTCCACAAAGAATATATTTCCACAATTCCTTGAACATTTTCCGTCGGCTAATTGTATTTCTGATCATCCATAGCTGGCTTGCTGTTACTAAGAATTCTGAGCCAACTGTTGCTAAAGCTGCCCCATTGGCACCGTACTTACTAATTAAAATAAGGTTAAACACCACATTACTTAAAGCACCAATGGTAACTGATGTCGTATATTCTTTAACCCGGTTGATCGGCATTAGATATTGTGTTCCAGTTACATTACTCCAAGCAATAAAGACAATAATGGGGGCTTCTAAAAACATAACTGAACCAGAAAGGATAAATTGATCCCCTAAAAACCATGGTCCAAACCTCTTTGCAACAGCCATTAACCCAAACATTAATGGGATTGAAATAGCAGAAACAAAATTAAAGGAAGTATACAAACTATTTCGCACCCCCTTAATGTCACCTTTAGCATACTTATTCGCCACATGCGGTAACATTACTGTTCCAGTAGCCGTTACAACTGCAAGAACAAACTTAACAATTTTGTCTGCTTGACCAAAATTCCCTAAATCTGCTTGAGTTGACATTCGTCCTAACATCAATCGATTTAAAACTAAATAAACCTGTGTTGTAATAGTTGGGATAAATAAAAGTAACGCTGGGTAGAAATGCTTAAACGGATGCCATTTTTTAATACTAACCCAAACAATATTCCTACGAAGGTAAGGCCATAACGTTAAGTTACCAACCAGTTGTGACGCACCAAGAATTAAAATATATTTGCCTAAATCTGCCGATGTCTTAACTACGGTAAAGATTAAAATCAATGAAGCAATTTTCACTAATGTATTTCGTACTACCGTTATTCGGAACTCTTCTAATCCCATAAAGTACCAAGAAATATCAACACCAGTTGCAATAATCCAGATAGCTTGCAATAAGAAAAACTCTTTAAAGGTAGTACTAAACAGTAAGACCGTTGCCAAATACATAATAAATGCACTTGATACCGTAAGTAACTGGAGAGACTCTACTCCCCAAAAAGTCTTTGACCTTTCATATATGTCATCACGATGGTAGGCAACCTCTCGATTACCGTATAGAGTAATCCCCATCTGTCCCATGAGGTAGAAAAAAGTTACCCAACTATTGGTATACTCATTAATTCCCACATCATGTGCTCCCAAAACACGAGATATGTAAGGAACTGTAATCAGTGGAATAATCATATTCAGGATCTGATATCCCGCATTATACAAATAGTTCTTGATAACCTTCATAGTGAATTAATTAAACTCCTTATCTACCGCAACGAGTGCCGCATGTAATACTTGATCCATGTTGTAGTAACGATATTGACCTAATCGACCACCAAAGATGACATTCTTTGCCTTATCTTCAGCTAATTGAGCATACTTCTTATAAAGCTCATTATTCTGCTGATTGTTAACTGGATAGTATGGTTCATCCCCACGATGCCAATCTGCTGGATATTCACGAGTAATAATCGTCTTATCCTTATCACCCTTACCAAATTCAAAATGCTTGTGTTCAATAATCCGAGTATATGGTGTTTCAGCATCCGTATAATTAATTACTGCATTTCCTTGGTAATTTCCAGTATTCTTTTCTTCAGTTTCAAAACGAAGACTCCGGTATTGGAGTTCGCCTAACTGATAATTAAAGAATTGATCGATCATTCCTGTGAAAACAATCTTTGGATAATTAGCTAAATAATCATCCTTTTTATCAAAGAAGTCAACTACAGTTTCAACATCAATCAATTTGTTATCAAGCATCTTTTCAACAATTTGCGTGTAACCACCAATTGGAATTCCTTGATAGAGATCGTTGAAGTAATTGTTATCGTAAGTTAAGCGAACAGGTAAACGTCGAATAATGAAGGCTGGCAATTCTGTTGCTTTTTGTCCCCATTGCTTCTCAGTATATCCCTTAATAAGCTTCTCATAAATATCACGGCCAATAAGAGAAATTGCTTGCTCCTCAAGATTTTGGGGTTCCTTTCCTGCCATTTCCTGACGTTGTTCATTAATCTTTGCCATTGCTTCATCTGGAGTCCGCACTCCCCACATTTCACTAAATGTATTCATGTTAAATGGTAAATTATACATTTTACCCTTGTAATTTGCTACCGGGCTGTTCGTATAACGGTTAAATTCAGCAAACTGGTTAATGTAATCCCAAATATTCTTATTGGAAGTGTGGAAAATATGGGCACCATATTGATGAACTTGAATTCCGTCAACTTCCTTCGTGTAAATATTCCCCGCAATATGATCACGTTTTTCAATCACTTTAACTTTCTTTCCGCGCTTAGCTGCTTCGTAAGCAAAGGTAGCACCGAATAGACCGGCACCAACTACCAAATAATCATATTCTGTCATTTAGATTAAATCCCTTCATTACTGTTATTTTAAATATTATTAACAATATCTTGCTCTCGTTGATGAATATTATTGTTAGTGTTAAAATTCATAGTGTTTTATATCGTAAGTAATTTATTTACGGTATTCATTTTAACAAATGCTATAATTATACTATTAAAAATATTAATAGTATAGTTATAGAGATATTATTTAAAAAACTAGGAGAGACTATCTTTATGAAAAAAGTACAACGTTCTGTTGCATCCGGACTATTAGTTATTGCATTGTCCTTAGGATTAGCTGGATGCGGTTCAAACCATCATCCTTCTAAATCTACAACTTCAAAAGATAAGGTTACTAAAGTTTCTAAGCAAAAGCGAAATTCCAGCGTTAAGAAACAATCTTCGAAAAAGGACAATGATTCATCAACTGATAGCAATGATTCTCAATTAAATAGCAGTACTAATTCTAATAGTAATGCAACAAGTAATAAGACATACAAGAATTCATCCTCTTCGTCCACAAATAGTAACAGTCAAAAGCAGCTTGGTTTAAGCGATGTTGCTGTTTGGACTGATGAAAGTGGTGTTACTCACCATGTCGATAGCGATGGGATGGATCGTCAAACTACTTCTGGTTCTTCAAGTATTACTTATAAGGATTGGTCAGGTAGTTTACCAAGTAATGCTCAAATTATTCATCAAAATTAATAGTAAAAAATGCGTAGTAGCTATTTTCATAGTTGCTACGCATTTTTTATTTCTTCATGAATACTAAGTACCAATCAGCTAAATACTGTCTGTAACGTGGATACATATTCCAATATCTTAATAACCTAATTGCATAAACTGGATTAGCAGATACATAGAGCCTTTTTCTTAACTCTAAATAATATGCTGTCTTTTTTAATAACTTATTTTCTTTGGATGTGTTTCCAACCATTTCATTATTAATAAAACGTTGCATTGTATTATTCATATCAATTGCTGTTAATATCCAATCATATTTATTATTTTTATTTTTTAGCTCTCTACTTTCAGTTGCAAAAGCACTGGTTTTATGCTTTCTCCACTCAATAAGATCATCCGTATAAACATATAACGCATTACTAAATAATCCAAGGCGCCAAATGAATGCATCATGTGGATAACCTTCCTTCCAATATTTCCTACAAAAATCTATTATTTTACTTTTAAACGCAAAAGTACATCCTGGAAGTTTATTTAACATATAATTATGGTACAGTTCAATCTTTTCTAAACTACATTTTTTGGAAAATGGACCTATTTGGGTAGTACCATTATCAAAAAACTCTTTATATATGGAAGATAAAACTTCTATTTTAGGATTATCCTCCATGATTTTTGCCATTATCTCTACTTTATCAACACGCCAAATATCATCTTGATCACAAGTAAAAATTATGTCTCCTGTTGCCTGCTCTATCCCTTCAATAAAGTTTTTCCGCCATCCCTTATTTCTTGAATTAATCTTTATAGACCAATTTATTAGTTTATTTTTATTTATAAATTGTTTTACTATTTTCACAGTTCTATCTGTTGAACGATCATCAAAAATAAGCACCTCGTCAGCCTTACGTGTTTGATTTTTTATAGAATCAAGCTGCTCTTTTATATATTTTTCTCCGTTATATGTAGAAATAACTACCGAAGTCTTCATACGTTAATGTACTCCTTATCATCATGGACCCAATAATTTCAATGCTAATTTCTATACATTTTTGTATTCTATTATAGTATCATGAATTTAGTAGTTTTACTTAAAATTATTAGTAAAACTTCTCAACAAAATTACTACTAATATCGGTTTAACAACCAACATATTCACACTAAAACATTCTACACTGTCATCACATCTACTACTAAAATGAGTTCTTACCATACTGCTTAAGGTTATAGTCATTCTGCGCTTGATTTAATAATTCAGATTTAAACTTTTAGGAATAATGTTAGATAATCCTTATATTAAATTCTCTAACATATCTAAAAAGCGTTACCATGTAGAAAATGTAATAAAAGCGATTTTTGTGTTGTTGATCAAATTCATTGATATTATGAAGAAATGGATGAAAAGTATATTATCGGTAAGAATATATTTACAAAATACAAGGAGAAGTAACATGGATAAAGCTGTTGCTATTTTAATGTCAACATTTAATGGAGAAAAATATTTATCATCACAAATAGATTCTATAATTAAACAAACTTACAAAAACTGGCACTTATATATAAGAGATGATGGTTCTTCTGACGGAACAAGAGATATAATTCAGCAATACTCAAATAAATATAGTAACATTACCTTTTTTAATAAAAACAACATGGAAAATAAAGGTGTAGTCAAATCATTTATGGAGCTTCTAGAAAAAACTGACGCTGATTATTATATGTTTTCCGACCAGGACGATGTCTGGCTACCTAAAAAAGTCGAACTATCAATTAATAAAATTCAAAATGATAACGTAGACACTCCACTTTGCGTGTTCTCTGAACTGAAAGTCGTAGATGCCAATCTTAATCCTATTCGATTAATGAATAATAAGAATATTTGGTTTGACTTTATTCACTTTATGTTTGGAAATTGTGTAACTGGATGTACTATTCTCATAAACCGCTCGCTTAAGGAAAAACTTCAAATTAATAAAACTAATCTTTCCAATATATATATGCATGATTGGTGGATTGCACTCTATGCATCTGCATTTGGTAAACTTTTATATATAAAGCATCCAACACTCTTATATAGACAGCATTCATCGAATGTAGAAGGAAGTCAAAGAAACACACCATTACATTTAATCAAACGTTCTCTTAATATTAAAAACGAAGAGCAAGGAATGCTCTCTATTTTTAACATGGATTATGAGTTTAATAGGATGTTTGGAAAAAAATTATCTGGTATTAACAAAAATTATATTGATTCTTATACCAATTTACCTAAGAACAGTTCTTTTCTTTATAATCTTAATTTAATAAAAAAATATCCCCCTAAAAGAGCCCACCTTAAAGGTGATATTTTATTTAGTTACCTACTTCTTTTCCACAGTAGGTCATTATTAAGCGGTAATAAGTAATGGCTCTACAATTTTAAGTACTGATGGATTTAACATCGGTACTTATTTTTGTTTAAATTTAAAATAAAAAACGAAAGATGGCTCAGAACCCCGTCTTCGTTTAAGAAAGGACCATCTTTCATGAATTATTCTACCAAAATTGCTTTAGGAATTAAAGATTCTCACCTTGAATTGGATACAGCACATTTTAAAGATGCGATTGAAGATCAAGGCAACCAGATAATTGTTCACCTTGTCCAGTCTTATCCCTTACATTGCCCACGTTGCGGTCAATTAATGCTCAAGAATGGCTTTAAGCTGGTCAAAATATTGGGCCCCAGCTTGCACTATGAGCCGACCATTTGGTCAATTCGTAAACAAAAATACCTTTGTAAGCCATCACCGGACTGTCCACAAACGATTACCAAGGTGGCCAGAGTTAAAGACGTTAAGTATCGCCACCATATCAGTCAGGCCATTAACCTGCGAATTATGATGCAGCTAACCGCTAATGAATCGCAAACTGATATTGCTAAGGAACTCGGTATCTCTGATTGGACGGTCAGACGAGTGATCTTGAACCTCGACCAATCCTTCAAGCCTAACTACCACTGGCTACCACGACACATCGCTTTTGATGACTTTAAGTCTGGTCGCTTTGCGCCCAGTGGCATGAGTATGCTCTTAATGAACATTGAAAATCACCGCACTTTAGACATTATTTTGTCACGACGAAGTCGCTACTTACGTAATTACTTTCTGCGTTACGACCACTCGGCTCGTTTAGCAGTTCAGACCGTTACGGTTGACCTGTACACACCTTACCGTCATCTTATTCATGAATTGTTTCCGCATGCCATTATCATTGCCGACCACTTTCACGTGGTCGCACAAGCGTATCGGGCCTTGAATCAAATTCGTATCAAGGCTATGAATAGCGCCGGGAAAGGAACCCATCAGTGGCGAGCCCTTAAACACTTCTGGAAACTAATTTTAACCCCGGCAGGACTGCTTAAATATGATAACTATTGGTCACGACGCAATTTTGGTTACGCTCAACTTACCGACGTTGAAGTGGTCCATCGCTTACTATCTTTCAATGAGGATTTAAGTCAA
>NZ_JACIUZ010000035.1 GCF_014145505.1 Limosilactobacillus fastidiosus
AAACGGAGAAGGAGGGATTCGAACCCTCGCACCGCTCACGCGATCTACACCCTTAGCAGGGGCGCCTCTTCAGCCACTTGAGTACTTCTCCAAATGGGCCTAAATGGACTTGAACCATCGACCTCACGCTTATCAGGCGTGCGCTCTAAACCAGCTGAGCTATAGGCCCATACAAAAAGCGGGTAACGAGAATCGAACTCGCGACAACAGCTTGGAAGGCTGTGGTTTTACCACTAAACTATACCCGCATAATATTAAAATAAATGGCGCGGGACGGAATCGAACCGCCGACACACGGAGCTTCAATCCGTTGCTCTACCAACTGAGCTACCGAGCCAAAACGGTCCGTACGAGACTCGAACTCGTGATCTCATCCGTGACAGGGATGCGTCCTAAACCAACTAGACCAACGGACCAAAATTGCGGGGGCTGGATTTGAACCAACGACCTCCGGGTTATGAGCCCGACGAGCTACCAGGCTGCTCTACCCCGCGATAATAAAAGGAGGATGAGGGATTCGAACCCTCGCGTCGCTCTCACGGCCTAGCGGTTTTCAAGACCGCCCCCTTCAGCCACTTGGGTAATCCTCCAAAAAAATATAAACAACAATCCATCACAGAAAGTTGATGGACCTTGTAGGACTCGAACCTACGACCGGGCGGTTATGAGCCGCTTGCTCTAACCAACTGAGCTAAAGGTCCAAAACAGCCAGTCAATCGCGGCGGGGGGGATCGAACCCTCGACCTCCCGGGTATGAACCGGACGCTCTAGCCAGCTGAGCTACACCGCGAAAAACTAATAGATTAATATTAGAATTATCGGGAAAACAGGATTCGAACCTGCGACCCCCTGGTCCCAAACCAGGTGCTCTACCAAGCTGAGCTATTTCCCGAAAATGCACCCAGAAGGAGTCGAACCTTCAACCTTCTGATTCGTAGTCAGACACTCTATCCAATTGCGCTATGGGTGCATAAAAAAGTGCCGAGGACCGGGATCGAACCGGTACGGTTATCACTAACCGCGGGATTTTAAGTCCCGTGCGTCTGCCAATTCCGCCACCCCGGCATTATAGAATTGACAAAGCGGAAGACGGGATTCGAACCCGCGACCCCCACCATGGCAAGGTGATGTTCTACCACTGAACTACTTCCGCATATATAAGTGCCGACTAGAGGATTCGAACCTCCGACCTCCTGTTTACAAGACAGATGCTCTGCCAACTGAGCTAAGTCGGCGTACACTTTTTTATTATACCAAACCGTTACCTATTTGGTAATGAGCCGTGGCGGTCTCGAACCGCCGACCCTCTGATTAAAAGTCAGATGCTCTACCAACTGAGCTAACGGCTCATGAGCTTAATGCTCAATGGAGGATACAGGGCTCGAACCTGTGACCTCCTGCTTGTAAGGCAGATGCTCTCCCAACTGAGCTAATCCTCCATAACAGCGTGGCAACGTCCTATCCTCGCAGGGAGCGATCCCCCAACTACTTTTGGCGTGTTGAAGCTTAACTTCTGTGTTCGGCATGGGAACAGGTGTATCCTTCAAGCCATCATCACCACACTTACCCTTTTGGGCAAGAGCTTGCGCTCTCAAAACTAAACAATATCATTTTCTACCAAACCGAACTCCCGCTTAACTTGGTTAAGTCCTCGACCGATTAGTAATGGTCCGCTCCATGCCTCACGGCACTTCCACTTCCATCCTATCTACCACATCATCTTTGTGGGGTCTTACTTCCCGAAGGAATGGGAAATCTCATCTCGAGGCGAGTTTCACACTTAGATGCTTTCAGCGTTTATCTCGTCCATACATAGCTACCCAGCGGTGCTCCTGGCGGAACAACTGGTACACCAGCGGTATGTCCATCCCGGTCCTCTCGTACTAAGGACAGGTCCTCTCAAATTTCCTACGCCCGCGACGGATAGGGACCGAACTGTCTCACGACGTTCTGAACCCAGCTCGCGTACCGCTTTAATGGGCGAACAGCCCAACCCTTGGGACCGACTACAGCCCCAGGATGCGATGAGCCGACATCGAGGTGCCAAACCTCCCCGTCGATGTGGACTCTTGGGGGAGATAAGCCTGTTATCCCCAGGGTAGCTTTTATCCGTTGAGCGATGGCCCTTCCATACGGAACCACCGGATCACTAAGCCCGACTTTCGTCCCTGCTCGACCTGTCTGTCTCGCAGTCAAGCTCGCTTGTGCCTTTACACTCTGCGAATGATTTCCAACCATTCTGAGCGAACCTTTGGGCGCCTCCGTTACCTTTTAGGAGGCGACCGCCCCAGTCAAACTGCCCACCTGACACTGTCTCCCAGCACGTTTAGTGCTGCGGGTTAGAGTGGTCATAATGCAAGGGTAGTATCCCACCAACGCCTCCGTCGAAACTAGCGTTCCGACTTCTATGGCTCCTACCTATCCTGTACAAGCAGTACAAACACTCAATATCAAGCTACAGTAAAGCTCCATGGGGTCTTTCCGTCCTGTCGCGGGTACCCTGCATCTTCACAGGGATTTCAATTTCACCGAGTCTCTCGTTGAGACAGTGCCCAGATCGTTACGCCTTTCGTGCGGGTCGGAACTTACCCGACAAGGAATTTCGCTACCTTAGGACCGTTATAGTTACGGCCGCCGTTTACTGGGGCTTCAATTCAGAGCTTCGCCGAAGCTAACCCTTCCTTTTAACCTTCCAGCACCGGGCAGGCGTCAGCCCCTATACTTCATCTTACGATTTTGCAGAAACCTGTGTTTTTGATAAACAGTCGCCTGGGCCTATTCACTGCGGCTGGTCTTGCGACCAGCACCCCTTCTCCCGAAGTTACGGGGTCATTTTGCCGAGTTCCTTAACGAGAGTTCACTCGCTCACCTTAGGATTCTCTCCTCGACTACCTGTGTCGGTTTGCGGTACGGGCAGTTAACTTGCTCCTTAGAAGCTTTTCTCGGCAGTGTGACATCGGCAACTTCGCTACTATAATTTCGCTCCCCATCACAGCTTGTCAACCCGAATGTAAGCATTTAACTCACATCCTGACTTACTGCTTGGCCCCACTCTTCCAATCGTGAGGTTTGCTTAGCCTCCTGCGTCCCTCCATCGTCAAACGCAGTTAACTGGTACAGGAATCTCAACCTGTTATCCATCGCCTACGCCTCTCGGCCTCGGCTTAGGTCCCGACTTACCCTGGGAGGACGAGCCTTCCCCAGGAAACCTTAGTCATTCGGTGAACAGGATTCTCACCTGTCTTTCGCTACTCATACCGGCATTCTCACTTCTAAGCGCTCCACCAGTCCTCACGGTCTAGCTTCACCGCCCTTAGAACGCTCTCCTATCACGTGCACGTAGTGCACATCCACAGTTTCGGTAATATGCTTAGCCCCGGTACATTTTCGGCGCAGAATCACTCGACTAGTGAGCTATTACGCACTCTTTAAATGGTGGCTGCTTCTGAGCCAACATCCTAGTTGTCTATGCAACTCCACATCCTTTTCCACTTAGCATATATTTAGGGACCTTAACTGGTGATCTGGGCTGTTCCCCTTTACACGGTGGATCTTATCACTCATCGTGTGACTCCTGGGCATAAATCGATGGCATTCGGAGTTTATCTGAAGTTGGTAACCCATGACGGGCCCCTTGTCCAAACAGTAGCTCTACCTCCACGATTCTTTATCCCAAGGCTCCCCCTAAAGAGATTTCGGAGAGAACCAGCTATCTCCAAGTTCGTTTGGAATTTCACCGCTACCCACACCTCATCCCAGCCATTTTCAACTGACACGGGTTCGGTCCTCCAGTGCGCTTTACCGCACCTTCAACCTGGACATGGGTAGGTCACCTGGTTTCGGGTCTACAACTACATACTTCATACGCCCATTTCAGACTCGCTTTCGCTGCGGCTCCAGTTTTTCCACCTTAACCTTGCATGCAATCGTAACTCGCCGGTTCATTCTGCAAGAGGCACGCCGTCACCCATTAATGGGCTCCGACAGCTTGTAGGCACATGGTTTCAGGAACTATTTCACTCCCCTTCCGGGGTGCTTTTCACCTTTCCCTCACGGTACTGGTTCACTATCGGTCACTAGGGAGTATTTAGCCTTGCGAGATGGTCCTCGCAGCTTCCGACGGGGTTTCACGTGTCCCGCCGTACTCAGGATCCTGAACTGAGGGAGTGACGTTTCGTCTACTGGGCTCTCACCATCTCTGGCACAGTTTCCCAACTGTTTCGACTACGTCGCTCTTTGGTAACTCAAATGTTCAGTCCTACAACCCCAACGAGCAAGCTCGTTGGTTTGGGCTCTTCCCCGTTCGCTCGCCGCTACTGAGGGAATCGAATTTTTCTTTCTCTTCCTGCAGCTACTGAGATGTTTCAGTTCACTGCGTCTACCGCTTGCTAGCTATAGATTCACTAGTCAAGCAACCAACGACTAAGTTGGTTGGGTTTCCCCATTCGGAAATCTCCGGATCAAAGCGTACTTACCGCTCCCCGAAGCATATCGGTGTTAGTCCCGTCCTTCATCGGCTCCTAGTACCAAGGCATTCACCATGCGCCCTTCATAACTTAACCTTGATAATCACTTTGTGATTATCGGATTAATTGAGTTAGCGATTATTTCTTAAAACTCAAAATAACGCGGTGTTCTCGGTTTGTTTTGTTAATTAATAAAGAAAATTGATATTATTTAGTTTTCAAAGTGCAAGCT
>NZ_JACIUZ010000036.1 GCF_014145505.1 Limosilactobacillus fastidiosus
CCTCCTTCTCCGTTTAATGCCTATTTGATTCTGGTTCTCAGTTAAGGACTTTATCTCCCTGAATGTTGATAAATCAATGTTCGGGGAGCTTTTTTATTATAATTGATTGTACTATGTTATACTAAGTTGACACATTAATGGTGCACTTAATGTGCACTTATAATATCAGAAAAGTGCACAATGTGCACTAAAGTGTTATAAAACAAATACTTTTCATATTTTAATTTTAATTAAAAAGATTTGGGCAGCTTTTTTTTGTAAAGTGTGTTAACCTTTAGTTATCTTAAAATTGAAAAGAGGAATTATTATGACAGATTCTGTAAGTTCTGCTAAGTTCACTGCAGATGCATTTTTTGCTGGTGTCGGTGGAATTGAGCTAGGTTTTGAGCAAACCGGCAAGCTCAGAGTGTTGTATGCTAATTAATGCCATCCTCCAAGAATGAAACTCCTGAGATTTCAGTTGGTGAAATTAGCTATAGCTCTATTAACGTTGATAATATTCATGGGTTGAAGTGTACCACCGTTAAGAAACCTCAGAACTTTGTGTTTACTGATGGAATTCATGAGTATAAATGGTCTGCTACTGATAGCCAGTTGTTTATGAAATTCCATAATAAGGATATTTCTTTGGAAACTTGGCCAGTTCATTACGTTGACGATGCTTTTGCGTTCTTTGAGAATATGGGTTCTGAAACTGTGGAGAAGACTATTTCTCATTCATGGGTTCTGAAAGTAGAACCTTATTCTGGATTTAATGCGTTTATGGGACAGCCTAAACTGGCACGTAAGAATAATGCTCGTGAACGTAGAATTCAACGCATTAAAGAGAAGTATGCTAAGGCTTTGTCTGATGAGCAATTGATGGAGTTAGGCGATAAACTTAATTCGCTACTGCTACCTAATTGGAGTAAAGATGCAGATAAGCCTGAGATGATTGCTATTAGACAAAATTTGATTGATTACGTTAAGTCTTTAGGCAATAGTGACTTACTAGCTGAGATTCAAAAGGTGGTATATCGTCCGAGTGACGAACTTGAGCTAAGAATACCTAATGCTTGGGAATTTCACCAGGCATATCCTGACTTCTTTACAGATAAACCGATATTTAAGAATGGAACAAAGAAGTGTGTTGAGAGCAAGGAAGATAGGACTTTTAAACTACGATTTGTTCCATCTGGTGATGAAATAGAGGCTTATATCAATCAATCAAGTGGGAAAGCTATTGAATCAACTGGTAAACAAACCATTTTGGGACAGTGGATTCATCGTAATATTTTTCAATTAAAACCATATGAGCAGTTAACTCAATCAAAACTAGATGAAATGGGTATTAATGCTATTCGATTAACCAAAAAGCAAGATGCCGTTGAGTTATCATTCACGTGGATTGATCCTAACAATAAACCAGATGACTACTGGAGTTAATAAAAGTAGCAGTTTTCTCACCAAGATAATTTGAAGAAGATTGCTTTCTTTTTATTAAAATATCCATATTTTATGGCACTGACTTAGTTCAGTGCTTTTTTATTTGCTGAATGTTAGGGTTGGGCGATGATAGTTTTCAGTCAGCACCATTTTTATAATTCTCTATATGTAAAATGCATTAAATAATATAAGATACATTGACAAAGTAAAATTAGATGTTAGAATATAATTGTAAATTAAATTAATTAATATAATATATATATAAAAAGGAGCGATTCTGATGATTCAATCAATACTTAATACTTTCATTGACTTCATTTTTTACGTTTTTCTATATACTTTTATCGTTGGTATTTCTTGGGCGTTGATGTTACTTGTGCTAAATATCTATTGAAAGTACTAGAAAGAGGGTAATTTAATGTATTCGAATGAGCTTGATTTTAATAAGAATTATCTTAATAAAGAAAGAAAAGAAATCTTTAATGCAGTGATGAATTTTGATGATAACACTAAAACAAAGTTTCTCTTTTTCACCAAATCCTCATTGCGTGACTTTCTTTCTGATCTTCAGAAGAAATCATATCTTGACAATAATATTGGTTTTATAGTTCCTTGGTCAGATATCGCCAAGAGAATTTATATTAATCAGGAAAACTTAAATTATTATATTAAGGAGCTGTCTGATTGGGATCATAGCGTAATTCGTTTTTTGCTTAAGACCCTTGTAAATGCTTTGAATCAAAAATATTCAAACATGCATTTTGAGGTATCTGATGACGAAAAGTACATTTATTTAAATTTCTCATAGTTAAAGAATATAACTGATAATATTTAATTTAAAAAAAGAGGTAATTATAATGACAGAGGATTATAGCGCTAATGAAATTTTGCATTTTTCAAATGATGCAGGAAATGACAGTATGAAGACTTACCTTGATGGTGAACCCTTCAAGATGCCATCTGTTATTGCTTTTAAGGGACCACAGGACTCTACTGCTCCAATCTCATTTGAGAATGAAGAAGATAAAGGAAAATATATGAATGACTTCCTTAATCATATGGACGTTTCAATTTCAAGTAATGCAGTTAGTGAAAATCGGCGTTTCCTTGTAGGAAGTAATGCTGCTGCTAGTGGTCTTCACCTAACTTCATTCGATTTAAACGACTTATCAGGGAAGTCTGATGTTGATTTGACGGCCTTATTGACCCTGAGTCTAATTGCTGGTAACCGGGTAAAAAAAGCTTATAAAAAGGGTGAAGGATTAAACGATCCATTAAAAGTTAATGTCAATATGACTACTGCTTTACCGATTTTAGAAGGAAAACAACCAGGTAAAATTGATAAATACCGTGATCGGTATCTGAATGCTACTCACGTGGTTACTTTCCATAACTTTAAGGATCCTATTGTTGTGCAGATTAAATTTAATCACGTGTATGTTGGACTAGAAGGTGAAATGGCTCAATTAATGATTAGCAATAGTATCAATAAGCAATTAGGTCAAATGATTATTAATCAACTTAAAAAGCGCTATCCAAAGGTAGCTAACTCATTAACCCCAGAAATTCTGGAAAAGTTGATTCAAAACTCACTTGGAATTGATATTGGTGGAGGAACTACTGAATGGACAGCTATTGTTAATGGAACTACTAACCTAAACGTTTCTACTTCGCTGATGCAAGGATTTGATAATGTTTTAGAGAAGGCAAGATTATATCTACAAACGAAAAACCTTAATTTTGAAAACATTTCTCAAATCCAAGAATATTTGAGCTCTGATACGGATGACTTCTTTAGTAATAATAAAGAGGTTGTTAAGCAAGCAATTACGGATAACGCTATTTCATTTAATGAACAAATTGTTAAACAGACCTCTTCGGTTGTTCGGCAAATTGGTTCGCAATTAAACCTAGTATTTGTATATGGGGGCGGTTCAATTTCACTTGCTGATACTTCACTGTTAGATGATTTAAGTAATAAGCTAAAATTATTTAAGGGTGGTGCTGAAGTACCAGTTATTTGGATTCCAAAGCCCTATGCTCAGGTAATGAATCTTGGCGGACTTTCTATCGTTCAGAAAGCCTTAAACTAGCTTAATATATAAGAACAATAGGTTATCTGCTACAATAATAGAGATAACCTATTGTTGTTAGGAGTAATAAAATGGCAAAGAAAAGAAAAACTATAAAAACTAGATCAAGATCACTCTACTTACCTAAAAATAAAGTCATGGATGAATGGTTTAACAATCAAGATAATGCTGGAGTATCCATTAATAATGGGATTATCTTAAAAATTGAAGAATACGGAATTAAGGATTATCCATTAGCTATCGCTGAAAGTTATGCCACTACAGATAAAAAATTAAAAGACAAAACTAATATTGGTACTCAGGAAAGCTATTCAAAGGTTCAAACAACAGAAAAGCAACAACGATCAAGCGCACTCTACAATGAAGGGCCGGTCTTGGAGTGGATTGAATCCCAAAGTAATCTAAGCAGCTCAATTGGTTTATTGATCACTGACTTAATAGCTCAATATGGTACTAGTGATTTACCCCTAAAGCTAGCGTGGCTCAGCGGTAGAAGAAATAAATGCTTAAATGAACTTTCAACTGCAAACATTCCAGAAAAGGATGACGATGATGTTCCTTTGAGCGATGAAGAAGTAGAGCGACAATCCGAATCAACGCAAGAAGAAGGTAATGAAAAATCATTAGGATCTGAAAAAGTAAACTCAGAAAAATCAGACAACGATGAAGACAAGATCGACTTATCAATTCTTCACGATAAAAGCTTTTTTAATAATAATTAAATTAAATAATATATGTTAGCAACAATTTATTTAATACAAATTATATTAAATAAATTAAAGCAAATGTATATATACGTATCTTGTATTATTTAATATATTGTAAATGTCGGATGAACGAGTAAATACTTTATATAATATAAGATAAATATAATTACTCCACTTATTACTAATGATTTATGTTATATAAATTAAATAGTATTGCATTGGTAATTTATATTATTTAATATAAATTCACTACTAAGCCAAAAATAATTGGTCACTAAATTATTCAAGGTGGTTTGTTATGGAAAAAGAAGATTTACTTTTAGAAAATGCAAAAAGTATCATTACCAAAGTTTCACTTGAAGTGATTAAGAAAAAAGTTGATGCTACTAAAGAAAAATCTGATGCTGAATTTTGGAAAAATATTTATTATCTAGCAAAGAAGTATAGAACAATGTAAAAAGGAGATTTATATGGATTCTAACAGGCTTAATATTGCTTATGCATTACAGTTAGAAAGAGATTCCAGAACCTCATCAACTCTTTATGATTGGTCACAGGTGCAATTTTCTTATAATAGTAACCATATGGAAGGTTCAACGATTACAGAAGCGCAGACCGATCAAATTTACCATGAGAATGCTTTTTTAGCTGAAAAGGATCAAATCATTCGCAAAGATGATCAAATTGAGACGGAAAATCATTTTAAACTATTTAACTATATGTTGAATACGGTTGATGAGCCATTGACGTTAGACTATATTGCTAAACTACAGGGAATCTTAAAAAAGGGTACCTCTGATGAAGATAACCCATTAAAGGTTGTTGGTGGATTTAAGAAGATTGATAATATTATTCGTAATGATCGAGTTGGTGATACAGAGACCTCAACTGCAGATAATGTTAAACAGGATCTTCAAAGACTTATTGATACTTGGGAATCCTCAAAGCATTTAAAAATGGAAGATTATGCTAAATTTCATTATCAATTTGAAACAATTCACCCTTTTAGCGATGGAAACGGTCGTGTAGGGAGAATTTTGTTATTCAAAGAGCGATGTCGTAATCGACTCATGCCGTTTATTATCCGCGATGAAAATAGATTGTTTTATATTAGAGGACTTAACGAATATAAGCGGCAACCGGGGTACCTGATTGGTACTTTTGGTCAGTCTATGGATGAATATACAAGTGCTGTACAACAAGTTTATGGACCTAATTTTGAAAGGCTACCTAAACCAAAGAGGCAGGCAAAAGGACAGGAACTCCCTGATAATTTCTTAAATCATGGTTTCGGAAAGTCTCATTAAGAAACAGGGCAAGGAGGTAAGCTAATGGACAATACCAGATTAGCCCACTTAGTTGCATCTATTGGGAGCCTTAATGGGTACGGTAGTTCTATCGCTCAAACAAAAAAAGCCTTAGATACAGGCAACGTCCAATATCTAAAACAAGGTACGGAAGATAGTAATATATTTAAGGATGCAGTTGCGGGAATAGATGCAATTAAAGAAATTGGCTTTAATGAAGATGGAATTATTGCTGTAAATAAGGCATTTGTTAATAGCGAGGAAGAAGACCCAATACTACCTGGGCATTTAAGAAATACTCTTTATAATACAGATGATAATATTGCTATTACAGTAGATGAGCATAGTCAAAAAGCATATATTCCTAAGGGAATTGTTACCCGTGAAGATCTTAAAAAGATTGTGGATAATTTCAAAAATTCTAAGCAAACTAGATTTGATGGATTAAGAGTATTTGCACAATTATCAAAATTACAGCCTTTTCAGGACGGCAATAAACGTACTGCGTTAATTGCTGCTAATGCTGCATTAGATATATGGTCCGATGAACATTATTTAGTATTACCATTTAATGATTTAGATAAAGCTGAATTTTCGATTAACCTAATGCGGTATTATGATGCAAAAACTCCCGATAAAGAAAATGAATACTTGAAGCGAATGAATTCATTTTTACCTGGGTTTAATGAGCTTAATTATAATAAAAGTATTGAAAAGGCAAAATCATTAAAAAATGTTAAAACAAAACCCTTGTTCAGGGATAAAAAAGTTAAAACACAGAAAGCTGATTACTCTGATTTAGACAACTCATTATTTAATCATTCTCGAGGAATACATCACTAGTTAGGAAGGAGCAGGATTATCAATTGCAGATTATACTATCACTATTGTTTTCAGGCAGTTTTTCATTTATGATAACTGGACTTATTCTAATTATTACTTGTCTTCCAGTTCCTTCAATAAAAGAACTGGAACTAACAATATCATTATTTGGATTTGGAGCTGGGTTAGCATTTGGATGCTTAATAATAATATCTAGGTATTCCATTAGCAGTTTTCCCAGTTCTGGGCTATTCCTTTCGTTAGTAATCTTATTTACGTGTTTACTAACTCATAAACTTTATAAAACAATCAATAAATAAGAAGGCATTAAAATAGTAATAATAAAGATAAGCATGATTTCTAATTTACTTGTGATTTCAATTTGTTTAGACCTTATGATTCAGTTCAATCATGTTAATATCTATCAGTTTATAATAATCGTAATGACAACATATTCTGTTGTGGTTCAAATAAAAACTGATTACTAGATTGTTTTAATTAACATAAAATAACCATATTTGCTTTACAGAATACATTAATTAATATGAAGTTCCTGTAATGATTTTAAATTATATATTATTTAAATATGTTAAATAACATATTATCAAAGCTAAACTCGATTTATGTAAAGTCAAATTACATTAAATAATATAAATCAAGATTAATTGAATTTAAAATAAGTTATATAACATAATATGAATTGAATATATATTTCTACGTTACATTATATAATGCAATATGAATGTATTCTGTAGAATGGTAATTAATTTATCATTTTATAATATGTTATATAATATATAAATTATGCTAAAACATATTATGCTGTATAACACAATATGTTTTTTAGTAATTGTGAATTACATTAAATTAATAATTTTAGCCTAGTAATTAAGAACTATTGATAGTACAAAAAACAGGGAACATCGGTGATGCTCCCTGTCAATCAATACTTAATACGTAATTATAGTATCATACAAATATGTGATTTACAATTGTTGGTTGTTATGTATTAGTTAGTAGTTCTTATTAATTACAACATCATCTCTAATGATGAAGCTGCCAAACTTGTCTCGCAAGCTATTAATTACCTTTTTTGGAAAATCATGAAAAAGAATTGGCATATGTGGCCATGACTGATGAAGTTGATTAATAATCTTTAAAAACTCTTTGGATTCTAGTTCATTAGTATTTCTAGATAAAATTTCAAAAGAAGTAATTGCACCACCAAAATCATGAACAAGTTCTACACAGATAATATAGTGCGGATCAATTACAGACTTGGTAACCCATAAGTTAATGGCAGAAGAATAGTGTTCATAATAGTGTTTGATTTTGGTATTAGTTTCATTAATTAGTCGATTTAACTGAATGTTATTCATTACATTACCTCTGAATCTTAGTCGTTTAATGCTGCCATAAAACTACTACCACCTAAGAATAAGATAGCAACAGCCCTTAAAATAGGATTTTGAATAAAATAGATCAACATGATGATAATTACTGCTGTAAGGATCATTAATCCTAATAATGTTAGTACTGATTCTGTATTGCTAACTTTGTTTCTAAATTTCCAAAAGACACTTAATATAACACAACCAGCAATAATTAGTACGAAAGCCCAGATTAAGTAATTCCAAGAAGAACCATTATCATATAACATTACTTCTAACGGGTTCTTTCCAGTGAGCTTTTTGTTATATGAATTAAGAAGACTACAAAATATAATAGAGCAAACGAGATAAATTGAAAATACGATGTATTCCCAAGATAGTTCTCTTGTTTTTTTAAAGAATTCTTTCATTGTTTATTTTTTTCCCTTTCTTCTTATTATTTTTTTGGGTATCAATATACTTTTTAGTCATTAAAAGTTTCTTTTTATTGTTCGATAGTGAAGAGAATATAAATAAAACAAAGATTAAAAGGACCAAAACAATTAAGAAGATAAAACAAAAACTACCATTCAATAGGATATGTGCCTTGTATGTAGACGATGGTTCAAATACCTTTATAACTGATTTAGCAAAGCTTACATAAGAAGAAATAATACCACCTATCGCTGAAATTATTAAAACAATAAAGAAACTAGTGGCTATTTTTGATCGTTTGTCATACTTTACTTCCAGGTTCAGCAGATGTTCATCTAATTCTTTTTGATTTAGACTCTTTAAATATTTAATGTAATCATCATACGAAACATTACCCATCATTTGAAATTCTTTTGCTAAGTTAGTCCATTTTTTACTGACCACTTCTGACACCTCTATTCGCTAAAATTATCTAATCTTGATTATAGCAAAAAATTCTAATTTCTTATTATCCCAATATGATCAGTGTTTAGATTATAGCTTAGATTCTGAATCAACGTTATTTAGGATTTTTTCAATTTCATCATCAGAACGAACTCGATACTCGTCGATTAAGTATGAATAGACCTTACTAGTGGTTGTTATATCAGCGTGGCCGAGCCGTTTAGCAATAATATATAGATCGATATGATGGGCGAGTAAGAATGCTACATGAGTATGGCGTAAGCTATGAAAGTGGAATCCTTTTTTCTCAATATTTAATTCTTTTAATACCTTACGTAAAACTTTATTAACTGCTGATGATGAGGGAATGGTATTAAATTGTTGAAGGAATACTTGATCTTCGGGTTGAGTATTCTCTTTTTTTAGTTGGTTTAAAATTTCTAAAAGCTTTTCATTAACTCGGATGATTCTTTTTGAGGACTCGTTTTTAGTTGATTTGAAAATATTTTTAGTTTCTAACCAGGCACGATTAATCGTGATAGTATGATGAGTAAAGTCTATATCTTTCCATTTCAAGCCTTGAATTTCCCCAAGACGAGCACCGGTAAATAATGCAGTTATAATCATGTACTTAGACGTATAACGTGGATTCAATGAATTCTCTAAGTAATCAGTTAAGTGCTGCATTTCTTTAATATTTAGGTATTCAATGTGCTTTGTACGTGATGCGTCATAAACAATATCAGTATTCCTGATAAAATCTCTTTTAACGTCACCATCATAGATTGCATCCTTAATACAAGCATGATACAAGGTGTTGTATTTCCTAACAGTTGATTTAGCATGAGATTTACCAAAATCCGCAATAAATTTACGGTATAAACGACGATCCATCTGGGCTATGGGTACACCATCCAAGTATTTCTTTAGATTATGGTAAGCATTTAAATATGTATTATAAGTACGATCAGAAACATTAGCTTCTTTATAGGTTTCAAACCATTTCCAAAAGTAATCAGGGAATGGTTCATTTCCCCGGGTTGATAACATATTCTTAGATTTATCAATTTGCATTTGCGCTTCATATTGTAAGGCCTCTGTCTTTAGACGGAATGACTTACGTTTGAAGTGCCTTTTTTTTGAGCTGTCATACCAGGTAACTGTTACCTGCCATTTACCCGATTTTAATTGTTTGATTGACATAGTATAGCCTCCTTAATAAACGTATGTTCGATTACATGCTCAAAGAAAAAAGACCTTCATTAGAGAACTCGGTCGAGTTAGTTAGTAGTTTTAATTGTTCTTGATGCTTCACCACTAAGTCTAAGTCATGAAGCATGTAATAAGGAATAGCAAATGTTTCAGCCAATTGTGTTTCCGTTTCAAAATGTAAATCATGAAGATTAATATACTTTAGTATTAACTGAATAGCAATTACATCAGCAGCATCTTCAACCTTAAGATTAAATACTTCAGAATTAAGTTGATTGTAATCCGGTGATTCAGTAATTACATGACCCATTTCATGGGCAAGCGATATTGGCAGTTCGTAACGTGGATTCCAATTTGGATTGTAATAAATGAGCCTAAGACTAGCAAGGGAACGAGAAGGCCAATTGCTAAGCCATGAAGGGGATAACGTAACTTTTATATTAAGATTCTTACAGAGTTTAAGTAACCAATCAACTACATCATTCATTTGAGTGTTGTACATATAATTACCGCCTTATTAATTATCCATGCCTTTTAGTATGCCTTTCATGGAGGCTCTTAATGCAGCCCTTTGTGCTTCTGAAATATCATGTCCTTCAAAGGAACGCATACGATTGATAAGAGTGTCTAAATCTTCATCACTTAAGTCATCAAATTTCATAGAGCCAATTTCATCAGAAGTTGCCTTATGTTGTCGCTCTTTTTTTGAGCTAACACCCATTAGCCATCCTTCATCAACATTAAGAACTTTTGCTAGATTATATAAATTGGTTTGCTTTGCTGCGTATTTACCATGAATATATCCACTAATCACCGAACGATCGATATGAGAACGTCTGCCTAATTCTGATTGAGAAAGTCCGGAATCTTTTAGGGCTTGATTGAGTCTTGATTGAAAGGTAGCCATTAATTACTCACTCCTTGGTACTAGTTTATCACATTTTCTTTTTTTGTGGATCTTTCCCTACAAAAAATGTTGACAAAACTACTCAAAAGTTTTAATGTTGAGTAAACTAAACAACTAAACAATGCAAGTGAGGTGATATTTTGGTTATTACTAAATTTCATTATGTTCGATTGCGAAAAAGAATGAAGGAGCAACGATACACAATAAAAGCTTTAGCATCAAGAATAGGAATGGATAGGGGATCTTTAAGCGATAAACTAAATAGTAAAGTTGATTTTACACAAAAAGATATGGTTAACATTGCTACAGTATTAGGGATCAATTTAGAAGAAATATCTCATTATTTTTTTGAATGATTTGTTTAGTTTTCTAAACAGGCGAATTTAGCAAATATATTTTGACACTAAGGGGTGACCTAAATGCAAGAAATGCAATTACCTAATAGAAAACAGCGTAAACAAACAACGCTTCGCTTACCACCTAATCTTTATAAACAGATTGAAGTAGAAGCAAAGCGTCAAGGCATCAGTATTAATGCTTTTACAGTTTCATTATTTAATCATTATGTTTCTCAGTATCAATGGTTCCATGATGATTCTCAAAAGATTCAACATGTTTGATAATTAACTGTTCAATTTCTTTGTTAGCTGAGCGTCCATTGTAAGAAGCTATATATTTAAGCTTATTCATCAAATCAACAGGCACTCTTAGTCCAAACATTGGCAATTTAGATGCCATTTATATCACCCCAAGTATTAACTTACTGCCAACATTCTAGCAATAAAGTGCTAACAAAATAGCAAGTTGACAACAAAGTGATAACACTTTATAGTTAATTTTAAGGAGTGATAACACTATGATAACACCAAGAAAGAATACAGGAATTCGGATGCCGATTACTTTAGATAAGAAATTAACCGATTTAGCAGATAAAAAAGGATTAACTAAAAATGCTCTTATGATTCAAATTTTATCTAGTTATTTTGATAAGAAACGAAATGAGGTGACCTAAATGCAAGAAATGCAATTACCTAATGGAATTAAGGTTCAGTTTCCAGAAGAAGTTGTTTTAATCTCTAAAGCAACCCTGAGTGAATTGGAATCACAAGCTCTTCTTGGAAAAATGTGGTCGATTAAAGATATCATGGCGAAACTTGGTGTTAATCGCCAATGGATTTTAGATAATATCTTAGCTAATCCAAGATACAGCAATGAAATTGAACGTTTGAAGCAAGAAGGCGTTGTCCAAAAAGGACCAGCTAAGAATAGCCCGTGGCATTTTAAGGCTCGTGAATTCTGTGAATGGCTCGACCGTCATGAAACAGCATTCGATTTCACTAAGCGATGATAATACCAGCACTTCTAAAGAGAAAGGAATGATTTCTATGACTACAGAGAAATTAACGTTAGAACAAGCCAGTAGTATTTTAAAAAGCTATCAGGAGAATGGTTGGCTGATTGAACTAGACGCTAATCCTAGTCGAATCGACTGTTTGTATTGGGCTTATGTCTATCCTGCTGGTAAATGGCACGAGGAATACATTAAAAGCTTATGCAAATCATTCTTCTCAACCAACGAACTGATTATTTGGTTAGCAAGTCATTTAGTTGCTAACTATCCATTAAAAGAGATTAAGTCAAAAATTTAAGGAGGAAAACAAAATGAGTAAATTAACTAAAGAAGAAACGATGGGTAAGGTAGGACAAATATTAGATGAAGCAGGTTTTCACACAACCTTTCTTCTGACAGAAAGAGATCTTTCAGATGTTGTAATACAGGTTAAAGGATTCTTGAACGTAGAGCAGGTTATGGGTGCGTTGTTAGCGGTGACTAGAAACGAACGTTTAACTAGTTTAAGTCTTATTCCACCGGTAGACGGTGTTGATCCTTCAGAAATATTGGAAGCTTCACTGATTAAGGCGGCCATTACCGCTACCGATTTACCCAATGACAAAATCAAGAAAATTTTAAGGCAGTTAATTAAGACAATGTAGTGAAGAGGATTCAGCCAAGAATTTAAGAAGAGAGGAAAAGTAAATGGCACTTACTAAAAAAAACGAAAAAGCGTTGCTTGAATTTGAAAATATGATTTCTGAATCAGATTTTGATGGATATCTATTTATAGCTTCTGAAAAAAGTAGTGGTAAATACACCGTCAATTCCGATCGTAATTTGCCATTGCTAAATATCATGAAATCTATTTACACCCTAACCAAGGCTGAAAAAAAGCCATTGCCAGTCGTTGCAATAATTTATTCAACTTTAATCGCTGCTGGATATAGTCCAAGTAAATCCAAGAAGCTTTTATTATCGCTAGCGGAGAAATTGTAGGTAGTTGATATGAACAAGAGAAATAAAGCAACGCTCCGCTTACCAATTGAAGTAAACGAAACGCTAAAAGAGATTTCAGGTGTGACTTATGCCAAAAATTAAGCATCGAAAACATCAAGGTTATTCAACCGTAAGTAATATTCCTTATGATGATCGAAGATTAGAATTGGAAGCCATGGGAACTTTTCAACTTTTATGGCACCTACCTGATGATTGGTCATTTAATGAAATTGATATTGTTGGACGCTCGGCTTCTGGAAGAACCAAACTGCGAAAAGCATTAAATCAGCTTGAAAAATTTGGCTATCTAAAACGTAACCGAGTACGTAATGAGAAAGGACAGTTAACATCAGGTGACTGGATATTAGATGATACCGGAAATCTTGGCGATAACTCTGTTAAAGCAAAAAAGCAAAGAAAGTTATCTAAGAAAAATCAAGTTAATAATTACTGGTTATGGGTTCAAAAACCTATGTTTGATTTTGTAACATTGGCTTATTTTGATTCAAAAACCTATGTCACGTTTTCAAACATAGGCTTAATTTACCAAAAACCTATGTCACGTTTTCCAATGTTGGTAAACGTCCCACTACTAATTACTCATAGCACTAATTACTCAGTAAGTAGTAGTAAGTATGCTAGCAAAGCATCGCTAACCGACGAAAAAATTCTTGCAAAGAATCAATCGGAACATTCTCTTGATGATCCCGAAGGCATCTCTAAAGCATATAACCTCTGGAACGATACCTGGGGTAAGCCTTCGGAGTTCGTTGAAAAGCAAATAAGTCAATGGGTATTTGAATTTGGACTTGACGTTGTTCTGCACGCCTTTAATTACGCTAAATGGAAAGTGAAGCAAGCAAGCAGTGCTGGCTCCTACCTAGCAAAGGTATTTAGCAATTATCGGCAAAATAACGTGAAGACTGCCACGCAAGCGGATACTGCAGACAAAGACAATCTTAATCAGTCTTCGCAAAGAACTGGTAAAAATAAGCCAACAGTGCCAACTGTTACTGAACCGTCTAGCAAAGATGGTTCAGCATTGCCTAATGGCGGTACCAAGAACCCATCTAGCAAAGATGAAGATGAACTTGATCCGCTAAGCCAAGCTTGTTACGCCAAAGCAGTTGAAGTTGGCATAAAACTAACCCCTGCTGATCGGACACAATTAGCCTTTTATGCTCATAAATTAGGCAAAGAGGTTGTCTTATACGGGATTAATGTTGCTAAACGGGAGACCCGATATGATCGACCATCCTGGGGGTTCCTAAACTCAATTTTGAATCGTTGTTTAACCCAGGGCGTAACTAAGCCAGTAAAACAGCATAAGAAGCGGAAAGTACTTGAGCCAAGGCCTGACTGGCTAAATGACCAGAGACCAACCGAGTTCAAAAAATCGAGTCCTGAGGAATTAGCAGCACTTCATAAACGGCTAGAAGAACGCAAAACCCAAAAATTAGTTGGAGGAAGTACATCATGAAAGATATTGATTTAAATCAAGCTAATAGCAATCTTATTGCCGCTGCAAAGAGATTAGCTAAGGAGAATCACTTTGATATTAAACGTGACAATTTCACGATTGTTCAACCGCTAACTGATCATCAAGCGATTATCTTGAGTGCTAATGGGCAAGGCGAGCATCGGGAAATCAAAATTTACGGCAATGACTGCACGTTTATTTTGCCGGTTAAAGATGAATGGCTGGATATTTTTGAGAAGGAGAGTGAATAAAAATGATGTGGCTAGGCTTATATGCGATCATCTCTCTATCATTTTTGGTCGGATATATCTGTTGTGGGCTTTTTTCAGTTAGACACAAGGTTGAAAGGAATTAGGAACAGCATAATGACAACCAACGAACTAGTTAAAGCTCTCAAGAAAAACGATAAATTAATTGTTTCTGCTGATGACCAATATATTTACATTGGCCGGTTATCTTTTAACTATGGCAAACCATTTTTGTTTGTTCCGGTTAAAGCAAGCAAATTAGCACAATGTGAGTTTGATGGTGGCTTACCAGAAGCCGACTTACAGAATTTTATCTGGTCTAAGTTAGATGCTTTCTTTGCGACAAATAGTAGCCGAGGAGCGCAATAGAGATGGTACCAGTAGTTAGATTCTATTTTGTTCACGCTAAGCATGTGAACCAGAAGCCGTATTACTTAATCATTCCGTCGGCAAGTACCTTTCAGCGAATGGCTCCAGGAACAACTTGGAAGTACGAAGGACAGACGCTATACGGTCCAAGGTGGCAGTCGATCGTGATTGTTGAACGATTTAACTATGACTGGATACCACGGTTTAATAAAGCTCCTGATAGTCAGTTACGGCCCAAGAAACTTAGTCGACGAGGGAACAAAGCTTGGCAGAAATTTATGCAGAAACACTGTTTGACTTATTTGGACGATACGAGGGGGGATCGAAATGAAGAAGAATCAAGTACCAGTTGATAATACTGAACATAAAGAACTTTCAGAACCACTTGATAATTTTTACAACCGCTTATCTGCTCAGGATCGCAATGATTTCCTGAAAATCGAAGCACAATGGGGAGACTATGAACGTGATTTTGTAATTAAGTTTGGGGCGTTATTACGTCAGGTTCGTGACTTAGTTAAACGACCGGGAGTCCGTGATGGAATCACTTTTGAAAAATGGGTCAATGCTCATAATTTGTCTCGTTCAGCGGCTTACCGGGCTATCAATGTAGCTAACGGCTACTTCAGAATTAAAGCGAAAAATGCTCCTGATGAAGAGCTTATGCTAGAGAATTTCATGAGTTTGCCGCAAAAGGTCCAAGAAAAAATTGGGACAGGTAATCTTGAACCAGAAAAAGAAGAGATTTTGCTACACACCAGTGAAGAAGTTCGTGAGAGTCCAATTTGGCAAAAAATGCTGAACGATATCTCCAAGAACCGAAAGACACAGCAAGATCAAGACGAAAAAATTAAGTTACTACAAGCCGAAAACCAGCGATTAAGCAATCAATTAGCTAATTCTGAAGGGCAACGAGCCGATTTAGCTACTCAATTAGATGATGCTAATAGTCAACGGCATCACCTGGAATTGAAGCTGGAGGAAGAGCATAAAAGCCAGCCTGAAGCAGTAATTGTTCCACCTGATGACTATGACGAATTAGCCGATGAAGTACAACAAAGTCGGAGTAAGTTAGCTGCTAAGGAAAAGCAGATTGAGGAGCTGAAGACAGCAATTAGCAATGCCCCTAATGAAGATGATGTTGCTGAATATGAACGGCTAATTGACAAGCTTCAAAAACAAAATGAAGCGTTAGCTAAGCAGATTAACTCAATGAATGAGCAAATGGTTTCCAAGAGGGATCAACATGAAACTCATCGAAAGTCATACCAAAAAGTGGTTTCCATCACTTCACAGTGGAAACAGGCAATTAACCACCAATTGGATGTTCAGGAGTTATCTTCTGATGTTCAGCTTTTATCTCACGAAGAGTTGAGCCAAGCTGGGTTATTAGATGTGGCGGACTTGCTAGAAAATAAATCAAAGCAGCTTCGTGCTGAAGTAGGAAAGAAAGTGAAAGTTGGCTCAGGAAACGTTGTTAAGGGTAACTTTGATGAGCTAAGGAAAAGAGGGTAAGAATGTTTGTCAAAGGTAAATTTGTGAATGCAGATGGCTTGGAAGAACATGATTTATTCTTCTTCCTCGAAAAGAGTAAGCAACCAGATTTCTACCAAGCAATGGAGATCACCAAGCGAGCGAAAAGCAAGCAAGATCGACAAAGTTTTTTAGCAGTCTGCAGTGATCCTAAAGGATTAATTCGAGTAGTTAGCGTAGAACCAAGGATCTATCATCATTTGGCTGGTATTTCAGAAAAAAGCATAGGAAATTATTTTAACTCTCTTCGTCAGGACAATGGTATGCCGTTAAAGATGGTTGCTTTAATTAAGCGACTTCCTGGACGAGTGACTGATGCCGAAATTATTAAATTAGCTGAGCTTCACTTAGCTGAAAACAATGGTAGTGTCATTGGGCATCGTAAAACATAGGAGGGCAAACCAATGATTATTCATTCACGACCAAGTAGGGAAGTTCAACGACACAGAGATTTAGAAAAGCAAATTAAAGGAAATTGGGGCAGTGAAGAAACCTCGGCTGATGATGAACGCAAGAATATTTTGGGTTACCAAGTAGTTAAATTTTTGATTATCTTAGTTGGTATTCTTACATTTGTTGTTATGATAATTGGCTTTTGTCAACCACTGACTAATCCTTAAAAAAATAAATGAGGGGGATTTAATTTGAAGGTTATTAAATTTAGAAAATTTGATCGGTTACAGACAGATTTTTCTTATTCCAATCGGGTAGATGGTGATACTTCTACGATCTTTGACTTTGAACCATCTGACGATATTGAAAATTGGGTAGGAGCTCGTAAGAGTCATGAACTGATGCAATATACCGGAGTTCATGATTGCGTTGGTAAACCAATCTATGAAGGCGATATTGTACAGATTAAAGGGTTAAGCAGTGACGAGAGACCAGTTTACTTCGATCATGGTAAGTTTGTTCCGGTTTATCAGTATTCGGCTAAAGACCTGAAGATAATCGGCAATGTTTTTCACTAGTTACAGAAAGTACTTGTAATTATTGGGAAAGTAGTTAATACCCCAGCAGAGGAAAGAATTTAAGGAGCTAATGAGGATGAATTATAGAGAATATAAGCAATACGTAGAGGGGCTTGTTATTTATGATTATATGAAATTCAAGGTGCGTAAGCATTGGACGGCCGAGATGTCAGTGGATTTACTAGAAAGGGGCATTAATCACGGAAGCTTCATCAAGTTTGATAAGGAAGCCAAAGATATGAGTCAAGTTCATTTTGGTAATTGTGATGAATTATTTGGTGCTTTGTATTTAGATTCTGCAGATACTCAAACGCTATTTAAAGTTTTAACAGTAACTAGTGCATTTCTGAACACGCCTTATGAGATGCGTTTTAAGAAAAAGGCAAGTGCCTCAGACAATCCTGTTAATAATAGTGAAACTACTAAGCTTTTTGTTTCTAATGACGATTCTCAAAAATACTTTTTGAAAGATAAAGTCATTGAACCTGGGTATCTAAAAACTTTTGGTGGCGATACTAAGACTGCTATTGCTAGATATATTGATAGTAATGGGAAAGATAGTCTTTTTACTACAACCACAAAAGAGAGAGCTAGCGTTTTCACTGTAAAGGATTTACAAGCCATATATACGTTCTTGATTGAGCATGAAATTGAAGCAATTAAGGATTATGAAATAGTCAAGGCATCACCTGAAGAATATGTAGTTCTGGTTGGTATGCCTGAAAATACGAGTGATTTCATTGGTCAATATACGTTAGACGAGATTGAAAAAATGCAGAAGGATCCACAGGTTGCTATTGACTGGGATAAAGCTGTTATTGAGACAGTTAAAGATTTCAAGGCTAAACATTGTAACAGAAGAATAATCAAAGAGGAGAAGTAAATAATGTCAAATTTAACCAACAAACCAGTACCATTCAGAACATTGTCCCGTGATGTTTTGTTAATGGAGAAGTACCATCAGACAACTTATACACGAGATAAAGAGGGGCATCTAGTAGTTCATGAGCCTGCTGTAAGTTTTCCAAAAGTTTATGATTCAATCGTATCCGGCTATTGGCAGCCTTTGCCGGGCCCGGCTCAATCAAGAAAGAATGATTTCAGTAAATTACTAAATCATGACTTTAGTCAGTTATATCTAGTAGGAGATTATCCATACTTTGAACCGGTTATGGTTAATTTCATCACACAGTATGTTGATGGAGTAGCCGGATATGGGTTTGAAATTCCCGAATCTGTGGCGCTTGATAAAGCAACCTCAATTATCTGGATTCCTCAAGTTACGGTAGCGGGGTGATTTAGATGGATAACCAAAAAAGATTATTTAATGTTCTGCAGAAAATGCAAGATGATTGCAGTGATTGTAGCAGTATTCAGGCTGTTTGCTTGGCATATGCAATGATTAAATCTGTTGGAATTATGAACAATATTCCAACAGGAAGCTTATTAAAGTTCTGTGAAAAAAATGTTGAGGTTAAACGTAGCAACAATGGTGTCATTATTAGTGTTCCGGAGGACTTAGCAAGTGATGGAAATTGATAAAGCAATTGTTGCTATGGAAGGACAAGTTGGTCGAATATCAGGGGCAAAGCTGGTACATTCTCTTTCTGGATCGCATATATGGTATCTGTACGCTAAGTGACCATGTAGCAGGTTACCAAGGAACGATGATAACTAAACCTGATATTAAAATTACCGACTTAAAGTTACTGGAAAGAGGGAGAAACAGTGAAATTAAGAATTAAAAATAAGCGAATTAAAATTCATACTGATGTCGAACCTCCTTATACCAAAGAGGATATTCATGTATCGTTAGCTAAAAGTGGAACGGTTATGGTACGCGTAAAGAAAGGACACATAAAAACAGGATCGACAGGTGATCCTATACCCTTCAGTATCGTAATAAATAAGAAACGTAATAAGTTTTGGTGGTAGTGGGAGGAAGTAAGTAATGTTCTTTTTAAGTATGTTTTTTTCATTTTTATTTTTATTCAGTATTCTCGGTTGGGCGGGTGCACAACATAGTGATGATAGGGTCACGCCTATTGAATTTTTCATTGTTGCCATAGGTTCAGCAATGATTGCGATACTAACAACAAGTTTGGTGAATGTTAGCGAGGTAAAACGTATGGCTAATGTTCCAATGGTTGTAATGGACAAAAGTGGGTTTCCAATTGTGAGTGATTTTTTACTTATCTTTTTGCTATCTTTCGTATTAGCTGCTGTCGTGGAAGTAGTCTTAGCAATAATATTTATAGTTATTAACAAAAAAGATAGTATTTCGAATGAAGGTGAGAAAAATGAATGAGGAATACTTACACGGGATCAGGGCAGGAAAGCCATCTGTAAATACCATGATGATTTCGCCACGACAATTCATAGATTGGTACCGAAAAGCTGATTTAGAACTAATTGTTGGTGTGGGGGACCAAGAGATTGATATTCGTAGTAATTCAGACCTCTGGAAAGGATAAAAAGTCAATAAACAAATAGTAATGAAAGATGGTAAATAGGGAGAGTAAAAATGATTGAAGAAAAATATATGAAACAATTAAAGAAATTAGAAGATGAGCTATTTCCAAGGTTGAGTTTAGCAAAACTAAAAAAAGAGGAAATAACCGAAGCACAATTTACTAATAAATCTCTTCTGTGCCCGAACTTAAAGGATTGCAAGATATTAATTCCATTTAAAAATGGTAAGAAACTTGACTATTTAGATATGACTAACGCTTCAGGTACGAAAATCAAATACAAGGAGAAAACCAAAATATTAAAAGTTCGGTTAAATGCAAATCTACTTATAAAAACATATAAATGGGTAGGAAAGTGCTTTAACAATGAATCTCTTTATGAACCGGTGCTTTTTGTACCCTATACAACATTAGCAACTACTCACTATTCCGAAGAATGTTTAACGGGTTATACAGCTGTTTTTTATCCAATTGAGTCTGTGGAAACCAGATACAGAGTTGCAGCATTTGATAGGTGGATTGAAGAGCCTAATGAATCAAGAAAATATTTTCCAGATGAAACTTCTCTATTGAATAATTTTGATGCTAATCATTGTAAGCCACTGTTGAGTCTTTAAGTAAGAAAGGTGGATTAGCAGGATGACAGAATATGTTGTTAAATATGAACAAAATAATTGAAATAAAGTTATTTAAAAATAAGTGAGGAATAACTATATATGTGGATTGTTGGTTTTATATTAATGGTCATTGCAGAAACGAGATACATAAATACTCTCGGTGTAATAGATAAAGAGATACGAGTAGCTAAAGATAATAAGCAATTTATTAGTAAATTCATTCTGAGTTGGAGAAGGGTAATTGGTATTCTCTTTTGGTTAGGAACAATTTCTTTTTGCTTTTCAGTAATGATTGTACCTGCAGCTTACCAGTCATTATTGCTCTTTTGCATAGCTCTATTTATGGCTATATTATGGCAGGCTACTTGGAAACTAGTACAGAGTCAGAGTCAAAAAGACAATTGAATAGGAAGGAGAAAATAGAAAAATGTTTAATAAAAATACTAAAGCAGAAAAGGAATCCATAATCCAAAGTCAGGATGAGTTATTAACTTATCTTGATGGCTTAACAAATCATCTTTATATTTTACAAGCACAATTAAATAACTTGACTGGTAAGGAAAATGAACCTGGCCTAGAAGAACGCATGAATCTTGATAGGTTTACAGATTTAGATTTTTATAGAACGAAAAAAGTAAACTTTGGTCATGGACCAATTGATGAGAAAGAAATTAATCAAGTCATTATTAGATTCTTAAAGACTTATTCAGAATGGATAGGACAAATGGATATGGAGTTACATCGTTATATAAAAGGCTCTGATGATCCATCTTCAACACTGTTACCAATGAAAACATTTCTTGAAAAAACGGTGATATTGCTAAATGCGTCACCAGAAACTAAAGATTCATTTTCGTTAGGAGTTATTCAAGATGGCCCTACGTATTTTATAGTGCTTAATGCATTTAATAGTTCATTAACGACAATAGATAATTGTGTCCTTGCCATTAAAGAAGATTCAAGAAATTTTTGTGATATTCAATTAGGGAACAGTGCAGTGCGATTAAAGGCGATTACATTGAAACGATTATTAGAATCTATAAAGGCATATCTAAGTGCTAAGGGGGAATAAAATTAATGAATAATTCAAAGTATGATCCAGAACGCATTCATCAAAAGAAACTAATTATTAATAGCTCAATTGCCATTTTCGTGCTCATATTAGCTCTTTGGGGTTGGATTCATGTAACACACCTACATCGGACTTCAACAAGTCAGCAACAAGCTATGATGGCTTCTAATGAACCGGTGGTGGTAATGTTTTATTCTAAGACCTGTCCTGACTGCCATAAGGTAGCTTTTGTAGCAAATAAAAGTTCCAAGCAAGGAGAATTAGATGCAATGTTAAAGAACGTCACTGGTGACTCCTCAAAGCAACATAAGGTAATGTTTGTAGAATATCAGAACAAAGATGATCAGAAATTATTTGATAAATATAACGTTACACAAACACCAACTTTTATGATTCTAAAGAACGGGCAGCCTCAAGTTATTAAGAATGAAAATGGGGTGCCATCTTATCAATATGCTGGAAATAATAAGACGCAAGTTAAAGCAATTTATCGTAATTTACAAGCTATTCCTTTTGTTAAATAGACCAAGGAGATCGTCAAATGAACCTATTAATACAATTCATTAAATGGCTATGGAAATACCTTTCACTTTTGTTTAATTGGATTCGTTATCACATTGTTAAGCCATTTAGTTCTTGGCATCAAGAAAACTTATTAAAGTCAAAGTTGCTCATTGTAGCAGCCTTTCTTTTTGTTATGACATTTATTTTTGTTGATGCTCGAATTTCTGCACCAATGCATTCAAGGTTTGATAGTACTAGACTAAATGAACCACAAACTTTAGGACAAAATAGTCAAGCAGCAATGGCAATTACTTCTCGTGAATATAACTCTAAAAAAGATTTCATGGTTGTAAAAATGCATGCAAGCAGTACTGACTCAAAGCCATTGGATCCTGATAATGTAAAATTTAAAGCTCAGGCTTATGGAAAAAAGAAAATTCCAGTTCAAAAAATTGCTTTGACTAATAATGATTATGTACTGCTTTTAAATGATTTAAAGCCTGGTTATCGTGCTATTCAACTTAGAGTAATTAACACTCAAGCTAGTACAAAAGCTTCATCAATTGATACCGGTGATGATACTGATGATGAAGATTCAATGAGTACAGCAAGTAGTAAATCATCTTCAGCTAAGGCCAACGGTGCTGGTCCAAATTATTTCAATTTTATTATCAATGAAGACGAAAAATTTGTTAATAATAAGCTAGCAAAACGGAGCCAGTCTGATTACATGATTGAAAATATTGAGACACAGATTGCTCAGTTAAAGAAGAAAATTAAACAAAATAATTCAAGTATTGATTCTGGTATTAAGCAGGCCAAAGCCGATCAAGTTGCTATCGATCAGATTAACAAACAAGGTCAATATTCCACTAACAAAGAAACTGATAGTAGTAAGATTCAAGATTATCAAAGTGATTTCCAAGAACAAGAAAATGAGATCACTCGACTGAATAAGGATAACGAAAAGAAGCAAGAACAAATCAAACTTTATCAAAAACAGATTCGTGATATTCGGAGTGGCCATTATCAATTTGATAATGACTAAAGGAGAAAATTAGTTTTGATAATCAGACAGGAAAATTTTAGAGAATTAGAGAAAAAGAAAGAGAGAATGAAGCGAGTACCTGTAATTCTTTTGGAAGATTTATTTATAGTAATTGGTTCGGTTTTAATTATTTTCTTTCTTTTTTGTTTATGTTTCATGATAAAAACGATTATTCATTAATGGCTATAGGGGGAGATATGAATGGATGGTAAATCGCAAATTGATATAAGAAAACTTTCCTTTAGAGATCGGGCCTTGTATGAATTGAAAGTTGCAAAAGCAACCGAAAAACGTACCTATTATTGGGTACAAGTTAGGTTAACAAATGGTAAAAAGAAGTGGTTTCAATTACCAAAAGATTTACAAAAAGCAATGCATACCTCAACGTTTGAACTGAATGAAAAACGATTAGTTGGTGCATTAATAAATATTCCTATTTCAAAGTATAAGAAGAACGGAAAAGTAAAAATTGATTGTGGCATTATTTGCAAATTAAGTTTAAGAAATTATCATGCTAAGAAGCCAAATAAAATTACCAGAAGCCAATTTAAGCAACCAAATCGTCGATTTGGTTTTGCCAATAGTTCTGAATTATTTGGTTACTTGAAACATGATTATGACCAAGAAAATCAGGAAAGAATTCGTCAGTCTATTCATGAATTAATGGTCCCTGGTTTTGTTAGTTTTGTTGTTGATTTTCTTCTACCTCTTTGTGTAACCTTCTTTGTCTATTATTTGATTTATTGTGTTTCAAATACAGTGATAAGGTAATGGGACAAATGCAAACATTTCAGGACAAAGAAGAACACAAGTAAAGGACAAAGCGGGACAAGTTTGTACAAATAGGCGACAGCCGATAGAATTTAGGGTCCTTGGGAAACCCCGCCGTTGGCGGGTCGTCGGCTTGCCGATGACAGTTTCCCCTTATGCCCATTCATCAATATTAAATATGACAGGAGGAAAATATGATGAGTAAGAGTTTTTTTATAGCGTTTGGTATCTTCATTACATTTATAATTTTGATTCTTTATATTGTTTTAGGGGCTTTGTATGTCAAGAAAAAATGGAGGGAAAACTATCCATATTTCAATCAAATATTGGTTTACAAAGTCTTCCTCTTTTTCCCTTTACCATTACTTTTATTTATTAAAATGTTACAGATAGGAGTTAATTATTTTGGCAAATAAGAGCAAAAAAGTATCAACACATATTGAATTAGATGAAGATGAAAACCTTGATTTACAACGCATGGCAAAGTCAGAGAAAATTTCAAAAAAGGAACTCATTCAAAACATTATTCAATCATATTTACATGAACAAAGGGTCTCAGAATTGTTACCAAACATGATTGATCAAAATCATCGGCTTGCGGATTTCCTAAATGACGTTAAAGAGCTTTTAGTGGCTAATTCTTTGTCGCTTAATCAAATAAAATCTTTGCTTTATGAACAGGCAGGATTGGATGACGACTTTAATAAAGAAGCTGAAAAATTTTCGAGTGATGTTAAGCAAATATTAAATAACGAGGAGAGTGGAGATAATGAGTGAACGTTCAACAATAAAATTAACTCAAGGTAATGGTGAAAAGGTTAATCAGTTATATAATTTTTTAAGTCAAAATTCTTTTCTATTTAATCAAACAATAAAAAGCAAGGCAGCATTAGTTAATCAACTTTTAGGCGACTATCTATCAATCCTGATTCAGAAATGGAGTGATGATCCTAAACTAATGTACTCTGATTTTAAGAAGCAGTTAATTAATAAAAAAGTTTCTGATCGGAATAAAGAAGTAATTAGATTGGAACATGGTAATCGAGACTTACTTAATATGATTTTCTACTTGTTAATGGATACTAACCAAAGTATGATTCGTCGTGATATGCGAAGCTACGAGAAGTTAGATTCAATGTATCATGTGGGGAATGCTCAAAATGATATTTATGCTGCACTAGCTAATTTGGTTAAACAAGATAATCAAGAATTATTCAAAAAGTTGTCTAAAAATGGAAAGGGACTTTTATGAAAAATATAAATAAGATCGATGGATTTTATGAAGCTCTGCATAAATTAGATGATATTGATTCGTTATGGTACCAACATGTTGGCGATGAAACTTCACCAGGAAATTATGTTGATGATGGATCTTTAGAAGTCTCAGGTCAGTTAATCTTTAAAGAGCGAAAACAACTTGCCAAGGTAAGAGAAATACTTGGGATTACTAAAAAAACTTACCGGAGTTTATCACAACGAGATGCTGTTAGGTTGGTAGTAACTTATTACAAAAATTTTGGCTTAAATAACAATCAAATCTCTGGACTATTAGATTTTTCCGAGAGTACTTTACGGCATGATTACCCACCGTTAAAACCAGACGATAAACTACATCCTGCATTTGTCCTAAAACTGCGAGATCGTCACGGACGAGTAATTCTTAAGTAGGTGAGTAATTTTGATTTTAAATACAACTGAAGATCCAAAATGGAAGAGAGTTTGGAAACAAAAATGGGTTAGGATTACTACTTATATTTTTCTATCATTAGTTGCAATCTTCTTAGTTTTTAATAAGCCAATCACTAATTATCTTGTTCGTTCTTACCAACCAATTATTAATCGTTCTACTATTCAAAATGCAAATAAAAACAATGGTAAGAATGATTATGCTTCGGTAAAAAAATTAACTCTTGCTCAGATTGCAAGAGCAAGGGTTAATGCTAAAAATATTCCAATTGTTGGTCAAATATGTATTCCTGATGATGGTATTAATTTACCAATTGCTAAGGGTATTAATAATACTAATTTGGCATTTGCAGCAGGAACTTTTAGAAATAATATGGAGATGGGGAAGGGTAACTATGCATTAGCTGGTCATAACATGAGTAATTTAGGCCCTAAGGTTTTATTTAGCCCTTTATACTATCGAGCAAAAGTTGGTCAAAAGATTTATTTAACCGATATGAAGAATGTCTATACTTATAAAATTACCTCTAAGAAGTTTGTTTCCAAATATCGAGTTGATTTAGTCAAAAACACTAAGAAAAGACAAATCACTTTAATTACTTGTGATGCAACTGGAGCTAATCGTTTAGCTGTTCGGGGTAAATATATAAACTCCAGAAAATATCAGAAGACTCCTCAGAACGTGAGAGAAACTTTGAGTCAAAAGTTTAATCAATAGAGGCTAAAGATCAATTAAATCAAGATTCAATATGACAATTATGCAAGAACAATAAAGATGATATGATGGAAATATAGAAAGAGAGGATAATAAAATGACTAAAAGGAGAAAGAAAAAGTTAAATTACTGATTATTTATTTTATTCAAAATCCAGTACTGCGGGCGTTATTTAGTTTCTATATAATAGACGGAGTTGCAATCTATGCTTGCAACAATTAATGTAAAAAGTTGGTCACTTCATGATCAACTTTTTATTTTGGCAAATGTTGAATTTAATGAAGCAAATGTAATAGTCATGGTAAGTAAGATAAGAAGGTGTAATTATGGGTAGGATAATTTCACATACAGGATACCAGACTAACATTGAGCATTTTAATAATAACAAGCACCTAACAGAAAATCAGCGTCAAAAAATACTTAATCAATTAACGCCTGAGCAGAAGAGTGTACTAGAAGAATTTAAGAAGTATCAAGTAAATTCAAGGTTGTTAACGAAAATCAATGAAGAGGGCGGTAACTTTGAATTTATTGGATATGATGAATTCACAGACTTTGATAATCACAATCCTAGTGCTTCACCACTCAAATGTGGGTGTGGGAAGCATGTTAAGTATTTATATTATTGTGTTTCAAAAGATAATCATAAAAAATATAAATTTGGCATTAATCATCTGAAGCAAGAGGCAGGAATATCACCTGAAGTAATTAACGAGATTAAAAATGGTTACCATAAAATAGACCTTGGAATTGATGAGATATTACAGAATATTGAATACGGTGAGTTATTTCCAACAGGTGCTTATGAATTATGTGTTCAAAAGAATTTATTGAAAGATAATTTTAGCGAATCTCAAATCCGTTATCTTCAGAGCTTTTACCAGGTTAAGCTTCCGCTTTATGATAAAGACCGTGAGAAAGTCCTAAAGATTGCTGAATGGTATCTTAGAGGTCAAAATGAGAAAATAAAAGAGGAACAAAATCAGCGATCAAAAAGGGAACAATTAATAAAACAGCAAAGAGAAAGAAGGCAACGCCAAGCAAAGATTAGACGACGTAATAAGACATATAAAGATTGGTTTTGTAAACTTGATTACCAAGAAAAGATTAACTGGCGGCATAAAGAAATGACTTACGAAAGAGTATTACGTTACTTTCCTAAGTTGGCAGCTAAAGGAATTTTGGATAAAAAAAGTATTGTACAAACCCTAATCGTATCTACTATTTTTGATGATGGACTATTAAAAATGGGAGATGAGATAGATAGTAAATCATTAACGATGCAAAAGATACAACCAATAATCCAGAAGTATCAGCTACCTAGTAGCATACAAAAGGCTAATAACTGCTATGATCAGTTAATTCAGCTATTAATACGGAATTGGGTCATTGTTTATGTTAATAATCATTACGTATCAAATATTCGGTTTCCAGAGTAAAGGTGAAATTTAATGGAGCATCAGTTTGAAGACCGACTAGCATTAGCACCATATGTGGGAAGCAATATTAAACTAATTGGTGTGGTTATCAGGATAAATTCGATTCTTTATGATCGTTATAAAGACCATAAACAAGTGGTTGTAGCTTCTGTTTATGATATAGAGCGTGATATTCAACTTGATCATATTAATTTGATGTTAAGAGTTAGCCAAGCAAATAAGCTTTACCTGTATGAACCAATTAGTTTCTGCGGTAAGGTCACTAAATATCTAGCTAGGCATTACCTATCAGAATTAGATAATATGGTAGTTTATAAAAAGACCTATGGAATAACTCACTGTAAGGCAATTCAAGAGATTTCCAATATTCCAGTTGATAAACTATCAAAATGGAGTGAAAGTCGGATACTAAATTCAGACTTGGATATTAATAAATATCGTGAATTACCTAATGATGGAACAAGAGAGCATCAAATTATTTCTGATATTAGAAAAACTAAAATTAAGGAGTTACTTCAATAAGGAGTAGCTCTTTTTTGGCGAATCTTGTGTAAAGCGCAGAACTTTTTTAATTAAGTAATAAAAACTTAATTAGGAGAAAAAATAAATGGGACTATTTACTAAGACTGGTGAAGATTCTCCAGATATTATCTATACGCAAGAATTTCGGGTCGCTAATGGGGTTCGTTATCTTGGATATATGGAACGGGAAAATGCGGTTTCACCAGAGCAAGAGAACGATTTACAAAGAGAAAGAAATATTCAAAATGATCCGGACGTTGGTAAAAACTTTAAGGGATACTTAGGTTACACAGATCGTAAAGCAGCTACCAAGATGGAAGATGACCTGACAAACGAAGAAAAAGGTGATTATCCAACTTTTACTCAGGGAAGTTACGAGTTAAGTGAAAAGCAACATCAAGAGTTAATTAATAACTTAAAACAAGCGCAAAAAAACAAGTCGTTACTTTGGGCGGGAGTTATCAGTTTTAGCCCAGAGTTCATTAAAAAATCAGGACTAATAAATGCTGATGGCTCCGTTAATCAGAAAGCAATTAAAACGGCCGTTATGAATGCCATGCCCGATTATCTTAGGGCAGAAGGACTAGATAATCCTCAGACCTTTTGGTGGGGCGATATTCACTTGAACACTAATCACGTCCATGTTCACTTGGCAATTAGCCAAAAGAAAAATACCCGCCCGTTAAAGGAGAATGGGGAACCTAAGGGAATGTTCCACACCAAATCTATTCGTAAATTAAAATCAATTCTGCATCATGAATTGGCTAACGAGGAGAGCCGGACCAGAACGATTGCCCTGGAGAAATCATTAGATTATCATAAGGGCGTAATGAAGAACTTGGAAAGTCGGTTAATAAAGCAAGATCAACATTTAGAGAAGCTATTAGTCAATCTTCAACAAACGTTGCCTGATTACAAGGACAAACGGAAATGGCGAGCTTCCAATCATAGTGTTGAATTTAAGGAATCAAGAGAATTAGCATATAATTTAGTTGATTATCTACTGGATCACCAATTAAGCAGCTCTTATAAGTTCTATACTAATAGTTCACAGCAATTAGATGAGGTGGCCAAAGTAAGCTACGGTAATAACATTAAGGACACTGTTCAGCCACGAGACGATAAGCTAAGGGATCAATTAGTGAACTTACTATTCACCAACCTCAGGGACTATGAGTCAAAGAGAAAACTGTATAAAAAAGACCGGTTACAGATTCTTAAGGACCAAGGGCCAGAATTAAATAAAAGAATTATGAAAGCCGAAGAAACAGCATTAAAGAGTATGGATGGCTCTTCTGATGTTACTAGGGAGATCAGGATGCGCCTAGGGCTTCGACGGTACTACTTGAAGCTCTATAACTTGGATCAACAAATAGACGATTTAACTAAAAGGATCGATGGATTATATAGCCTAGGTGAATTAACCAAGTTATCACCATTCATTCGTTACTATCAAGAGCAACAAGTACTATTAAAGATTGAAAAGAAACCGCAGAGAGGACTGACTCAACAGGAGAAGGAGCTACAAACCGTCCTTAGAGGTAAATATCAAGATGTTAAGAAACTGTCAATAGAAAAAGCTACTCCTGATAGAATCAGTAAACGATTAGAGCAGCTAAAAAAGGAGCAACAGCTGCTAAAAAGCAATCGGAAGGATCCAGGAATTAAATATATTACTTCTGACTTAAAACAGCTATTAAATCAGTATCAAGATGAAATAAAGGTGCTGCAGATCAAAGGACAGATTCATGAAAATAATAATAAATTACCCCTGAATGAAAGAAAAGGAGTGAATGGTCCGCTGTTTCAGGAATTAAAGAAGATTTACTTAGGAATTGAAGATCCGGCAAATCATCCGAATAGACCAGTTATTGATTACCTGGATAAACACTTGTTTAATAAGCAATTACCGAAAAGCAAAAAATCAACCAAACGAGAACCACCAAAGAAATCCGCTGTCTTGGCACAAGGAATTACTCGTAGTCTGAGTAATTTAATTGAATCTTCAAAATCAAGTTCTAAATATCGTTCCAAACGAGCATTACGTGAACGTCTGGATAAAGATGATGATCTTGAACGTGAAGATGAGAAGGAACGGCGGAGAGAAGAAAGATAAAAAGAGCCTACAGAAAAAGCAGGCTCTTTTTTATGGCAAAGATTGCATAGAAAAATAAATTAGGTATCTTGAACTTGAAAATCAATATATAAAGTGAAGAAAGAGGGAAAACAATTACATGGTTAGAAAATATAGTCGGAGGCGAGCTGCTAAGTATATTAATCAAAACCAGCTTCTTCCCAATCACTATACGGCAAAAAGCCTAAAGCAATTAGAAGAAGCTGTTAGATTGGTACCTAAATTTTCATGGCATCGGTACAGTAAGAAACAATTAGATAACTTTGTCGAAGAAGTGAAAACGAGGTAACAAGATGAGTACTCAAGAAGTAATGATAACGAAACGGCATTAACTACTGGATTTATGGGATTATTATTAGCAATCGGCTCACTTGGATTTAGTAAGAAAAAATATTAATTAGAATAAAAGACTGCAGAAATGCAGCCTTTTTTATTATGGCGAAAGTTGCCCAATGTACTCTTTTAATATATTTTGCCTAAGAAACCACTTGAAAGGAGTGCACAAAGTGTAAATGGAGGGTAAAAACAGACAGTTTGATCTGGGAATTATTACCAAGATTAGCAGTGGGGTTGCTGAAGGCGTGGTCCTCACGAGTAAAAATCGAGAGAGATTCAAAATTAAATTTAGAAGTGAAGTAGGTACGTCCCTGCGAAAGTATATGGTGCTCGGAATTACCAAAGATCATCAAAACTTTCTCTATGAAAAGGGAAAAAAGTGAAGGGTAGGCTAGAGAAATGAGCGAAGTTCAAAATCCTTTAACGACCTTAATGAAAAAGAAGTTTGGCATAACTCGTCAAAGTTCGCTAACAATTACAGAAAATGATACACCATTTACTACCTTTAGAAAGGTTGCTAACTACATCTACAAAAATGGTGACTGGTCAGAAAATGATATTACTGAATCAATCAAAAACTATTTAGAATTATCACACTTAGAAAATGAAGTCCTTACGGTAAAACGAACTACCCTCGGTGAAAGTATGATTGGTAGTAGTGCCAAAGGAAAGGATATCTTTGAACTTCAAGTAAAAGATGAACAAGGCAAGACCAGGACTAAATATATGGCTTTGGATATGGATAATAAATCTTGGAATACTCAAGGTGATCAATGGAAACATAAAAATAATGATAGTGTGAATTGGTATACTGGTAATTTAAATTACACCGTTGGTTATGCTAAGTTATTGAAGGATATGTATCAAAATTGGCAATTTGACACAATGTCAAAGGCTGAATTTGATGCGCCTCGGGATTTGTTTGCTTCGCAAATGCAAAAATTTGTTAAGCATACTTACAGTGGCAAAAAGTGGGAATTCCTTTTTAAGCCAGATTTAATCGGTACATTAAATCATGATGAATTTCTTAAAGCTACTAAACCAGGAGATGATGACTTTAGGAAGCTAGCTAATGAATTTCTTAAGAGACATCCAGAATTCGTTGCTGAATATGGACTTGACCGTAAATTCAGTGAACGTTCTTACTGGATTCACAGGAAAGATACTTATGTACTAAATTTTGTTAATAAATACCTACAAAATACCTATAATATTGTTCGTCAACAGCGATATGAGCACGAGTTAGGTAAAGAGGTTCATGCAAAATCATGGGAACCCAAGAAAAACATTAATAAGGAAACTCAACAAATTATGGATAAGACAGTCCTACATCAGTATTTCAATAAGATTGAATTAGATAATGACGTTGATTTGGCCCTGTTTAAAAAATTTGAAGATGAAGCGATGCGGCTGATGGCTAAAATGCCAGGAAATAAGGAACAACCGGTATTACGCTTACGCAAGCTGGGTAATCATAAAGCGGCTGGAATGTATGTACCAATGCTTAACACCATTATTGTTGACTTCCGAAAGCCTAGTGAAATTTATGCTGATCGTCAGGAAAACAAGAAAGAAGAAGCTAGTTTTTCTTCATTTATTCATGAATATGGGCACTATTTAGATCATCAATTGGGCTCAAGGAAAAATTTAAGTCTCGATTCTCAGAAACCACAAAATTTTGTTGAAGCCCCTACACTATCGCTACAACCGGCTTTTGCTAATATTTTGAAACAATATACGGAGAAATTAAAAAAAGATGGGGTTACGGGCAAAAAATTAGAATACTTCAGTACCCCTTCTGAGGCCTTTGCTCGGGCGTTTGAAGTATATACTTACGAACAGTGCGGTCTAAGAGGTAATTTGAATCAGAACCAGGACGACTATAAGACTGTTCAATTTACAGCTTTTGATCCGGAACTAAGGAAACAGCTAACAGAATATTTTGATCATATTCCAGCAATTAACCACTTGCGAAAAACGCTTAATGTTGATACTTCAATTAGTCAAAAACGTCATATTAGCGATGAACGACAAAACCAAGAAATTCTTAAAGATCGAACCCAACTAGCTAATTTCTCAATTGATTTATTACGAAAATGGACGCAAGATGCCCATCAAGTTGAGAATCTAATAAGCACTACTGGTAAACAATTAAATGTGTCTAACCCAACAAGAGTAATTGCTTATGATAAATGGGGAGATAACTTACCTGAGTTGATAAGTCTTCATGCTTTACATACTAAAGGCATTGCCATTAAGAAGTATCGAGAGGTAGACCATATTCAAGCCTACTCACGGCAAAATGGTCATTGGTACCCGGACAAAATATATAGCGTACCTGATCTAAAAGAAGCCATGATTAATAATAATCATGACTTAGATTCACTTCATGAGCTACAGAAAGCTAAAAAGTTTGCTAAAGCTGATGATAAAAAGCTAGAGGAAGTGGTATCAAAGCAATTAGAACAGGAACACCCCGAAAATTCAGAGGATCAAATTCAAAATAAAATTGCAAAGTATATTCTGGTAAGTGCTCACTCGTTAAAAAATGAACAACCGCCGTTCAAGTTTACAGATGAGGAACGAAAGGTAGTTAACGGTTTAGGAGATCATTCACGTGCTAATCTATATGCACAGTCATTTAAATTAGCGCAAAAGTATGAACCAAAATTACAGCAAGAAATTAAATTTGGTATTAATCATGTTGCTAGTAAGAATTTAGAAGTAGGTAAACAATTATGGTTATGCTTTAATAAGCCAAAGGAGCATTAATATGACAGGAATAGATGAAGATAAGGATTTAGCATTAGTCGAGTTTATCTTATATGGTGTCGCTCAAGTAAAGCTCTTTCCTTCTAATGAACGAACTAAGGTTATTCTTCCTCCCAAAAATAATGTAAAAGTTGGGGAAATCTATAGTATTAGCAATGACCATTCACAATTAATTTTGAATTAGGCGAGAAGATAAATGAGATTTGTAAAAAGAGTTGGCGGCTTCCTAGCAATCATTTTAGGAATTGGATTATGGGGAGTCTATTATAAGCAATCAAAAGCAGACTTACATTACTATACAAAACGGATTGAAAGAAACTATCATCAACAACCGCAAGCTCAAAGCTACCCAGCAAGAGCGCAAGCTGATAGCGTCCTGAGTGAGAATGTCAAAAAACAAGTTGGTAATCAGATTGTATAGAATGGTTATGGGGCATATGTTGTTAATAACAACCAGACTAATCTAAACGCTAATATCAATAGTGCTCCTTATGCGGTTAATTATTTAGATAATCGAGGTCGTGCTTGGCAAGGAGATAGCTGGTTAAATAAAACCACTCGTCAATACCAAAATCGAAATCAGACAGGTAATGGAGTAACTAATTGGAAGCCAGCTGGATTTAAGCAGGTTTACCATTTAACCAATGGCTATTCCCATGCGTATGATCGTGGCCACTTACTAGGATATGCGCTAGTCGGTGGTATTAAAGGGTTTAATGCGTCTGAAGCTAATCCGGCAAATATTGCTACGCAAACCGCTTGGGCCAATGAAGCAAATAATCCTAAGTCAACTGGTCAGAATTACTACGAAGGATTAGTGCGTCAAGCATTAGATGAAGGTAAACAAGTACGTTATCGGGTAACCGATGTGTATGATGGTAATAATATTGTTCCCTCAGGTGCTCACATTGAAGCAAAATCAAAAGATGGCAGTTTAGAATTTAATGTTTTCGTCCCTAACGTACAGAATAATATTTTAATTAACTACGCTACTGGAAATGTAAAACCAATTGGATAATTTTAAGATTCTCGTTGACTCTTAGAGAGTTGGCGAGATTTTTTTGATAGAGACTAGTTGTTTTATTTTAATTGGCAGAACGAAAGACCAAAGGGAGAAGAGATGTGGTGAGTCTTTACTAATACTATTAATATTTGTACACAATCATGTACAAATATTAGAAGAGCTGATATACTATTATTGAGGTGATACTATGATCCAAGCAGTTACTACCAAAGATTTTAGAAAATCATTCAAGAAATATGCCGACGACGTGGCAGAGTACGGCGAAGCAATTATTGTTGCCCGACCAGAAAAGAAAAACGTAGTCATGATTTCAGAGAAAGAATACAATTCTTGGCAAGAAACTAATTATTTATTAAGTACTAAGGCTAATCAACAAGCATTATCGCATTCAATTAATCAGTTGGGTGATCCTGAAAAAAATCATTTATTGACTCCTGAGGAGTTTGAAAGGATTGCTAACACAAATGACTAGGCTTAATGTTAATTTTACACAGGATGCTTGGCAGGAATATTTAGCTTGGAAAAAAGATGATAGAAAAATGGTAAAGCGAATAGATAAGATTATTAGCGACACGATTCGTCATCCATTTACTGGTATTGGTAAGCCAGAACCTTTACAACATAATTTGTCTGGTTTTTGGTCTCGTAAGCTAAATAGTGAGCACCGTATGGTATATGGTGTAACAAGTACAGAAATACAAATAGTGCAACTTAAATATCACTATGATAAATAATCATAAGAAGTAAAAGGGTTATTAGTAAGTAGCCCTTTTTTTATTTATTGTTCTAACTTTCGGGGTGGCAGAAGTTGATCTTTTCTTTTCGGTAGAAATAATACAAACAGACTACTAGAAAAAGAAGGTACTAAATTTATGGAAAGAAGTAAGTCAAAGTTCAAATATTTATTATCAACGGCTGCCTTAGCTGGTATGCTATTAGCGCAAAGTGGTAATGCATTAGTCGCACATGCTGATCAGGTTCAACTGAAACCAGGCGACACTTTATCGGCTCTAGCACCACGCTTCAAAACAACTGTTAATGACTTGGCTTCTCGGAATCATATTGCTAATCCAAACAAGATTATTGCTGGTCAAACGATTAATACCGGTGATCAATCACAAAATACCGATTCAGCCACTAAGATTGTTGTGGTTAATGCAGGTGATACAGTTAGTTCTTTAGCTAAGCAGTACAACACGACAATTAAGCAAATTGCAAAAGATAATGGATTAGATGCTAACTATACAATTATTGTGGGCCAACAATTGAAAGTTAATCCAGATGACGGACAAAATAATAATACTGGATCATCACAAACAGCTAATAATGCTCAAGCTGCAACTACCTCAACGACAACTACTAATTCAACCACAGTAAATCAAGCTACTACGAGTGCTCAAACTGCTAGTGTAAGTAGCAATAGTAGTTACAGTTCACCAGTTTCAGGCAACGAAGCAGCAGCCAAGGTATGGATTGCTGGTCGTGAATCAGGTGGCAATTACAATGCTCGAAATGGTCAATATATTGGTAAATACCAATTGTCATCTGCCTATTTAGGTGGTGATTATTCACCGTCTCACCAAGAACAAGTAGCTGATCAATATGTTCAAGGTCGATACGGTTCTTGGACAGCAGCTCAACAATTCTGGCAAGCAAATGGTTGGTATTAGTTAAGGAGATGACATTTATGGAACGACTACTTGTATACGGTACCCAATTTATATGTTGGTGTGCTTTATGTTTTGGACTTAATGGGCTATTTTTCTATATGAAAAGGCAACATAAGGAATTAGAATTTTGCCTATCAAAATTTACCATTACCGGTATCACATTTACCCTTATAGTTTTCTTATCTCTTCTGGGTGATAGGTCTCTTTTTCGTGAAATAATTGTAACTTTAGATAAACCTGATAATATAATTTTTATATTAGTTGTTATAACTTACATTTTAAATAAGAAAATTAGTGACTCAACAATATCAACTAAATAACTTGGAAACTAATGGTTGATATTGAAAATTATGATTTTAGCAATACGGTTTAATAGTTGGTTACCGTATTGCTTTTTAGGATATAATGCTTTTAGGTGATTGAATATGAGAAACTTTTTAAAAAGAGTGTATGAACATTTAGCTAACATTTCGAGTGCTAAAACACGTCATGAAAAAAAGAGAGAACGAGAACACAATCTCTTAGAAAAAATTCATAAGATGGATGACGATGATTTAGCAATAAGAAAAAGTAAGTTAGAGGGGAAAACTAGCAGTGGGAGTCAATTAACGCCATATTTATTCGGTGCATTTCTTGCTGGTATAACTATAACGTTAATAGGATTTTCAATTAATGTACTTTATAGGGCACTTCCCATAATTAGTGGCTATAGGAAAGTTAATGCGGAACAATTAGGTGAAGTTAAATACTTTTTAGCTGCATCTTTGGGAGGTAGTTTCATTCTATTAGTTGCAATAATAATACTTTCAATATGGTATTTTAGAAAGCAAAGGAATGACAAATCACTATTGGATTTGTATAAGCAGGAATTTGATAGGAGAGATAAAGATGCAAACAGGTAAATTAAAGATGATTAACATAATAAGTGCGATCTACCTGTTTCTCTCTTTAGCTTTCTGTTTTAGACTAGATAAATATAATAAAGTAGTTCAGTCATTACAAGACAATCATTTAAATGATTTACAGATATTAGCAGCTAATAATGGTGAAGCTGTAATTATGTTTTTGCTTGCGTTAGTGCTTGTTATTTGTGCTATTCCGCTATTTATCCTTCTAATCAAATATACTTGTAGTAATGGTGAAAGTGTGGGTGATTGGGTTTTAACAATTCTCTTATTAATTTTGATAATTATTGCTGTATATTTTATTATTCATCTGATTTACATTCCAATATTCAAAATACTCTTGCGAGTGGTATTAGCTGGTGGAGTAGTATTAGGAATCATAACTTCTTCAGATTAGCTGTTAATGGTCGAAAGGTCGCCCTTATTATGATATTTATAGTTATATTATTGAGATGCATAACATCTAAGCAGCAAGCTTTGAAAGCTTACTGCTTTTATTTTAAATAAAAGATATAAAATGATACTAAAAAACTATTGAAATAGTATCAAATAGTGATATTATAATAAGTGTAAACGGAACGAGGTGATAAAGTGTTAACTAAAGGAGGTAAGGCACGAAGAATTCTGAAATATCCTGATGGTTTTTTTAAGGATGATTTTCGTGTTTTAACCGAACAGGATCTAACAAAATATTTAGGAATTTCAGGTCAAGAGCTTTCACATTATCAAAAACATACTTCTGAATTGACTGACGCAATGATTACTAGTTTAGCTAAATTGTATGATGACTTAGCTGGCAATGGAGTTGCCGTTAACGAAGAGAACGATGCGGACGATATAGAGGAGAAAGCTATTGAACTACTGAATAATTGGAGAAATTTTTTAGATGAGAAAGGAAAAGTTTTAACTGCTGATAAATTGGCAGAATTATTAGAAGTTAAAAGGCTTCAGATATTCCGATGGAAAAAAGATTATTCTAAGATTCCTAAGACTATGAAGTCTAAATTGGCAGAGCTTTATGATACTTTACTAAGGGTTGACGACATTCCAACTCCTCACGATGACTTTCTCCAATTACTCCGGAACATTAGAACTGAAGATGAAATGTTTGAAATAGTTCAAGATGAAATTGCAGAGGTGGTTAAACAAGGACTAAAACAAACAGAAGTAACTAATTACACTCGAGAAGTATTAGATACTTTTTCTGAAGGGATAAAAGCTAAGCAATCTACGTTATTAAGGATTATAATTACTAAGATGAATGAAAATAATAGGAATTAGGTAGTTTATTATTAGGAGGGTATTAATGATGACTAAAAAAGTAGATACTAAAAAGATTTTACGTTTAACTGGAGTTGGCCTTGCTACTGTAGCTGGGGTTTCTGTTGCTAATGAAACTGTAAAGGCTGATACTACTAACAATAGTGTCACGATTCAATCACAGGCAACTGATCATGCAGCTAAGCAAGTAGCAGTTGATCAAGCACAACAACAGGCTAATCAAGCAACTGCAGAGGTTAATAATGCACAAACCGATGTTAACAATGCTCAAGCCAATGTTACTAGTGCTCAAGGAGCTGCTGATACTCAACAACAAGTAGTTAATAGTGCTCAAGCAACCGCTAACTCTGCGCAAAGTCAATTAGATACTGAAAATGCAACATTGTCACAAGCACAAAAGAATGCAGATAACGCTACTCCAGAAAACATTCAAAAGGCTAAGGATGCAATCAGTGATCAACAAAAGACCATTGATCAAGATAACCAAAAGGTTACTGATGCACAAAAGGCTGTTGAAGACGCTCAGAAGGCTAATGACCAAGCTAAATCTGATGTTACCGATGCTCAGAACAAAGTTAACGATCAACAAAAGGCTGTTAATGATGCCAAGACTAACCTTAATAATGCTAAGGATGTTTTGAACAACAGCAATTCTGGCAAAGCTCAAGAAGCATTGGATAATGCTAAGGCTCAGGTAAAGGCCGACCAAAATACTATTACTAATGACCAACAAGATATTGCTGGGAAGTTTAATGCAAAGAACCAAGCACAACAAGCCTTAACTAATGCGCAAGGTAAGGTAAAGCCTGCTGAAGATGCGGTTAAGAATGCTCAAAATGATGCTCAAAAGGCTCAAGGTACTCGTGACCAAGCCCAAAAGAATCTTGATAATGCTAAGGCTGATCTTGATGCTAAGAACAAGGCTAAGAGTGATGCTCAAAGTAACTATGACAATGCTAAGGCTATCCTTGATGGCAGTAATTCTGGTAAAGCGCAAAAGGCTTACGATGATGCAACAGATCAAGTAAATAATGACCAAAAGTTTGTTGACGCTGCACAACAAGTCGTTAATCAAAAACAAGGTGCTTTGGACGATGCTACTAATAACCAAAAAGCAGCTGCTAAGACGGCTACTGATGCTCAATCAGATGTAGTTGCTAAGACAACTGCTGCTAACCAGGCCAAGGATGCTCTTGATTTAGCAACTGCTGCTAAGGATGTTGCTCAAAACAAGGTTAGTGATTTAAATGACCAAATTAGTAACTACAACACCATTACTCTTCCTGCCGGTTATAAGGAAGCATTAACAAAATACAAGGATACTACTACTCGGACTGATGCTAATGCTGCTAGTAAGGAACTTTCAAGTTTTGCTAAAGCTGGCCTATCAAGTAACAGCTATAAGCATAACGCTGCGGAAGCCAAAGAGAGTGTTGATTATAACCACTTAACTGCAGAACAACAAAAAGAATTGACTATCTTTGCTACAGGATTAGTTAACCAAATCCAATCTCAAATGGGGGTAGATAAGACTAAAGCAACGCCAAAGGCGATTGAACTTACTAATTCCATTATTAAGAATGGGTACAATGACCCTTCATGGGATGCGTTTGGAGAAGACATGGTAAGTGGCAAGGGTCACAATAATGATGCGCTTCAGCAAGCGATGGATGATTATCAGGCAAACGGTGTTGGTGAAAATATGGGATCCTCTCTTCATAATTACCAATTTGCTGAAGATGGAAGTAATAAACTTATTTCAGAACCAATTCCTGCTCAGACTATGGATTCAATTAAAGAAGCTATTTATGATACAATCACTCAAATGATGTTTGATGATGCTGATTCTGGCTGGGGACATGCAAAAAACTTTGTTAACTTCCCAGGTAACGTTGTCTCAACTAAAGATAATGAAGTAATGGGTGTAGGCTTTGATAAGTATGGTTACTCACACTTTGATTTTGCTGGGGCTACTTCAAGTAATGGTCTTGGTGACAATTCCTACACTGTTCCTGATGTTGAAGCATTAAAGAGTCAATTGACGACTGCTCAACAAGATTTAACTGCCAAGCAATCTGCTTATGATCAAGCAAAGACTGCTTATGATCAAGCTCAACAAGATTTAGTAACTGCTAAGAGCACTTTAACTGATGCTCAAAATGCTGCTAGTGCAACTCAACAAGCTGTTACAGATGCGCAGAATGACTTGGGTACTGCTCAAACAGCACTTGACCAAGCTACTACTAAGTTGAATGATGCTAAGACTACTCAAAGTCAAGCTAAGCAAAATCTTGATGCTTACCAAGCCGATCTTAAGACTAAGCAAGTAAATGTTGATAATGCAAAGAAGGCTTTAGATAACGCTCAAACTGCTGTCTCAGAAGCTGAAGGTGAGTTATCTACTGAAACCGCTGCTTTAACTCAAGCTCAAAGTGATCTTGATGCTAAGAATCAAGCCGTTACCGATGCTCAAACAGCACTAGACCAAGCTAATGCTAACGTAAAGACCGCTCAAGATAATCTTGACTCTGCTACTACTGCATTAACTAATGCTCAAAACAAGCTTACTAATGACCAAGCTAAGTTGGCTAATGACCAAAAGTCTCAAGAAGAAGCACAGAAGAACGTTGATAGCTATGCTGCTGACTTAGCTACTAAGCAACAAGCAGTAAAGGATGCTCAATCCCAAGTTGATAAGGATACTAATAAGCTAACTGGTTTGAAGCAAAACTTACTTGATTTGCAAAATGCTCCGGTACTTTTGGCAAAGGCACAACAAGCAGTGAAGGATGCTCAATCCCAAGTTGATAGTGCTAACCAAGCATTAGCAGACGCTAAGGCAAAGCTTGCTCCATTGGCAAGTGCAGTTCAATCAGCTAACGATGCTTTAGCTGCTGCTCAACAAAAGCTTGCTAGTGCAAAGACAAAGCAAAAAACTGCTGAAGCTAATTTAGCCGCTGCTAAGGAAGCTCTGAAGTCTGATGCTGAAAAGTATGCTACCAAGGTTGTTATTAATCCAATTAACCTGACTGAAGGGGATAAATTGCCAGAACCACAAATGGCTAACAGCCTTGTAATTCCAGTTAACCTTCACAGTGCTGCTAATAAGACTATGATGGTTTTAGCTGCTACTGGTAATGGATTAGCTTCAGACCTGCCAGCTGGTACTACGGTAACTTGGAATAATCGGGCCCAAGTGCTTACTGATATTCAAACTCCCGGTAATTACACTGAAGATGTATTGGTAACCTTCCCAGATGGTTCATCAGCTATTGTTAAGGCTAATGTAAAGGTTGTTGCTAAGAATGCTGCATCATTCGTAACCCCAGGTAATGACAGTCAATTAGCTGGTCAAGTTGCTACTAATAATGGTTCAACAATTAACGATTTGGTAGATGGTAAAAATGGTACTAGTGTTGATAGTTCTGTCGAAGCTAGTCAACAATCTTCTACTAAGAAGAGTACTAACGCAAAGGCCTTGCCACAAACTGGTAATAATAACTCTGTTGCTATTGTTGGTTTAGGTTTAGTCTCAGCTTTCGCTGGACTTCTTGGCTTGCGTAAGTTTAATTAAACCTATTAGAATCCATCGGTATCACCATTTCTATCTAGCAATATTCTCTTGGTGTAACTTGGCACGATGGTGATGTTAGTGAAGGAGGTCCGATTAAGGATATTCATACCCAAATCGATGGTAAACTTGGCCAAAAATTAGAAGCAAAGGAAGGTAATGAAAATGACAGCAAATGAATTGATTAATGACATTAACCGTGAAAGTGATTTATATGTAGATGAATCTGAAGATTATGTAAAAGTATATAATTGTGAGGGTAAACATGACGACCTTATTTTTACGATTCCAAAAGATGCAAGAAGCTTTTTTGATATAACGTGGAACTGTATGCAGCCCGAATTCGTTCTGGATGATTATGAGCGTGAGCTTCTCGAAAAAATTATTACTGAGTACCTAAAAACTGAAATCAAAGATAGAACTAACCCTACTGAAAAGTATAGGTTGCTAATGGACGGCAGTGATGATGGTATGCCTAAATACGTCGAAAGCATCAAAAATGATGATGATGGTCTATCATTTGTATATGGAGAGCCAAAAGTTTTTACCGAGGAAGAATTGACTGATTTGAAGCAGTCATATCCAGATATTGCTGATACAATCGATAAAATAAAAGTCTTTGCAGGGGAAATTTACTAATTTGTCATTTTCACTTTTTGCTATCAGTGCAAAATCACGATAAATTGCACCAATAAAATATGCTATACTGATTTTTGGAGTGGGACAAAATAACCCGGCACTTCATTTGAGGTGTCGGGTTTTAAATGCAACAAATTTAAATACTTTTATGAACTTCCATGGACTTTAAAAGTTTTATTTTCCTGTTGCCAGGGAAACAAATGCCTATATAATAGTAACTAAAATTGAGTCTACATACATTAATAATATGAATAAATTTATTTAAATCGGTGTATTGTAATTCTAACTAAATCAGGTGCATAGTCATTGGCTTCTCAGCCTTAATGAAAATCATTTTAGCGTATAGTTGATCACTTCATTTACTCTCATGAGTAATGATGAAATATTACCTAATTATGAGAACATGTTTAAGTGTTCTCTTTTTTATTATTCAAGGCAAAAGTTGTCTTAAATCAATTATCAGATAAGCTGATAGATAAATTAATAATTTATTAGGCAGGAGGCATAAATAAGATTGGTTGAAAGCTTAGGTAAAGATGAGATAAGAGAAAAGTTAGATAATGTTGGAACATGGCTAAATCAGCAAGATAAATTTATCAAGGAACCGAGTAATGGTTCTCTTTTAAACTCAGTATTGTATTCACAATATTCGGGGATAAAGCCACTTAACTCATATGATGGGAATAGCATAGTAGATGAATTATACGAGAATGATGTAAACTATGTTTTTTTCTATGACCCAAGAAACAAAAAGATTTTACGCAATAAAGAAGCGGAGGATTTTTTAAATGTACAATTTAGAGAATTGATTACTTACTTTAATTCAAGAAATAATAAAGAAATTGTAAATAAAATTGCTATTAGTACTTCACCATTTTGGTTAATTCAAATTACATTTGTTTTTAATGGCTATAATTCATATATAGCCATTAAAAATCACAAAGTTTCCTTTATTTCTGATGGCCCTCAATTTGCTATTAGTTCCAATCAACCCTCAATTATCTGGTTTCCTAATGGTGTAGTTAAAACTGAGACAAAATCAGGTTACTGTGATTTACCTGTTTCTCGTAGTATTGATTTTACTAAAGAGAATGGGGAACATATTTTACAAGGCTATCCGGAATTGAGATTAGCAAATGATCTTTATCGTGAAAAAGAGAATTCTGTAAAGAGATACCTAACTAGCTCAACCGAAACTACTTTTGACTATAATCCCTTTAAAGTACCTTTTACTTATAGTGAAGTATTAACAATTGGCAGTTCTAAGCACTTTGATCTTTTAAAAAATCATTACAAGCAAAAGCACAGATATCTAGAAAGAAAAATTAACTATAACAAGTTATCTCTTTGGGAAAACATTAACTTTATGAATCTAGAACCAAAAGTCGCCGAAAAAGATTTTTATCGAATTTATAATGATTTTCTTGGTAATCGTAAGAACTATTATGCTATATTTAACAAAATTATTTGGCACAATAATAATGTAAATCGTCAGTTCGTGAGTTTTTACTTAGCATATTTATATCGTCAAATTATTAAGAATGTTAAACCCAATAATGAACAATTTATTGTTTCCCAAATTATAAGCTCGCTAGAAGATATTTATGAGCAATTTAAGATTCTTAAGGTAAAGCCTTTACCTTGTAATATAAGATCCACTAATCGCTTACACAAGTTAGAACAAGAAATGATAGAAAAAGTAAATTTGAAATGGTGGCATCAACAGATCGGAGTTAATCCCAATAAGCCTTTATGTAATAATCAGAATAAGTGGAAGTTTCTATTAGAGAAAATTAGGGAATCTGAATTAGCCATTACTCCATTATTAACATATCGTCAATTAGTGAATGAAGGACAGGAGCAACATAATTGTGTTGCAGCTTACTATAATTTAGTTATGCATGGGAAGGCATTTATTTTTGACTATAAACACAATAATGGTGATAGATATACTGTTGAGGTTCAATTGAAGAGAAAAAACTATCAAATAGTGCAAATTTATAAAACATATAATAATAATCCTGATCAAGAAGTAGTAGCTCTTTTAAGTAAATTTATTACGGAGTAGCAAAAATTAGAGGAGAACGTTGCCAGATGTTCTCTTTTTTGTTTTCATATGGTCAGCTTCAATACGAAGTAAACTATGATGAAAGAGGATAATTTTATGTACTCAAGTTCAATGCTATTTGAGAAATATTACTACAAATGGATTCACATGTATAAGGAGGGTTCGGTCAGACCCATTACCTTAGCTAAGTATTATTTAACTCATCGAGAAATTCAGCGTCGATTGCCTAACGTGAGAGTAAACGAGCTAAATCATTATATTTACCAGAAGTTTATTAATGAGTATGCGGAGGATCATGAGTATCTAACTGTTAAGGTTTTTCATCACCACTGTAAAGCAGCTATTATGGATGCCATTGAGGATGGATTGCTTGAACATGATCCAACTAGGCATCTTATATTAAAGGGCAAACAACCACGTAAGAAAAAAGCTAAGTACCTAAATCTATTGGATTTAAAACGTTTAATTAATCAACTTAATCTCGGCCCAGAAATCAGTTATGATTGGATGATCTTATTAATAGCTAAAACAGGTATGCGGTGCGCTGAAGCTTTAGGATTGACTCCAGAAGACTTTGATTTCTCTAATCATACAGTAACTATTAATAAGACTTGGGACTATAAATCACCTGTTGGAAAGTTTCAACCAACTAAAAATAAGTCATCAAATCGCACGATTGGAATTGACCCGATTGTTTCTGAACAGTTACAAAAATTAGTAGAGGGAAAAGATCCAAAGAGACCGATATTTGTTCCTCTTGATAGGCGAGTTTATATTTCAACTGTTAACTATCGTTTAAGGACGCATTGTATAAAAGCAGGGATTGAACCAATCTCGATCCATGGATTACGACACACACATGCCTCTCTTTTAATTTATGATGGGGTTTCAATTCCAAGTGTGGCCAAGAGACTAGGACACGCCAATACTATCACTACTCAACAGACTTATTTACATATCGTGAAGGAATTAGAGGTTCGTGATAATAAAAAGATCTTAGAAAATATGATACGTCTCTCTTAGAGCATCAACTAAAGCAGCAATCTTCTAACCAAGATAGGTTGAAGAAGATTGTTGCTTTTTAAGAAGTTACATCGTAG
>NZ_JACIUZ010000037.1 GCF_014145505.1 Limosilactobacillus fastidiosus
ATTTTATTAAATCTTAATTAATGGATTGATTCCGATATTCGACCGGAGTCAATCCTTTCTTATTCAATGAAATTCGCTCGTAATTAAACCAAGAAACATAGTCTTGGACGATTTCACGTAATTGGTTGATCGATGAAATCTTTAACCGTTTTAAGCATTCGCGTTTCATTAGGTTAAAAAAGCTTTCTATTGGTGCATTATCTAGGCAATTTCCCTTCCGAGACATACTTTGAGTAAGATTAGCTTTAGCCAACTCATTTCGATAATACTGTAATTGATAATGCCAACCTTGATCGGAATGTATAATTGGCTGACTACCTGCTGGTAGTCGGGAGCTTAATTCTTGCAGTGTTTGTTCAATCAAAATTCGATTAGGACTAGCGGAAACCTGCGTTGCTAAGACTTCATTGCTGGCTTCATCAATAACTGCTGAAATATAGCCAAACTGATTATTGTCCAATTTTAGCTGCGTTATGTCGGTGTGCAGGACTCGGTAAACCTGTCGTTCATTGAACTTTTGCTTAAGAATATTAGGTGCTACACGCCCGAGCTGACCTCGATAAGAAGAATAATGGCTTCTTTTGCTATAAACACAAACCTTTAATCCTATCTGTTTCATCAGTTTACGTACTGTCTCTGGACTAATTGTATAGTTTAATTTCTTTAACTTGTAATAGATTCGACGATAACCGTATGTTTCCCGACTTTGGCGAAAAAGCTGTTTGATGACTTGTTTAATATGGCCGTATTTATCTGTTGCTTGGATTGCCTTTAACCGTTCATAGTATGTCGACCTTGGCATCTTAAAATAAGCCAGTAACTCCTTTAATGGATAGTCTGCCCTAAGCACTTGAATTACTGCTGCTTGTTCTTTTCTTCTTGCTGTCTTAGGGCATGCAATTTTTTTAAGATATCAATCTCCATTTTTTGATATGCAACCTTTGCTTTTAACTTTTCTATTTCCTGTTGATATTGTTTATCTTTAGTTACCCGTTCTTTATTACTCGTCGTATGTCTTTTCATAGCTTTTACAGTCCGGCCTTTTACCTTCGGTTGAAGGCCGGCAATCCCTTCTTTTTGGTATTTACCATACCATAAACTAACGAGTGATTTATTTAAACCAAAATGAGCAGCTACTTTTTCTACGCTTAAGTCATGAGTTTGGCAATAATTCAGGACTTGTAACTTAAATTTAACTGAATACCGTTTCTTGGTATGCTTAATCACTAAAGACTCAAAGCCGTGTTCTCTAACCAAATTAATCCAGTGCTGTGCGACTGTTTTATCCGCCATACCATATTTTTTGCATAGTTTATCTTGGCTTATTCCACCTTGTAAATATTCTTGAACAATTTTAATTTTGAATTGTGTTGAATACTTCGTCATATAAAAAACCACCCTAAAATTGTTAGATTTGTCTAACAATTTTAGGGCAGTTCAAATACTAGAGCCTTAACTGGTATAGTCTTTTTTCTATTTATTAGCGTAAACCGCAACTTCAATCAAATTCTTATCTGGATCGTGAACATAGATGGAAGTCATCGCTCCTTCTGACCCATGTTTTTCTACCGGTCCTTCGACAACATCAACATAGTAACTGTTAAAGTGGTGGAGAATGTCGTCAACCTTATCACCGGCTACCAGACAAAGATCAGCGGCGCCAACAGTTGGATGGTTGGCAACCAAACTAGTTGGGCGATCAGCCTTTTGTAGACGGATTAATTGGTGGCCACACCGCAAGGTAATTACGCTATCGTTACTTTGTTGATCAATTACTGGCATATCAAATACTTCATGGTAGAAACGCATTGATTCTTCAAGGTTACTAACGGTCAAGACAACATGGTCAATTCTTCGCATTTTCATAATTAATTCCTCTTTTCTCGGCTATTATTATACGATGTTAGGATTTAAATTGGCAAACGGCAATCCAAAGCGTAAAATCGATTGGTGTAATGGGGGATTAAAATGAAAATTAAAAATCTGATTGCTGTTGCTGGATTTGCCTTCTTTGGCGGGATCTTCCGCTATTTATTCAGCCTTAGTTTGAATGAATGGGGGATCCTAATTGCTAATCTTCTCGGCTGCTTCTTATTGTCATTTTTGACTTATTATGCAATTGAACGGGATCTGTTAGCCGGCTGGTTGAACTTGGGCTTAGGGACAGGATTGATTGGGGCGTTCACTACCTTTTCATCCTTTACGACTAGCGTTATCAACCTAGCAACCTCTAACTTTTTAATTGCTAGTGGTTATTTTCTAGTTAGTCTGTTAGGCGGCTTTTTAGCGGCCTTGATTGGCTACCTCTTAGCCCGATTACTGGTCGAAATGGAGGGGAATAGATGATCTTAGTTGGTCTTGGAGCTTCTTGTGGAGCGCTTTTACGGTACCTATTTACCTACTTCTGGAAGAAAACGCGAATTGATTGGCCATTAGCAACGCTATTTATTAATCTAACTGGAGCATTTTGCTTAGGATTATTAGTCCATAATTTTCCAAGTAGTCAATTTACCACCTTATTTTGGGAAACAGGCTTTTTAGGTGGGTATACTACTTTTTCGACTTTAAATACTGAATTAATTACGATGTATAATGAGCGTCAATGGAAAAACTTGCTATTTTATGGCTGCCTAACTTATTTTGGTGGTCTTTGTTTAGTCTGGTTCGCATTCCACCTTTAGTTAAGAAAGAAGGTATTTTTTGGATAAAAATGAAGTGACGATCATTCCCGCAGAAATTGAAGTACGGGGAGGGCGCGTCCATAATTTAAAAAACATTAATGTTAATATTCCATTGCATCAATTCGTGGCAATTTCTGGCTTATCAGGATCCGGAAAAAGCTCACTTGCAATGGGGATCTTATACGAAGAAGGCTCACGTCGCTATCTAGAAGCCCTTTCGACATATACCCGGCGCCGGATTAAGCTTGGTGCTCAAGCGCAGGTTGACAGTGTTAAACACATTCCTTCAGCCCTGGCACTGCACCAACGTCCATCGGTTCCTTCAGAACGGGCGACGGTGGGGACAATGAGTGAGCTTTTTAACGTTATCCGTTTGATTTTCTCTCGTCTTGGATCGCCGGTTTGCCCAAACGGTCACCGGTTAAAGCCAAGTCTTGAAATTGCGCAGGCAATGAGTAAATCTGGTGATGAAATGGGCTTAGTAACTTGTCCAGAATGTGGGACAAAGTTTTATGCTTTTAGTGCTGAAGATTTTGCCTTTAATTCTGACGGTGCTTGTCGCCGGTGTCAAGGAACCGGACGTGTCCGAGAATTAGATGAAGATAAGCTAATTGGTGATGAAAATCTGACGCTTGATCAAGGGGCAGTCGCATCTTGGCACCTTCCGGGACGGAATTTTATGCCACAAGTTGCCGAACAGGCCGGGGTCCGAATTAACGTTCCATATAAGGAACTTTCGGCAAAAGAAAAGGATTTCGTATTAAATGGGCCCAGCAAGAAGTACAAAATGGATTTCATTTCAGGGACGGGGCGCGTCTTTCATGACTTTAATGCTTTGTATGAAAATGCCCATGCAGCGGTTCTTGAATCTGCTAAAACAAGTAAGAGTACTCGGGCTCAACAACGGATTAATGAATTTTTCCATGCATCTACTTGCCCCGTTTGCCATGGTACCCGACTTCGCCCTGAACTACTAAGTCAATTAGCTGGTGGTAAAAATATTGCAGAAGTTACGGATCTCACACTGGGCGATCTTGAACAGTGGAAACAGATCGTATTAAGTGCGCTCCCTGCAAATATGCATCAAATGGCCACCGCAATTTTTAAACAATTTGATGATAACCTTCGCCCCTTACTGGAACTCGGCTTAGATTATCTATCCCTTTCACGGAATGGGAATACCTTGTCTACTGGTGAGTTGCAACGAATTCAGTTAGCGCGAACCCTTCGTACACAAACTACCGGTGTTTTATACGTCCTTGATGAACCATCGATCGGGTTGCATCCTGATAATATTAATGGGCTGCTTCACGTTTTTCATGAGCTTGTCGAGCAAGGAAATTCATTAGTCGTTGTCGATCATAATATCGATATTATTGGCGCGGCAGATTGGGTGATTGAAATTGGGCCGGGCTCTGGATCTGAAGGTGGGAATGTTATTGAACAAGGCACTCCTACGGAACTACGGAAAAAGCCAAAATCACTAATTGGGCCATTCCTAAACGGTAGTGCAAAAATTAAGGTGCGAAAGATTGCAAATACGAAGGCACCATCTAAAACAAGCTTTACCGTTGCTGATTACTTTAATTTAAAGCGAGTAACCGCAACAATTCCGACGAATCGAATCACCGCAGTTACAGGCTTCTCTGGTGCGGGAAAAACCAGTTTAATCCTTGATAGTCTTGTCCCGGCGTTAAAAGCACGGGAAAATAATGCCCCCTTACCAAAACAGGTTACGGAATTAACAACGCCGATCAAAAATGTGGTGAGTGTCGATGCGGTTCCGGTTGGTAAAAGTACCCGGTCCACAGTCGCTACTTATACCAGTATTATGGATAATCTTCGTCGTCTTTTTGCTGCTCAACCGGCGGCTAAGGAAAAGCACTGGACCGCGAGTTACTTCTCTTACAATAATAAGCAGGGGGCTTGCCCTAATTGTGGGGGAACCGGAATAGTAACGTTGGATATTCAATATTTGCCCGATATGCAACAGGTTTGTCCTGAATGTAATGGTGACCGGTATAATAAAGAAGTTCAACAAGTTAAGTGGCATAATTATTCAATTGTTGACCTATTAAATTTAGATGTTCGCCATGCAATTCCTGTTTTTGGGGATGTTCCTAAAATTCAACGTGAATTAAAACTTCTTGATGAAGTTGGCCTAGGGTACCTTCATCTTGGTGAAAGTACCCCAAGTCTTTCTGGGGGAGAAGCACAACGCTTAAAGCTTGTCAAACACCTTAACCGACAACAAAAGACAACCCTTTTTGTGTTTGATGAACCATCTGTCGGTCTTCACCCCTTAGATGTCCAAGTCCTTCTTCAAGTGATGCAACGACTAATCGATCGGGGCGCAACAATCATCATTATTACCCATGACGTTAATCTAATGGTAAATGCTGATTATATGATTGACTTAGGACCGCGTGGTGGTCGGAATGGTGGTCAAATTGTCGCCCACGGGCATCCAGAAGAGCTTATCCAGCATCCTAATAGTTTGACTACCCAATATCTTGCGGAATTTGTTAACCGGTTTAAGCTGGCGTAACCCGCTCTGTAAAACGATATCGGCAAACCGACAACATATTTTTAAAATTGATTAGTTGAAAATCTAATGAACTACACACCGACTAAAGTCGGTGGTTTCTGGGAACACAAAGTAGTATTTAGGATATTACATGTGTATTCACAATACCTAACTTACAGAACTTTGCTATTTACCACGGCTAGT
>NZ_JACIUZ010000038.1 GCF_014145505.1 Limosilactobacillus fastidiosus
ATTTTATTAAATCTTAATTAATGGATTGATTCCGATATTCGACCGGAGTCAATCCTTTCTTATTCAATGAAATTCGCTCGTAATTAAACCAAGAAACATAGTCTTGGACGATTTCACGTAATTGGTTGATCGATGAAATCTTTAACCGTTTTAAGCATTCGCGTTTCATTAGGTTAAAAAAGCTTTCTATTGGTGCATTATCTAGGCAATTTCCCTTCCGAGACATACTTTGAGTAAGATTAGCTTTAGCCAACTCATTTCGATAATACTGTAATTGATAATGCCAACCTTGATCGGAATGTATAATTGGCTGACTACCTGCTGGTAGTCGGGAGCTTAATTCTTGCAGTGTTTGTTCAATCAAAATTCGATTAGGACTAGCGGAAACCTGCGTTGCTAAGACTTCATTGCTGGCTTCATCAATAACTGCTGAAATATAGCCAAACTGATTATTGTCCAATTTTAGCTGCGTTATGTCGGTGTGCAGGACTCGGTAAACCTGTCGTTCATTGAACTTTTGCTTAAGAATATTAGGTGCTACACGCCCGAGCTGACCTCGATAAGAAGAATAATGGCTTCTTTTGCTATAAACACAAACCTTTAATCCTATCTGTTTCATCAGTTTACGTACTGTCTCTGGACTAATTGTATAGTTTAATTTCTTTAACTTGTAATAGATTCGACGATAACCGTATGTTTCCCGACTTTGGCGAAAAAGCTGTTTGATGACTTGTTTAATATGGCCGTATTTATCTGTTGCTTGGATTGCCTTTAACCGTTCATAGTATGTCGACCTTGGCATCTTAAAATAAGCCAGTAACTCCTTTAATGGATAGTCTGCCCTAAGCACTTGAATTACTGCTGCTTGTTCTTTTCTTCTTGCTGTCTTAGGGCATGCAATTTTTTTAAGATATCAATCTCCATTTTTTGATATGCAACCTTTGCTTTTAACTTTTCTATTTCCTGTTGATATTGTTTATCTTTAGTTACCCGTTCTTTATTACTCGTCGTATGTCTTTTCATAGCTTTTACAGTCCGGCCTTTTACCTTCGGTTGAAGGCCGGCAATCCCTTCTTTTTGGTATTTACCATACCATAAACTAACGAGTGATTTATTTAAACCAAAATGAGCAGCTACTTTTTCTACGCTTAAGTCATGAGTTTGGCAATAATTCAGGACTTGTAACTTAAATTTAACTGAATACCGTTTCTTGGTATGCTTAATCACTAAAGACTCAAAGCCGTGTTCTCTAACCAAATTAATCCAGTGCTGTGCGACTGTTTTATCCGCCATACCATATTTTTTGCATAGTTTATCTTGGCTTATTCCACCTTGTAAATATTCTTGAACAATTTTAATTTTGAATTGTGTTGAATACTTCGTCATATAAAAAACCACCCTAAAATTGTTAGATTTGTCTAACAATTTTAGGGCAGTTCAGTTTGGTATAAAAGCCGAGCTAGAGGCCTATTTATGTATTGCGTTGTTCGTATTTTAGCTGGGTAATAGTAATTATTTATGTCATAGTCCCATTTATTTTCATTTTCTAACTTGACCATTACCAGTAATTTCGTACTTAATAGTCGTTAATTGACTCAATCCCATTGGTCCACGGGCATGGAGTTTTTGGGTGCTGATACCAATTTCAGCACCGAAGCCAAACATTCCACCATCGGTAAAACGAGTAGAAGCATTAACGTAAACGCAAGCTGAGTCGATCTGTTCTTGGAATTTCTGACCCCTTTCTAGATTATCAGTAACGATCGTTTCAGAGTGGTGGGTACTGTGATCATTAATATGGGTAATTGCTTCGTCAAGACTATCGACAACTTTAACTGCCATGATGAGATCGTTGTATTCCGTGTCCCAGTCCTTTTTTGTAGCGGGGCTAATTTCTGGCATGATTTGACATGTAGTTTCGTCACCACGGAGATGGACACCGTGTTTAATTAATGCCTTTGCAATTACGGGAAGAAAGGTTGGTGCTACTTGACGGTGGATGAGGAGCTTTTCTGCTGCGTTGCAGACAGATGGTCGTTGGACTTTGGCATTCACGGTAATGGCAGTTGCCATATCAAGGTTGGCATCACGATCAACATAAACGTGGCAGTTACCAGCACCGGTTTCGATTACAGGAACAGTAGCAGTCTTAACAACCCGTTGAATTAAGCCACGCCCACCACGAGGGATCAAAACGTCAATATACCCGGTTAAATTCATCATTTCTTGGGCACTTTCATGGCTTGGATCAGAAACCATTTGAACAGCGTCTGCAGGAAGGTCAATTTGGATAAGGGCTTCACGAAGGATCTTAGTAATTGCTAAGTTTGTTTGAAGGGCCTCTTTACCACCACGGAGGATTACGGCATTTCCGCTCTTAAAGGTCAGTCCGGTGGCATCAGCAGTAACATTTGGCCGGGCTTCGAAAATAATTCCGATAACGCCGAGAGGCACTCGTCGTTGGATAATTTGCAGGCCATCAGCATTGAACCAGCCCCGATCAATCTCAGCGGTTGGGTCTGAAAGCTGGGCGATTGAACGAAGACCATTTGCCATATCGGTGATTCGCTGTTCATTTAACATTAAACGGTCAAGAAACTTTTTTGGCATTTCATTAGCGCTGGCTAAGTCTTGCTTGTTTGCTGTAAGGATTACCTGTTGGTTAGCAACTAATGCATCAGCCATAGAAAGCAATCCCTTATTTTTAGTTACGGTATCAAAGGATGCTAATTTGCGGGCGGCTGCTTTAGCTTGTTTACCAATTTGAGTAAGGTTTGTCATAAGTGTTCCTCCTTCATTGCTGTTGGTGATTCTAGGCAACATAGTCAAAACGTGCTCGGTGTGACCGCAATCTCCGCCTAACTATCCCGTCCTTAATTGAAAGCCAATCATCATCCGGGATTACTTAGTGCTCGATTGCTAGTTCGTCATGGCTCGCACTCTATTTTCCGAACCTTGTTCCTATTCTGTGGCCATCGAGGATTTGGAAAATAATTTTGGGATCTTGACCGTTACAAAGGATCATGTTTTGATTAGCTTCCATGATAGTAACAGCGGCGCGGAGTTTGGTGACCATTCCGCCGGTACCGAATTGGGTGCGAGTACCACTAGCGGCTTTTTCAAGTTTGGGTGTTATTTCTTTAACGTGACGGATAGGTTGGGCATCGGAAAATTTGTGAGGATCCCGGTCGTAAAAAGCATCGATATCGGAAAGAACGATTAAAAGGTCTGCCTTAATCTTAGTGGCAACCTGTGCAGAAAGTTCGTCATTATCACTAAATGTCGTGTGATGATCCAGCTCATCAACGGAAACGGGGTCGTTTTCATTAATGATCGGGACAACCGAATCACCAAGTAAGGTTTCAATTGTATTGAGGGTGTGTTGACGACTGACGGGGTATTCCAGTACATCGCGAGTCAATAGGATTTGAGCAACCTTAGTTTGGTAGTCCAAGAAACGTTGGGAATAGATCCGCATGAGTTCAGTCTGGCCAATTGAAGCGAGTGCCTGCTGTTGAGCAATTTCTGCTGGACGTTTTGTCAGGCCAAGACTAGCAAGACCGACACCAATCGCACCGGAAGATACCAGAACCATTTCGTATCCCTGGTGGTTCAACGTTGCGAGGGTATAGGCAAGGCGATCAATTGTCTGCAGGTTAACCTGGCCATTAGGGTAGATAAGACTACTTGTCCCGATTTTAACAACGATTCGCTGATGTTGACTTCCCATATTAACCATCCTTTCTAGACAAAAAGCATGCCTAAGTCGAGGCACCAGTTACGGCGTTACCATCCTCGTTCAAAGACATGCTTTACTCTTTTACAAAATATTATTTACGTGTTGATTAAATAATGATTAGGATTCGGAACTTTGTTGGTGGCTTACAGCCGATGACCACCATTCTCTGGACTGTCCTACTTAGATCATTGGTTGAAGTTTACTTTTTTCACCATTAAAAGTCAACTGTTTTCTTGATCAAACTTTTCCAATTCTTCTGCGGCACTCGTCCATTCTAATTCGACATCCTCAGATTGAGTAGTGAATTTATCTAGTTTTTTTTGTAAATCAGAGAGTTTACCGATATCCGTAGCAATTTCTGGTTGACTCATCTGTTCTTTGATCGCCTCTTGTTTTTCCTCCAAGACGGTCATTTCCTCTTCTAATTTATCAACCCGTCGTTGGAGTTTTCGCCGAGCACGCTGCGTTTCCTTGCTTTGCTGGTAGGATTGTTGTGCACTCGATTTTTTAGGTTTGGTTGTTGTGGTTTGGGATTCGTCCTGATTAGCGTTAGTAGCTTTTTCTTTATTCACGGCTTCAAGGTAATTATCATAGTTTCCTTCATAATGTTTGATCCCGAGAGCATTCATATCGAGGACATCAGTGGCAACTTGATTAATGAAGTACCGGTCGTGGGAAATGAAAAGGACCGTTCCATTAAATTCATTGATCGCGTTCTCCAAGACCTCCCGACTATCAATATCCAGGTGATTTGTTGGTTCATCAAGAATCAAAAAGTTAATCGGCTTGAAGGAAAGCTTGGTTAATTCAAGTCGGGCCTTTTCACCACCAGAAAGATCATGAACTAACTTGTAAACATCGTCACCAACAAAGAGAAAACTTCCCAGGAGGGAACGAATATCTTTTTCTGCAATGTTCGGGTGATCATCCCAAACTTCGTTTAAGACTGACTTTTCAGGATGAAGTTGTTGCTGTTCCTGATCATAGTAACCAATCTGAAGGTTAGCGCCCAACTTGATAGTGCCACTAACTAACGGGATCCGGTCGAGAATTGATTTCAACAAGGTCGACTTTCCAATTCCATTCGGACCAATGATACCAATTCGTTGAGGCTTACGGACCGTGAATGATAATGGACCAGCAAGCTTTTGATCATTATAACCAACGACAGCTTTTTCAACATCAAGGACTTCGTTTCCACTATCTTTTTCACTATAAAAACGGAAGTGGATGGATTTATCGTCAGTTTCAGGTCGTTCTAGCCTTTCCATTTTTTCTAATTGTTTTCGCCGTGCCTGCGCTCGTTTAGTAGTAGAAGCACGGACAATATTCCGGTTAACAAAGTCCTCAAGCTTACTGATCTTCTTTTGCTGTTGTTCGTAATGTTTCCATTCAGCAGTTAACCATTCTTGCTTATGTTCCATAAACTGAGTGTAATTTCCGGTATAGTGACGAAGCGTATGATTATCGAGATCGTAAATATCGGACACCACCCGATCAAGAAAATACCGGTCATGGGAAACGACAAGAAGAGCACCTTGGTAACTTTTAAGGTAATCTTCGAGCCAAGCAAGAACGTTCATATCCAGGTGGTTTGTCGGTTCATCAAGGATTAAAAGATCAGGAGATTGAAGAAGAATCTTGGCCAAAGCCAGCTTAGTTTTTTGACCACCAGAAAGGGAGTTAATGGCGGTTTGGTAGTCATCTTCTTCGAAACCAAAGCCCTTGAGAATTCCTCGCATTCGGGATTCATATTCGTAGCCACCACGCTTTTTAAAGTCAGCCTGAAGCTGTGAGTACTTTTCCGTTGTTAGTTGAAATTTTCTTGTTGAAGGATCAAGTGAGGCCAACTGATCTTCTAACTGGTGAATTTGTTTTTCCATTTTGTGAAGAGGGGCAAAAACTAGATCGAGTTCTGCCCAAATTGTATTTTGACTATCTAGACCTTGATCCTGGGCTAAGTAACCAATGGTAAGATCCTTACTTTTGGCAATTGTTCCTTCGTCCGGACTAGTTATTCCTGCGATCATTTTTAAAAGTGTTGTTTTCCCGGCTCCATTTCGACCAACAAGGGCAGTTCGACCGTGTTCTTGAATTTGTAAGTTGACGTCATGAAAAAGGACATCGGCGCCAAATCGACGCATGACATTATTGGCTTGCAAAAGAATCATTTTGTTTACCTCGTTCTTAAAAGTTATACTCTTCTATTATACGCTGGTTAATCTTGATTTCACCCGAGACGGAGCATAAATAACATTTAGTATCGCTCAAACAAAAAAGTTTTAAAAAGAATTTTGTTTGAGCGTTCACAATTAGAGAGTTTATTGCTAGAATAATAGGGGAATTGAATTTCACAAGCTAACAAAATTGAGCAAAGATCGTAAGCTCACTACTGTTAAATAAAATTAAAATTACAGGAGGAATAGTATAAAATGGCGACTAAGAAAATTCCTAAGGCAACGGCAAAACGATTGCCAATTTATTACCGTTACCTTAGTGTGTTATTGAGTGCGAATAAGCGACGTGTTTCATCGACTGAACTTTCCGAAGCAGTTCAAGTTGACTCTGCTACAATTCGTCGTGATTTTTCATATTTTGGTGAACTAGGGAAGCGGGGTTACGGTTATGATGTTGAAAGTCTGCTGAATTTCTTTAAAGGGATCTTGAATCAGGATACCCTAACGAATGTTGCTCTGGTTGGTGTTGGTTCATTAGGAAGCGCGCTCCTTAATTATAATTTCCACCAAGATACTAACTTACGGATTAGTGCGGCATTTGATACCAAGCCAGAATTAGCTAACACCGTTAAGAGTGGGATTCCAATCTACCCAGCAAGCGAGATGCAAAAGCAAATTAAGGAACAACAAATTGACGCTGTAATTCTTACCGTTCCTAGTTCTACTTCCCAAAAGGTTGCGGATCAATTAGTTGGTGTTGGAGTTAAGGGAATTTTGAACTTTACCCCTGTTCGCCTTTCTGTACCAAAAAATGTTCAGGTTCAAAATATCGATTTAACAAATGAACTCCAAACCCTGATTTACTTTATTAAGAACTACGCTGAAAATAATCAGGATAAAGAGAAAGAGTAATTAAGAAGTCTGTTGACGCGTTTATCAAATAGTAGTCAACGGACTTTTTTGTTTATCTATTTTGCTGCCAAACATATTTGTTGCAATCGGTCACAAAAATGTTATAGTAGAAAGTGTAATTAGCACTTGGAATGCGAGAGTGCTAATTTTAAACTATGAGATTTATCAATTTGGAGGGATTAACGTGTTAAAACCATTAGGAGATCGTGTTCTTCTTAAAGCAGAAACAGAAGAAGAAAAGACTGTCGGTGGCATTGTTCTTGCTTCAAACGTTAAGGAAAAGCCAACAACCGGTAAGGTAATTGCTGTAGGTGCTGGTCGGACTTTAGATAATGGTGAGAAGCTTGCACCAGCTGTTAAGGAAGGCGATCGTGTCCTCTTTGATAAGTATGCTGGAAATGAAGTTGAATATGACGGTGAAAAGTACCTCGTTGTTCATGAAAAGGATCTTGTAGCTATCGTTGAATAGTTAACGGTTCTTTGGTAATGACAGTATTGATATTAAATTTGAGGTGAATAAAATATGGCAAAAGAAATTAAGTTTTCCGAAGATGCACGGAGCGCAATGCTCAGTGGTGTTGATAAGTTAGCTGATACAGTTAAGACCACTATGGGACCGAAGGGACGTAACGTTGTTCTTGAACAAAGCTATGGTAACCCAACTATTACTAACGATGGTGTTACAATCGCTAAGAGCATCGAATTGGAAAACCCATTTGAAAACATGGGTGCTAAGTTAGTTTCAGAAGTTGCTTCTAAGACTAATGATATTGCTGGTGACGGTACTACTACTGCTACTGTTTTAACCCAAGCAATTGTTAACGCTGGAATGAAGAACGTTACTTCTGGTGCTAATCCAGTTGGTATTCGTCGCGGGATTGATAAGGCTACTGAAGCTGCCGTTGAAGCATTGAAGAAGATGTCCCATGAAGTTAAGACTAAGGATGACATTGCACAAATTGCTTCAATTTCAGCTGCTAATCCAGAAGTTGGTAAGTTGATTGCTGACGCAATGGAAAAGGTTGGTAACGATGGGGTTATTACCATCGAAGACTCTCGTGGTGTTGACACCAGTGTTGATGTTGTTGAAGGGATGAGCTTTGATCGGGGTTACATGTCACAATACATGGTAACTGATAACGACAAGATGGAAGCTGATCTTGATAACCCATATATTTTGATTACTGATAAGAAGATTAGTAATATCCAAGACATTTTGCCATTACTTCAATCAGTTGTTCAAGAAGGTCGGGCACTCTTAATCATCGCTGATGACATTACTGGTGAAGCATTGCCAACTCTTGTTTTGAACAAGATTCGTGGTACCTTTAACGTTGTTGCCGTTAAGGCTCCAGGCTTTGGTGATCGTCGTAAGGCTCAATTACAAGATATCGCTGTATTAACCGGTGGTACTGTAATTTCCGATGACTTAGGAATGAGTCTGAAGGATGCTACTGTTGACCAACTTGGTCAAGCTAATAAAGTAACAGTTACTAAGGATAACACTACCATTGTTGATGGTAAGGGCTCCAAGGAAGCTATTGCTGAACGGGTTGATCAAATCAAGCAGGCTATCAACAAGGCAACTTCTGACTTTGATAAGGAAAAACTTCAAGAACGTCTTGCAAAGCTTTCTGGTGGGGTTGCAGTTGTTAAGGTTGGTGCCGCAACTGAAACTGAATTGAAGGAAAAGAAGTACCGGATTGAAGATGCCTTAAACGCTACCCGTGCTGCCGTTCAAGAAGGATTCGTTCCTGGTGGTGGTACTGCCCTTGTAAACGTTCTACCAGCATTGGATGAAATTAAGGCAACTGGTGATGAAGCTACTGGTGTTAACATTGTTAAGAATGCTTTGGAAGCACCTGTTCGTCAAATTGCTGAAAACGCCGGTGTTGAAGGCTCAGTTATTGTTAACCAATTGAAGAGTGAAAAGCCGGGAATTGGTTACAACGCTGCTGATGGTAAGTTTGAAGACATGGTTAAGGCCGGAATTGTTGACCCAACTAAGGTTACCCGTTCTGCCCTTCAAAACGCTGCATCAGTATCAGCATTGTTGTTGACCACTGAAGCAGTCGTAGCCGATAAACCAGATACAAAGGATCAAACCCCAGCTCCTCAACCAGGAGCCGGAATGGGCGGTATGATGTAATTTAATTCCTCTAATATAATATAGCTAATAATGGTAGCACTTAATAATGCAATATGGGCATTGTTGAGTGCTACTTTTTAATTGCTGGAAGCCGACAAAAAGCTGTGATCTTTTCGTATTCAAAAATATTATGACAGAATCATCTTGTTAGGGGATTATCAAAACAAAATAACTTAGAAAACCTTTGGGAGAATTTATCGTTTCGGTAAGCAAAGTGCTAAAGTTAATGTTAAGATTAATTATCTATTTAAAAATATAATTAAACGAAAAATAGAGGGAGAAAGAATGGAGAAGTTAAAACAACATAAAATTACCCTATTTTCCGGTGTGATGTTAGCACTGAACTCACTGATTGGGTCAGGATGGTTGTTCGGAGCTGGAACTGCGGCTAAAGTTGCTGGACCTGCTGCGATTATTTCGTGGATTATTGGAGCAGTCATTATTATCAGTATTGCTCTTACATACGTTGAATTAGGGGCGATGTTTCCCGAAAGTGGGGGAATGAGTAGGTATGCCCAATATAGTCATGGTCCATTATTAGGATTCATAGCGGCATGGGCAAACTGGATCTCTTTAATTACCCTTGTACCAATGGAAGCGGTGGCCTCCGTTCAATACATGAGTTCATGGCCGTGGGCATGGGCAAATTGGACTCATCATTTTATTAGCGGGGGTAACGTTACATCGCTAGGGATGCTCGTTGTCTTTTTATTTATGGTAATTTTCACCCTAATTAATTTTTGGTCAGTGAAATTAATGACTCGGTTTACGAACTTAATTTCGGTCTTTAAGATCCTACTGCCAACATTAACAGTAATAATGCTAATTATTAGTGGCTTTCATGCGACAAACTTCGGGCATAATGTCCAGACATTTATGCCATATGGTAGTCGGTCAATTTTCGAGGCAGCCGCTGTTTCAGGAATTATTATGTCTTATGATGCTTTTCAAACTATCATTAATATGGGAGGCGAAATGGTTAACCCCCACAAAAATATTGTGCGCGGAGTTTTAATTTCAATGCTAATTACGGCAGCAATTTATATTATGCTCCAGGTTGCTTTTATTGGAGCAATTTCTCCTGCTTCATTAGCAAAGAACGGTTGGCATGGGGTTAATTTTGCATCCCCATTTGCTGATATTGCAATTTTACTGAACCTGAATTGGTTAGCAATCTTACTGTACATGGATGCCTTTGTTTCACCATTTGGAACTGGGGTGGCATTTGTTGCAACGGCTTCTCGAGCATTAGCTGCAATGACTCACACGGGGCATTTGCCGAAATGGCTTGGTCGGATTGAACGTCGCTATATGATTCCTCGATTTGCGATGGTTGCTGATTTAATTTTAGCAACGATTTTAGTCAATGTATTTCGAAACTGGAGCTTGTTAGCTACGGTGATTACGGGCTCAACGTTAATTGCCTATTTGACCGGTCCGGTAACGGTAATTTCTTTACGGAAGATGGCACCTAGCCTAGAGCGACCATTCGCCCCTCGCTATATGAGGTGGTTGGCACCGTTTGCCTTTGTCGTTACTGGGTTAGCTATCTACTGGACAATGTGGCCGACAACCGTTCAGGTGATTTTAGTAATTGTTTTGGGGTTACCAATTTACCTTTATTACGAATGGCGTTACCAGAAGACTAATTGGCACCAGCAATTAAAAAATTCTGCTTGGTTAATTTGCTACATGATTTTTATTTCCGTAATTTCTTATATAGGGAGTAAGGGCTTTGGTGGTCAAAACTTGGTTCCATATCCCTTTGACTTTGTTATAATTATTGTTGTTTCATTGCTCTTTTATTGCTGGGCAATCCACAGCCGAATGTCTCAAGTTGACCCAGTAGCTGAAAAAGTTAATAATCGACTTAAAGAAAAGTAAGTGGTGAAATAATGACAGCTTTTTTTGCAATTGAAAACAAACTGGAATAATTGTATTATTGTTCAGTTATCCAAAATCGCTTAAATGATTATATTCCATAAATATTGGGAGGATAGTATGTGGCGTTATATTAAACGGGTTTTAATCGGAAAACCTCTAAAAACTTTGGATGAGGGTCAGACCCACCTAACTAAATTTAAGGCACTTGCGATGCTATCGTCGGATGCAATTTCGTCAGTTGCTTATGGTCCAGAGCAGATTACGACTGTCTTAGTAACCTTATCTGCACTGGCAATGTGGTACTCAATCCCTATTGCAGCGATTGTATTGCTGTTACTGCTAGCAATTACTCTTTCCTACCAACAAATTATTCATGCCTACCCAAGTGGTGGAGGTGCTTATGTTGTGGCTACCCGAAACTGGGGAAGTAATGGTGGTTTGTTTGCTGGGGGATCACTTCTGGTTGACTACATGTTAACTGTAGCAGTTTCGACAACGTCTGGTGTGGAGGCCATCACCTCTGCAATTCCAGCGCTTTACCGGTTCTCCGTCCCCATTGCAATTATTATTGTTTTATTAATTATGTTTATGAACTTGCGGGGAATGAGTGAGAGTGCTAATTTCCTGACGGTTCCAGTTTACTTCTTCGTGATCATGATTACTGTAATGATCCTTTGGGGTGCCTATAATATTGCTACTGGACAGGTTCACTACCAAGCACCAGCTGATTACGGGACCCCAGTTACGGGGATGACATTTGTACTGTTTGTTCGGGCGTTCTCAGCTGGTTCATCTTCATTGACTGGTGTTGAAGCGGTAAGTAATGCTGTGCCAAACTTCAATAAACCAAAGGAAAAGAATGCTTCTGTTACCCTAGCAATCATGAGTACAATTTTGGCAATCTTCTTCATTGCTATTATCTTCTACGGCTTCTACTTTGGAATTGTGCCCGACAAACGGACTACGGTTCTTTCACAAATTGGTCTTGCCGTATTTGGCGGTCATGGGGTTGGCTTTTACCTTCTTCAATTGTCAACGGCTATGATTCTTGCTGTTGCCGCTAATACCGGATTCTCGGCTTTCCCAATCTTAGCTTTTAACATGGCTAAGGATAAGTATATGCCCCATGCATTTATGGATCGTGGGGATCGCCTAGGTTACTCCAACGGAATTATTGCTTTGGCTGTGGGCGCGATCATTTTGATTCTTATCTTCCATGGTCAAACAAATATGTTGATTCCACTTTATGCTGTGGGTGTCTTTGTTCCATTTACTCTTTCTCAATCAGGGATGATTATTCACTGGTTCCGTGAACGAGAGGGCTTCTGGCCAGGGAAGGCATTCATCAATTTTATTGGTGCATTAATTTCTCTTGCGCTGGTAATTGCATTGTTCTGGCAACACTTTGGTAATGTTTGGCCATACTTAATTATCATGCCATTGTTACTTTACATGTTCCATGCAATTCATCGACACTACATTAAAGTAGCTAAGCAATTACGGGTTGCTGAAAAGACAAAGGTACAGTTACATGACTATGATGGAGCAACCGTGATTGTCTTAGTTGGTAATGTTACCCGAGTTACTCGGGGGGCAATTAATTATGCTCGTTCAATCGGTGACTACGTGATTGCTATGCATGTTTCCTTTGATGAAAATCCAGGGAAGGAGCATAAGACAGCTAATGAATTTAAGGCTGAATTCCCCGATGTTCGTTTTGTTGATATTCACTCGTCATACCGGTCAATTGCTAAACCAACATTACGGTTTGTGGATGTGATTGCTAAACGAGCGGCTGCCCGGAACTACTCAACCACTGTTTTAGTCCCTCAATTTATTCCTAAGCACCCATGGCAACTGGCTCTTCATAATCAGACTAGTGTCCGGCTACGGACTGTTCTTAATTCTCGTCAGAATATTGTTGTTGCTAGTTATAATTACCACCTGCATGAATAAAGAAAAGTGGAAATAGTTTTACATCTAGTTATTTCATGTTAGATGTTTGAAATAACCCGGGAAATAACCTTAAAATAGGAGGACAATGTGAAAAAGGGAAACATTGTTTTTGGGCTACTATTTGCCATTAGCTTATTTTTGATTGGTGGTTTTAGTTTAGATCAGTTTGGCTTTCATTCTGATTTAATTGGAATAGTTGGAACACTACTTTTAATTATGGCTTATCTTGGCCTGAATTGGACAAAGTTAAAAAGTGGTGATCACCGAACAAGAGTGACCACCACATGGGTTGTTGCTTTACTGATTATTGTTATTATATTAAACATAATCGAAGTTACTTTAGCTTAATTAGTTGAGTAAGGAATCTCGTGATCGCGCGAGGTTCCTTTTTTGATCGTCAATTGACCATTGAAACGATTGGTTAATTCTTTTATGAAGCTATCGAGTTTTGCTTCATCAACATATATATTAGTTTGGACGGTAGCACTAAATTGCTCACCGGCCAAACTAATTCCCTGCTCGTCTAAGTAGTGGAGGAGGGAATCATGTTGAGAGTAATTGACAGTAATTTCAAGGACAGCCTGCTTAATTCGTTGAACTAATCCTGCCTTGTGGATGGCATTGGTTGCAGAATTGCTGTAAGCCCGAATTAATCCTCCAGCACCAAGTTTAATTCCACCAAAGTAACGGGTCACCACAGCAACAACATTATGGATCTTTGCCAATTTTAGTGATTCTAAAATGGGAACGCCGGCAGTGCCGCTGGGTTCACCATTATCACTCTCTCGCTGGACTTGATCACGATCACCAATCATGTATGCATAACAATTATGAGTGGCTTTTCGATTTTCAGTATTAACTTGTTCAATAAATTGCTGAGCTTCATTTTCTGTGGAGACACGAGCAATTGAACAAATAAAACGTGATTTTTTAATTACCATCTCGTTGCTAGTATTTTTAGAGATAGTAAGAAATGGTTCTGACATTTTATTACTCCTTTAGTGCATTTTTACTTTTCTTCCGTATTGATTAAGTAGGGGGGTGAAAAATGAAAATTAGTGAACTTTACGGACGACGGGTATTATTTCCACAGAGCGATAATTTTTCGATTAGTAATCCGCAAATTCAAGTTTTACCGACAATGAAGATCACTGAAACAAGCGTTACTTGTTTAAGGTGCGGTTCGGTAATGAGTAAGAGGTTTGTAGCCCTTCCTAATCACCACTATTATTGTCCTCAATGCGTTACGTTGGGGCGAGTATCGACTCTTGATAAATTTTACCATGTTCAAGAGCCAAATCAATTTGAAACGCCAGAGCGAGTTTTAACCTGGGAGGGGAAACTATCGGAATTACAAGCAGCAACATCAGCTGTAATCAAAGAACGAATGAATCAGCATTGTCGTCAGTTGCTTTGGGCTGTAACTGGGGCCGGAAAAACAGAAATGATCTTTGCTGGGATTGAAGCTGCATTAAAGCGGGGTGAACGAGTGGCCATTGCTTCGCCACGGGTTGATGTCTGTTTAGAATTGTATCCACGCTTGCAGGCAGCTTTTGCCAATTTTCCGATTGCCTTACTTCACGGAAGGGAACCTCAACGATACCAGTATCGTCAATTGACAATCTGCACAACTCATCAGCTTCTTCGCTTTTATCGGGCTTTTGATAATTTGATTGTCGATGAGGTTGATTCTTTTCCGTATGCGGCTAACCAGGCCCTCTTATATGCAACCGAACAGGCGATTAAAGAGGAGGGGGGATTGTTATTTATGACCGCAACTCCGGGAAAAAAGCTGATTCAACAAATTCATAATAAAAAGCTCATGGTAAGCTATCTTCCGCTTCGTTATCATGGTAATTTACTTCCTCAAATAAAATTGTATTTGGCATTCAATTGGCGTAAAGGACTTGTTAAAAAGCACTTGCCTACTAGTTTACTTCGTGAAATAAGAAATACGTTGAATAATCATTATCGTTGTTTATTATTTGTCCCCCATATTGCGGATCTTCACCCGGTATTTCTAAGTTTGCAGCACACTTTGCCTGATAAAAAATTCACAACGGTTCATGCGGCTGATCCACACCGCTTAGAGAAAGTTCAAGCAATGCGAGACGGAAAATACAATTTTTTGATTACTACTTCGATCTTAGAACGCGGGGTGACATTTCCGGAAATTGATGTATTTGTCTTAGGGGCTGATGATCAGATTTTTTCATCATCTGCGTTAGTACAGATTGCAGGACGCGTTGGTCGTTCGGTAAGCCGACCGACTGGTAAAGTGATGTTTTGGGTTAATTCTTATAGTCGGTGTGTTCGCGAAGCTCAACGACAAATTATGTATATGAACGGGAAAGGGCGAAAATTATTACATGATTAATTGCTTGCTTTGTAATTGTCAATTAACCCAAAAACTGACAATTAGTAATATCATTTTTCCTGGACCACTTAAGCAACCGATTATTTGTTCGGGATGTTTTCAAAAGTTTATTCGGTATTCTTCAGAGGGTAGTTGCCGCGGTTGTGGACGTAAAGAAATGAATGAATTGTGTGACGACTGCCAAAAATGGCGACGACATTATGGGTGGTACTTGGAGCATTACCCACTTTTTTACTATAACCAGGCGATGAAAGATTTTATGCAAAAGTACAAGTTTCAGGGACAGTACCATTTAAGAGGTATTTTTTATGAAACGATCAAAGAGGCCATTGCTCGCATCAAGTATGATATTTTAATTCCGATTCCGGTTACTAAAAATACACTGCTCACCCGTGGCTATAACCAGGTAACTGGGATGTTAGGGGATATTCCGTATACTGAATTAATAATTCATCAAAATCATCAAAAGGTTGCTCAGTCGAAAAAAGATCGTCAGTCGCGTTTACAAACCAAACAACCATTTTTGCTTAAGCAAGGGGTGAGTCTCCAAGGTAAAACAATTCTTTTAGTTGATGATATTTATACAACGGGACGGACATTATACCATGCAGCAACTCTTTGTTATGAACATGGTAGCAAGCGCGTCCAAAGCTTGTCTCTCGCTCGTTAAGAAAATCTAAATTTTCTCCTGATTTGTTTGTTAAATAGTATTAACTACACTATAATATAATTAAGGATATGAGAAGAGTGGTCCTTCTGATACCAGATCAAGCAATTGCTTGAACTGAAAGGAGAAATTACTATGTTAAAGTTCAATATTCGTGGTGAAAACATTGAAGTAACTGACTCAATTCGTGACTATGTAGTAAAGCGGATTAACAAGTTACAAAAGTTCTTCGATGATAATGTAGAAGCAACTGCCCATGTGAACTTAAAAGTTTATCCTAACCGTACTTACAAGGTAGAAGTTACTATTCCATTACCATACCTTACATTACGGGCTGAAGAAACTTCTAACGACATGTACGGTAGTGTTGACCTTGTTACCGATAAGCTTGAACGACAAATCCGGAAGTACAAGACCAAGGTTAACCGTAAGTCACGTGAAAAAGGCTTTAAGAACTTAGAATTTGTTCCAACCGATGATGATACTGAGAGCCAAAATGACTTAAAGATTGTACGAACAAAGCAAATCTCACTCAAACCAATGGATCCTGAAGAAGCGGTTCTTCAAATGGACATGCTTGGACATGACTTTTTCGTTTTCCAAGACGCTGAAACTGATGGAACTAGCATTGTTTACCGTCGTAAAGATGGTCGCTACGGTTTGATCGAAGCTGAATAAATAGAAATCAAAGAGGCAGGAATTAATCCAGCCTCTTTCTTAATTTTAAAACTATTTTCATTTGAGCCGTAACGAATTCGCACTCCAGTCCGAAACGTGGTAAACTATTAAGGTTAGAATACAAATTAAAATTGGCTTGAGTAGTTGCAATTTCTCAAGTCAAAATAAAAAACGTTAATTAGGAAGGACGCTTTTATGGCTAACATTCTAAAAAAATGGATTGAAAGCGATCGTCGTGAATTAAGGCGGATTAATAAGATCGCAAATAAAGTTGAAAAATATGCTAAGCCAATGGCATCGCTGTCAGATGATGAGCTAAAAGCGAAGACCGATGAATTTCGTGCACGTTATAAGAAGGGCGAAGATCTTGACCACATGTTACCAGAAGCATTTGCGGTTGCGCGTGAAGGAGCAAAACGTGTCTTGGGCCTTTACCCGTTCCACGTTCAAATTATGGGGGGAATTGTTCTTCACGAAGGTAATATTGCTGAAATGAAGACTGGTGAAGGTAAAACTTTAACGGCCACAATGCCGGTTTACCTTAATGCAATTAGTGGTAAGGGTGTTCATGTTATCACGGTTAACGAATACCTATCAAAGCGTGATGCTACAGAAATGGGTCAACTTTATAATTGGCTAGGTTGTAGTGTTGGGGTTAATAATTCAGAGATGTCACCAGATCAAAAGCGTGAAGCATATAAGGCTGATATTATGTACTCCACGAACAGTGAGATTGGGTTCGACTACCTTCGTGATAACATGGCCGTTTATAAGGAAGACCAAGTTCAACGAGGACTGAATTATGCCTTGGTTGATGAGGTCGATTCAATTTTGATCGATGAAGCGCGGACCCCATTGATCATTTCTGGTCCAGGTACTGGCACCTCAAAGCTTTATAAGCAAACTGATCGTTTTGTTAAGACTTTGAAAAATGAGGTTGACTACAAGGTTGATCTTGAGTCCAAAACAGTTGCCTTGACTGATGAAGGGATCCAAAAGGCTGAGAAGTACTTCAACTTAAAGAACCTTTATGATCCAGAAAATACCGCATTGACCCATCACTTGGATCAGGCTTTACGGGCTAACTACATTATGATCTTGGATAAGGACTACGTGGTTTCCGATGGTGAAGTCTTGATTGTTGATTCATTTACTGGACGGGTAATGCAAGGACGACGGTTCTCTGATGGCCTTCACCAAGCGATTGAAGCTAAGGAAGGTGTTCAGATTCAAGAAGAAAACAAGACCATGGCTAACATCACCTACCAGAACTTATTCCGGATGTACAATAAACTTGCGGGAATGACTGGGACTGCCAAAACAGAACAGGAAGAATTTCGTGAGATTTACAATATGGAAACCATCACGATTCCAACAAACCGTCCTGTTCAACGGAAAGACGAGCCTGACTTACTTTACCCAACATTAAAGAGCAAGTTCGCGGCCGTTGTTAAGCGGATTAAGAGCCTACACGAAAAAGGTCAACCAATTTTGGTCGGTACCGTTGCCGTTGAAACCTCTGAATATCTTTCTCACTTGTTAGATCAAGAACATATTCCTCATGTTGTCTTGAATGCGAAAAACCATGCTAAGGAAGCTGACATTATAAAAAATGCAGGTCAACGTGGTGCTGTTACAATTGCGACAAACATGGCCGGACGGGGAACAGATATTAAGCTTGGCCCTGGTGTTCGGGAATTAGGTGGTTTAGCCGTTATTGGGACTGAACGCCATGAATCACGCCGGATTGATAACCAGCTTCGGGGACGGTCTGGTCGTCAAGGTGATCCGGGACTTTCACAATTCTACCTTTCCCTTGAAGATGACTTGATGAAACGGTTCGGTGGTGACCGGATCAAGGCTTTCTTGGAACGACTGAAGGTTGACGATGATGATGCGGTGATCAAGAGTCGTTTCTTGACCCACCAAGTTGAGTCAGCACAGAAACGGGTTGAGGGGAATAACTACGATTCCCGGAAGAACGTTCTTCAATATGATGATGTTATGCGTGAACAACGGGAGATCATCTATAAGGAACGACAAGAAATTATTACTGAAGATAAGTCATTAAAGTGGGCTCTTATGCCAATCTTTAGGCGAACTATTCAACGAGAAGTCGAACAACATACCCTGGGGGATCGCAAGGACTGGGATCTTAAAGGAATTGTTGATTTTGCTGAAGAAGTAATTGTTAAGCCAGATACAATTAGTGTTTCTGATTTAGTGAATAAGTCACCACGGGAAATGGTTGATTTCTTAATGGGATACGCTAAGCAGATTTACAAAGATAAACAAAAACAACTTTATGATCCAGCACAAATGCTCGAATTTGAGAAGGTTGTTCTTTTACGGGTAGTTGACTCCCACTGGACTGATCATATCGATGTGATGGATCAATTCCGTCAATCAGTTGGCCTTCGTGGTTATGGTCAATTGAATCCGCTTGTTGAATATCAAACTGCTGGTTACCATATGTTTGAACAAATGGTTGCGGATATCGAATACGAAACTACTCGACTTTTCATGAAGTCACAAATTCGTCAAAACGTTACCCGTTAAATAAAATATTAATAACTATCAAGGTACGGTAGCAGGTGGCCCTAGAGCGGTACCTGTTACCGTTTTGATTTAATAAATGGAGGAATCATTTTGGAACTTAGTGAAGCAAAGAAAAAAGTAGAAGCAATGCAGCAAGAAGTTGCCCGCTTCGGGAGGTCTCTTTGACCTGGATGCGTTAGATGAAAGTATTGCGGAAAATGAACAAAAGATGACCGAACCTGGCTTTTGGGACGATAATGTTGCTGCGCAGAAAGTGATTAATGCTAATAATGAACTCAAGGATAAACGGGATACTTTCGTTAAATTACGGGATAATATCAGTAACTTACAAACGTCGATCGAATTACTTGAACTTGAACCTGATCCCGATCTCCAAAGTGAGCTTGAGAGCTCATTTATAGAAACCCAGAAGGAACTCGAACAATACCGACTTAACCAGTTACTTGATGGTGAATATGACGCTAGCAATGCAATTTTGGAAATTCACCCGGGTGCTGGAGGAACAGAAGCACAAGATTGGGGGGCAATGCTCCTCAGAATGTATATTCGTTGGGGTGAACAACACGGCTTTAAAGTTGAAACTGCTAGTTATGAAGCTGGAGATGAGGCTGGAATTAAGAGCGTTACCTTATTAATTAAGGGGCACAATGCTTTTGGCTACCTTCGAAGTGAAAAAGGAGTTCATCGTCTTGTCCGCATTTCACCATTTGACGCAGCAGGACGCCGACATACTTCTTTTGCTTCGGTTGATGTAATGCCGGAACTCGATGAGAGTGTGAGCATTGATATTGACCCTTCAGATCTCCGGGTTGATACTTTCCGTTCTAGCGGAGCTGGTGGTCAGCATATTAACAAAACTGAATCTGCAGTGCGGATTACTCATATTCCAACTGGAATTGTTACTTCATCTCAGGCAGAACGGTCCCAATTGCAAAATCGGGTTACGGCGATGAATATGTTAAAATCCAAACTGTATGAATTAGAAGAAGAGAAGAAGGCTAAAAAACGGGCAGAAATTGAGGGAGAACAACTTGAAATTGGTTGGGGGTCTCAAATTCGCTCGTATGTGTTTCACCCGTATACTTTGGTGAAGGATAATCGAAGTGGTCATGAAACCCATAATGGACAAGCAGTGATGGACGGTGACTTAGACCCGTTCATTAACGCCTATCTTCAGTGGAAGCTCAGTCAAAAAAATCCTCAGTAAATCTAATTGCAGTTACTGGGAAAACACAGTAAGATTAAGCTATTAGGAGGGATGAAGTATGTCAAAAAAGTTAACCCGATCTTATGATGATCGCTGGCTTGCTGGAGTCTTGAGTGGTTTAGCTAAGTATTTTAATACCAATCCAATTTACTTCCGGATCGCATACATTTTGTTTACCGTAATTACAGGAATTTTTCCTGGAGTCATTGTATACATTGTGTTGTGGGCAATTATTCCGCCAGATCCAGCACATCCCGGAATTGCTGGTTTGTTTAATGCATTCTCTGAATTAACGTCTACGTCACAAAAGACAAGGAATTCACGGGGACGGCGCCAATTAACAGATGTCGAAGAAAAAGATATTAAGAAGAACGGACGGTCATAGATGGAATTTATCAAGCGTGTAATAATAGATACGGTTCTCTTTATTGCATTAGCCGGACTCTTTTCAAATACTGGGATGTTTTATGTCAATAGCGTTGGAGTTGCTTTGCTCGCAAGCCTTGTCTTAGCAGTATTAAATGTTTTAGTAAAGCCAATCCTATTGATACTATCGCTGCCCGTTAATGTGCTTACCTTAGGATTGTTTAGTATTGTGATTAACGCCTTGATGCTACAATTAACGTCATTTTTTGTTGGCTCGTTTTATTTTCACTTCTCATCCTTTGGCTCGGCAATGTTGATTGCAATTATTATGTCAATTTGTAATGTGGTTATTTCTGATCACATTAATAATTAGTGAAGGAGTGAAAAATTTGGCAGATCATGTTACCGTAAAAGAACTTGTTGATAATGTTCGTTTAAAAATTTTGCAAGGAGAGGAATACCTCCAACGCCCAATTACTACTAGTGATATTTCACGACCAGCCCTTGAATTTGCTGGCTACTTTAAGCATTATCCTGCGATGCGGATCCAATTATTAGGAATTACCGAAACATCCTTTGCAAAGGACTTAACCCATGAGAAACGGGAGAAGTACTTAACGAAAATGTGTGCACCGCAAACGCCATGTTTTGTTATCTCAACCAACTTACCGATCCCTGAAGAATTACAGGTCGCTGCAAAGAATGCTAAAATTCCTATTCTGGGTACGCACTTAACTTCTTCCCAGATCTTAAGTAACATGACATCTTATCTCCTAGGACGATTAGCACCCCGTCAATCACTTCACGGAGTTCTCGTGGATATTAACGGAGTTGGAGTATTAATTACTGGTGATTCGGGAGTCGGAAAGAGTGAAACTGCTCTTGAACTAGTACGGCGGGGACACCGCTTAGTTGCTGATGATCGGGTTGAGGTTTATGCCCGAGATGAACAAACCCTTGTTGGGACTGCACCAGCAATTTTGAAGCACTTAATGGAAATTCGGGGAATCGGAATTATTGATGTTTCAACCCTTTATGGTACTGGAGCAATTATGCCGAGTGATGTTATAAACCTAATTGTTCACTTGGAAACTTGGACACCAGACGTTCAGTTTGATCGCTTAGGCGATCGTGGCGATACCCAAACTATCCAAGGGGTAATTATTCCCAAGGTTTCTGTACCGGTTAAGACTGGACGAAATCTTGCAATTATCATTGAATCGGCCGCAATGAACTACCGTGCCGAAACAATGGGTTATGATGCAACCAAGACCTTTGATGATAATCTAAATAGGTTAATCAAGCAAAACTCTGCACGTGATACAAAGGAAAAGCAAGATAATGATTAATTTAGGTTTGACTACTCTGGCACTTAATCCAATCGCTTTTAATTTTGGTCCTATCCAGGTTCACTGGTATGGGATTATCATTGCTACTGGAGTTGTTCTTGCATTGATTTTGTCAGTTCGTGAAGGCCGACGACGGGGAATTGATGAAGACTACTTTTATGATTACCTTTTATGGGCATTACCGGTGGCAATCATTTGTGCACGTTTTTATTATGTTGCCTTTCAATGGCCATACTATTCTCAACATCCAGGAGAAATCATTGCAATCTGGGATGGTGGAATTGCCATCTATGGAGCAATTATTGGTGGAGTCTTAACTCTTTACTTTTTCTGCCGAGCTCGGCAAATTTCAATGTGGACGATGATGGACGTAATTTCCCCAACACTAATTATGGCCCAAGGGATTGGCCGCTGGGGCAACTTTATGAATCAGGAAGCTTTCGGTACAATTACAACTCGAGCCGCTTTGGTTAGTCAACATATTCCAGAATGGATTATTAATCAAATGTACATTGGAAACCACTATCGGGTACCAACATTCTTGTATGAATCCTTATGGGATTTAACCGGGTTTGTATTATTACTTCTGTTACGTCACCGTCGTCACTTGTTTAAACGGGGCGAAGTTTTCTTGACTTATGTGATGTGGTATTCATTTGGTCGATTTTTTATTGAAGGAATGCGGACAGATAGCTTAATGATTGGAAGCGTGATTCGAGTATCACAAGTACTATCATTAATCCTTTTCGTTGTGGCAGTAATTATCTTAATTGCTAGACGGCAACGGACAGGTCTTCCGTGGTATGTAAATTAATAATTTTATTTGTTATAAAGGAGAATGACTATGGCTGAACAAATTGCAGTTTTAGGAGCAGGTTCATGGGGAAGTACGCTAGCGAATATGCTAGTGGAAAATGGCCATAATGTTAAATTGTGGTCCCGTAATCAGGAACAAGTTGATCAATTGAATAATGAACACCTTAATCCCCACTATATGAAGGATTTTGTTTATTCCGATAAGTTAGTGGCAACTTCAGATATGGAGGAAGCTGTTAAGAATGCTGAAATTATTTTAATTGTTATCCCAACAAAGGGAATTCGACAGGTGGCAAGTCAACTTAATACAATTTTAGAAAAGAATCATCAGCGGCCACTAATCGTTCATGCAACTAAAGGACTAGAGCAAAATACATATAAGCGCCCCTCAGAGATGTTAATGGAGGAAATAAATGAAGAGAACCGTCAAGATATTGTAGTTCTCTCTGGGCCAAGCCATGCTGAAGATGTTGCAATTAAGGATATGACTGCTGTCACTGCTGCTTGTACTAACCTAAATGCTGCTTCACGGATTCAGAAAGTTTTCAGTAATAATTACTTCCGTGTTTACACTAACAATGACGTGATTGGTGCAGAATTTGGAGCGGCCTTAAAGAACATCATTGCAATCGGTGCGGGTGCTCTTCAGGGCCTTGGCTACCATGACAATGCCCGAGCTGCTTTGATTACTCGGGGACTAGCTGAAATTCGTCGCCTTGGTGTAGCATTTGGTGCTAACCCAATGACTTTTATTGGCTTGTCAGGGGTTGGTGATCTTGTCGTAACTGCAACTAGTAAGAACTCACGGAATTGGCGGGCTGGTTACCAGTTAGGTCAAGGAAGAAAACTTGATGATGTAATAAAACATATGGGAATGGTGATTGAAGGAGTATATACTGCTAAGGCCGCCCATGAATTAAGCTTAAAACGGCAAGTTAAGATGCCGATCACCGATGCATTATACCGTGTTCTTTATGAGGGAGAGGACATTAAGAATGCAATTTCTCAACTAATGAGTCGAGATCTTACTTCAGAAATTGAATAATTATGGTAAAATGCTTACAGTAGAGATTGGGAATCAAAATTCTCGTGGAAAGGGTTTATTATTATGAAACGCGTACGTAAAGCAATTATTCCTGCTGCTGGTTTGGGGACTCGTTTTCTTCCAGCAACAAAGGCATTAGCAAAGGAAATGCTGCCAATCGTTGATAAGCCAACGATTCAATTTATTGTTGAAGAAGCTCGCAAGTCAGGGATTGAAGACATTGTCGTTGTTGACGGCAAGAATAAGCGGTCAATTGAGGACCATTTCGATTCTAATCCAGAGCTGGAAGATAACTTAAGGGCCAAGCATAAGGATGAAATGTTGAAGTTAGTTGAAGAAACTACTGACATTAACATTTACTTCATTCGGCAATCACATCCACGTGGCCTTGGAGATGCCGTCTTGACTGCTCGGGATTTCATTGGTGATGAACCATTTGTTGTAATGCTTGGTGATGATTTGAATAACATTAATAATGATGGTGAACCATTAACTAAGCAATTAATTGAAAGTTATGAACAAACAGGGGCATCTACCCTTGCAGTTATGCGTGTACCACACGAAGATACCGCTAAGTATGGTGTTATTAACCCAAGTAAGGAAGTTACTCCAGGCCTCTTTAACGTTACAAGCTTTGTTGAAAAGCCTGAACCCAAGAAGGCACCAAGTGACTTGGCAATTATTGGTCGTTACGTCTTTACTCCAGAAATTTTTGATGTTTTAGCCAGGACTAAGCCTGGTAAGGGTGGCGAAATCCAGTTAACAGATGCAATTGATACCCTTAACCAAACTCAACGGGTTTTTGCTCGCCAATACATGGGTGACCGTTACGATGTTGGTAATAAGTTTGGTTGGGTTAAGACTAATATTGAATATGGTCTAAAGCATCCACAAGTTAAGGACGAATTACGTCAATACATTAAAGATCTTGGTACCAAATTTACGGCTGAGGACGAAAAAATAGAAAGTAAACTATGACGAACTAGTCACCGAGTACTTACTAAGGAGGTTCAGACGATGATTGTTTAGTCTGGACAATTTAGACTGAGATGATGCTTTTGGTGAATGGCTTTTGACACGGTTGTATATAAACTCCCGATTAGATGCTTCTAGCATCTAATCGGGAGTTTGCTGTTTCTAGATGATAGACAATAGTGAGGAAACAAGTTATTATGATTAGGAATTAATTGTACTAAGGAGGGTCTTTAAATGGCTAATAAGGACCATTATGATGTAGTAGTAATCGGTGCTGGTCCAGGGGGGATGACAGCTGCTATGTACGCCTCACGGGCTAATTTATCCGTCTTGATGCTTGATCGGGGAATCTATGGTGGTAATTTAAATAACACCGCAACCATCGAAAATTATACTGGTTTTAAGAGTATTAAGGGCCCTGAGCTAGCTCAACAAATGTTTGATGGCTCAACCCAATTTGGAGCTGAATATGCTTACGGAACTGTCACGAAGATTGAGGTTAACGATGACAAGACTAGGACTGTTTTTACCGATATGGACGATCAGTTTATTGCCAAGGCCATCGTAATTGCAACTGGTTCTGAACAGCGTCACTTGGATGTGCCTGGTGAAGATGAATTTAGTGGCCGGGGAGTTTCATACTGTGCTGTTTGTGATGGAGCTTTCTTTAGGGATAGGCCACTTATTGTTGTTGGTGGTGGTGATTCTGCCGTTGAAGAGGGGTTGTATCTTGCTAATCTTGCTTCTCAAGTTACAGTATTAGTTCGGGGAGATAAACTTCGTGCTCAGCCACTCCTTCAGGATGAAGCAATGAAGAACGATAAAATGAAGTTTATCTTTAATACTAGTGTAACGGAAATTGTTGGGGACGATGCTAAGGTTACTGGTGTTAAGACACATAATAATAAGACTGGTGAAGATGGTGAAATGCCAGCTGATGGGATCTTTATTTACGTTGGTAATGTTCCGATGACTAAGCAGTTCGCTTCATTAGGAATCACTAATGGTGATGGCTGGATCAAGACAGATAACACAATGAAGACGAAGATCTCAGGAATTTTTGCTGTTGGAGATGTCCGGGAAACACCGCTACGTCAAATAGCTACTGCTGTTGGTGATGGCTCAATTGCTGGTCAACAGGTTTATCAATATATTCAATCATTATAATAACTATGAGGACGAGGCAGTGTTTGCCTGGTCCTTTTTAATACTTCTAGTAAAACTTTAGTAAAACAACAAAGTAAACGAACACAGCTAGCTTATAATGAGTTATACTGGTAGCAGATTATGAGATACAAAGGAGCAATTTTGATGAGCTGGAAAGATACTTACCAAGTTTGGAAAGAACGGACTGATCTCGAACCAAACTTGAAAAAAGAATTAGATGCAATGCATGATGATAAGGAAATTGAGGATGCATTTTACGCACCAATGTCTTTTGGTACTGCCGGAATGCGGGGACTGATGGGCCCTGGTATTAACCGGATGAACGTTTACACCGTTCGCCAAGCAACTGAAGGTTTAGCAACGTTGATGGATTCCTTAGGTGATGAAATTAAGAACCGTGGTGTTGCAATTAGTTATGATTCACGTCACAATTCACGCCAATTTGCCCATGATTCAGCACGGGTATTAGGGGCTCACGGAATTAAGGTATACATTTACGATAATTTACGGCCAACACCAGAATTGTCATTTGCCGTTCGTCACTTGCATACCTATGCTGGAATTATGATTACAGCTAGTCATAACCCAAAGGAATATAACGGTTACAAGATCTATGGTGAAGATGGTGGACAAATGCCACCAAAGGAATCAGACATGATGACTGGCTATATCCGGAAGATTACCGATATTTTTGACATCAAATTAGCTGACGAACAAGAAATGTTAGACAATGGGATCGAAACGATCATCGGTGAAGATGTTGATGCCGCATACTTAGCTAACGCAAAGAGTGTCACTGTTAACCCTGAACTTGCTAAAGAATACGGTAAGAACATGAAATTTGTCTTCACCCCATTATGTGGTACTGGACGGATGCTTGGTGAACGGGCATTACGTCAAGCTGGCTTCACTAACTTCACTATTGAACCTACAGAAGCCCAACCAAATGGTGATTTTCCCGGTTTGGAACACCCTAACCCAGAATTCCCAGAAGCATTTGTTCGTTCAATTAAGTTAGGAAAAGAAATTGATGCGGATGTTTTAATTGCTACTGACCCAGATGCCGACCGTCTTGGTTGTGCGGTTCGCCAACCAAATGGTGAATACCAATTATTGACTGGTAACCAAATTGCATCAATTATGTTGGCTTACATCCTTGAAGCTCACAAGCAAGCAGGAACCTTACCAAAGAATGCAGCAGCTGTAAAGTCAATTGTTTCAACCAATTTTGCCACTAAAATTGCTGAAAGTTACGGTGTGAAAATGATTAATGTCCTAACTGGTTTCAAGTGGATTGCTGATCAAATCCACCAATATGAAACTGGTAAGGCTGATCACACCTTCATGTTCGGCTTTGAAGAAAGTTATGGTTACCTCATAAAACCGTTTGTTCGTGATAAGGATGCTATTCAATCATTGACACTCCTCGCTGAGGTTGCTACTTACTACAGAAGTCGGAACATGACATTGTATGATGGCCTTCAAGAATTATTCAAGAAGTACGGCTACTTCCGTGAAAAGACGGTTGCTAACATGTACTCAGGCGTTGATGGTCCAGCTAAGATTCAAGCCTTAATGAAGAAGTTCCGTGAAGAAGCACCGACTGAATTCGCTGGTCATAAGGTAATTGTTACTGAAGACTTCTCTAAGGGAACCAAGACTACTGCTGATGGCCAAGTTAGTGAATTGGGAATCCCTGAGTCTAATGTTCTTCGTTACCTCCTTGATGATGAAACCTGGATTGCTATTCGTCCATCTGGTACTGAACCAAAGCTGAAGTTCTACATTGGTACCAGTGCACCATCACTCGATGAAGCCAACACCAAGCTTGCTTCCTTTGAAAAAGCATTAAAGGAATTTGTGGAGGAATAATAAGAGTGTGAGGCAGCAAGTCCCTGACGAACACATTTTGACTGTGTTGCAGTAGAAAAATGCTAACACTAGCAAAAACTAATGAACAAAAAAGACGTCTCAAACATTATCGTTTGGGACGTCTTTTTAGCTTTTATTTTGCTATTTGTTTTAAGAATGAATTCTTTAAAAGATAGTGATGGCCAGCAGTTAAGTCGTATTGAACTAGTTGGTAGTCGTGAAAAAGCTTCTTTTGCTTTGCCGTGAGTTTAACGTGCTTACCTTGAGCATTAACGAAATCAATTCCTCCCTGATGGGCAGAATTATTCTTAGCGGTTCCGTTAGTTGGTAGGGAAGTTGCTGGAACCTTTTCTGCAATTTCTGTCATTAAAGCATAGTATGGAGAAACCTTGACGTCCATCTGAGCAAGGGCCATTGCAGCAAAGTTATTTGGCCCGACTAACTGGTGCTGCCAAGTCAGACGATTATGGTTAAGTTTTCGAGCAGCTGCATTGCTATAGATAAAGTAATCAGTTTCGTGCAGTTGGGTACCGTACTTTCCCATTGGCAGACCGTGATAAATCCCGGGAAGATGGTCACCGTACCAGACGACGGTGGTTGGTTGCTTTAGCTCGTCTAATTGATGGATCCAATCTTTCAATGCCTGATCGGTGTAATGAATCCCTTGAATATAAGTTTCGATTTGTGCCTTCTGTTTAGGAGTATTAAAACCTTTACCAGAAACATGATAATTATTTTTTGCGTAGTATGTTGGCTCATACGGCATGTGATTTTGCATGGTAGCTAATTGAATAAATTTACCGTGAGGGTGTCGTTTAAGGTTTAGGGTTACTTCTTTGTAGGCTGAATCATCACTTACCCGGGGACTATTGTGAATTTTACTGGTATAGGTAAGTTTATCCCCACCGTCGAAATGATAGAACTTATTAAAGCCAAACTTCTTATAAACGGTTTTTCTATTATATAAATTAGCGGTAAAGGGATGAATCCCAATACTATAGTTAAAAAGGTTGTTGATAGTAAAAGTCCGTTTTTGGTACGGAACAAGCTGTGAATATGGGGTCGGTAAGGTTGGCGAAAAGTTAGCCATTGAAAGGCTAGTTAAAGCCTGATACTCCATATTTGCGGTTCCACCACCATACCCGGAACTTAGCATTAATCCACTAGTGGTTTGCTTTTTTAACTGGTGAAGGTATGGGATCGGATTCCCACTAATTTTCATTCCAGGAATTTTAGCCGGGTCAGCGTAACTTTCGCTAAGGACAAATACAAGGTTTTGGTTACCCACACTATTATGGGTCCGATTCTGATTAATTTCCGCTCCAACCTTCATATAATGATTTTCTAAACGAGCCATGGTTGTTGGTGAATACCCCGTTGGCTTACTCATTACATGAACATCGATATTATTAGCAAATTGCAAAAGAGTACCATTCATTTTGGCCCCCCGTAATTGAGAATAGAAATATGGGGTGTCGTCAATATTTTGTAATTGCTTGTAAATAATTGAGTTACTATGATTAGCAAAATTAAAACTAAAAAGGTAAGCACAGGAGAGAGCAGCAATTATGATACGCGTTGCTGGATTAAATCGACAATTCTTCCCATAGCACTTTTCTGCTTGCCAACTAGCAGCGAGGGCAATAGCGACGGTAACTAATGTAAAAGCGATTATCCACTTGTTAACCATTCCGAGCATTTCACCAGGAGCCATTAATGTTGAAATGTCAGTTGGAATGATCGGCTCATTTCGTGCAGCAATTTTTAGGACAGAGGCACTAAGCCAAGCAAGATAAAGGATTACTGTAAGTCCAGAACTGAGCCACCAACGGTTAGTAATTGACATCAAAATTAAGGCAATCGCAAAACCGATTAAGACGTTTACCGTGATGATTTTTGGTCGTTCGGTAAGCATCCACTCTATCATCGTAAACTCACCGTTCCAAAGAATTGCAAACGAGGCTAGTGTAATTCCCCACAGAATAAGATAAGTCAAAAGAACGGGCCAGTAATGTTTGCTAAAGTGCTTCAGCTTTTGCAGGAGATCCCAATAGTTTAACTGCCAGTTAATTTTATTCCCCAGGAAATTAATGAGAATCATAATAGCGCTGAAAATAACTGTAATTGTGATTCCCAAGATAATTATTGTTTGCCAACTTGTTTGAGGTAATAGTAAAGGTGTAAAAAGCATCGGCAACCCAAGAAGATTCAAGAGAAGAATTCCCATAATAGAAAAAAGTTGATCCCCATGATTCCCTTCTTGTCCCCTTAATAACCATGCTGTCATGATAAGACAAGTGAAAAGTAAGAATGGCTGATACGGATTAATCCCTAATAGATAATGAGTATTAGGAGTTAGATCGTTGTGGGGACTATAGTTAACATGGTTCATATTGAGCCAAGTAATAAGGGCAGCAAATAGTAAGCTAATAACTGTTAAAAAGAAATAGCGAATATTTGACCACTTTTTAAGCCATTGGCGATCGTTTGCTAACCAATCCCCAAGTGCAAAGAGATAGATAAACCAAATTAAACTTGTTCCCCGGTGAAAACCAAAGGCATCATAACCACTAATAAGGTTAATCAGCAAGAAAATAAAAGAAAAACCAATTAGCCAGTGCCGGCGGGTAACGGTTGACCAACGGTGACAAATTTTTTGGAGTGGATACGCGAAGAGATAAAAGCCACTGCAAATGAACCAAGTGATGAATACTTGCTGAACGACGTAGAGTTCGGGGGATGGCTGAGCTGTGGTAGTTACCGGTTGGGTTGTAAATTTTGCCCAGGTAAAAGTAATTGCCCCGACGATCCACAGGGCTAAGACCGTAATTTGGCGATTAAATTGTTTTTGGTGTTGGTTAGCACCAATAGCGATTGGGACCCATAATACGGTCGTACTAACAAAGGTTTTTAAAATCCACCATAATATAAAGGGGAACGTTGCCTCTTGAAGGTGGGTAAGCAACTGACTTGCAGTTCCTAAAAAGCAAATGATGGTGAGAACAACAAATAGACTTCCCAATTGAAGTTCCTGTTTTTGCTTCAAACTACTAAACATTGATCTCCAACTTTCTCTTTTGCGAAATTTAAACATTACTATTATAGGGAGAGGAAAATTATGATTCAACCATGACTAATCAGGATTAAGATAAAGTTAATTTCTGTTGATTTGTTGTTTTATAAGCAGCCAAATTGAACGTTTCATATAGATAGACGAATGCATGTTCTGGTGATAAACTTAAAGATGATAATTACAACCATTGGGACGGAAGGTAGCAGGAATAAGATTGTTACCTTCCATTTTCAGGTACTGAGGAGGATTACTCGTGATATATCGTCAACCTCATAAAAATTTTGAATTAGTTTCCGAATACCAACCTACTGGTGATCAACCAGAGGCAATTAAAGAATTAACTACTGGAATTGAAAGTGGAGAAAAGTCGCAAATCTTGTTAGGGGCAACTGGGACTGGAAAGACTTTTACGATCTCTAACGTAATTGCAAACACAAACAAGCCAACGTTAATTTTGTCTCACAATAAGACTTTGGCAGGTCAACTATACAGTGAAATGAAGAAGTTCTTTCCCCATAATGCGGTTGAATACTTTGTTTCCTATTATGATTACTATCAACCAGAAGCCTATGTGCCTTCAAGTGATACATATATTGAAAAAGATGCTTCAATTAATGATGAAATTGATGAGCTCCGGCACTCTGCAACTAGTTCGCTAATGGAACGTGATGATGTGATTGTCGTTGCTTCGGTTTCTAGTATCTTTGGACTGGGGGACCCAAGTGAATACCATAACCACGTTGTTTCATTACGGGTTGGTCAAGAGATTGAAAGGGATCGGTTACTTAGAGAATTAGTTAACATTCAGTTTGAACGAAATGATATTGACTTTCAGCGGGGGCGTTTCCGAGTTCACGGGGATGTTGTAGAAGTCTTTCCAGCATCACGAGAAGATAAGGCGTTACGGATTGAATTCTTTGGGGATGAAATTGACCGTATTCGTGAAGTTGATGCCCTTACTGGTGAAGTAATTGGGGATCGGGAACACATTTCGATCTTTCCGGCAACCCACTTTTTAACTAGTGAAGAAATTATGGATCGGGCGCTTCCCCAGATCCAAAACGACATGAAAAAGCAGATTAAGAAGTTTACCGATGAAGGAAAATTGCTTGAAGCAGAACGAATTCAGCAGCGGACAACCTATGATATTGAGATGCTTCGTGAAATGGGGTATTGTAACGGAATTGAAAACTATTCACGGTATATGGATGGACGCAAACCTGGTGAACCCCCCTATACGTTATTAGACTTCTTCCCGAAGGACTTTTTATTGATAGTCGATGAATCTCACCAAACAATGCCTCAGGTTCGTGGAATGTACAACGGAGATCGGGCACGAAAGCAGATGTTAATTGATTATGGCTTTCGTTTGCCAAGTGCGCTTGATAACCGGCCATTAAAGCTAGCAGAATTTGAAAAGCACGTTAATCAGGTTATCTACATGTCTGCTACACCTGGTCCATATGAAATGGAACAAACAGATCATGTTGTCCAACAAATTATTCGGCCAACTGGCTTGCTTGATCCGACAATTGAAGTTCGACCAGTAATGGGACAGATTGATGATTTGGTTGGTGAAATTAATAAGCGGATTGAAAAACATGAGCGGGTCTTTGTAACTACCTTAACCAAGAAAATGTCAGAAGATTTAACGGACTACCTTAAGGATTTGGGATTAAAGGTAAAGTATCTTCATAGCGATATTAAAACTCTAGAGCGGACCCAGATTATCCGTGATCTTCGTCTGGGTAAGTTTGATGTTTTGGTAGGAATTAATCTTTTACGGGAAGGACTCGATGTTCCAGAAGTATCTCTGGTAGCAATTCTTGATGCTGATAAGGAAGGATTTTTACGGAATGAACGTTCCTTGATCCAAACGATTGGTCGGGCGGCTCGAAACGCTAATGGTTCAGTAATTATGTATGCTGATACGGTTACAGATTCAATGCAAAAGGCAATTGATGAAACAAGACGACGTCGGGAAATTCAGATGGCTTATAATAAGAAGCATGGGATTACACCGAAGACTATTATTAAGCCAATTCAAGAAGCTATTTCATCAACTACTAAAACCGAGGATAGTGGTGAGAAGGCCGATGGTACTGAATTTACAAGTAAGGACTTTGCAAAACTATCACGTGATGACCAAACAAAGATGATTGAAGAACTAACCGAACAAATGCGGGTAGCTGCAAAACATCTTGACTTTGAGCAGGCGGCAACGCTTCGTGATACAGTAATGGAATTAAAGGCACAGATGACAGGAAAGAAAACTAAAAAAGCAAAGCATAGTAGTAAATAAAGGGGAGTGAGCTATTCGTGGCAAACGATAAGATTATTGTTCATGGTGCGCGGGCACATAATTTGAAAAATATTGATGTAAAGATTCCCAAAAATAAGCTTGTTGTTATTACTGGTTTATCTGGTTCGGGAAAGAGTTCCTTGGCCTTTGATACTTTATATGCTGAAGGTCAACGACGGTATGTTGAGAGTTTGTCTGCCTATGCCCGGCAGTTTTTAGGACAAATGGACAAACCAGATGTTGACTCGATTGATGGGCTTTCACCAGCAATCTCAATTGATCAAAAAACCACTTCACATAATCCGCGTTCAACGGTAGGAACGGTTACAGAAATCAACGACTTTCTTCGGCTACTTTGGGCCCGGGTTGGGACGCCAATTTGTCCAAACGACCATATCCCGATTAGTAGCCAATCACCTGACCAAATGGTTGATCGAGTATTGGAGCTTCCTAAACGGACCCGTCTGCAAATTCTTTCACCAGTTGTCCGGGATAAACGGGGGACCCAGAAGAAGGTCTTTGAGAAGATCAAAAAAGAAGGTTTTGTCCGAGTTCAAGTTGATGGTGAAACTTATGAACTAGATGGAGTTCCAGAGCTTGATAAGAATAAGAAGCACACGGTTAACGTGGTCATTGATCGGATTATTATTAAGGACGGAATTCGTTCTCGATTATTTGACTCGTTTGAAGCAGCTCTTCGCTTAAGCGATGGCTATGCAATTGCAGATGTAATTGGTGGGGAACCCATTCCGTTTTCTGAAAAGTATGCTTGTCCCATCTGTGGTTTCACTGTTGGTGAACTAGAACCCCGTCTTTTTTCATTTAACGCGCCAATTGGAGCTTGTCCAGAATGTGAAGGACTTGGTTCAAAACTAGAAGTTGATGTTGATTTAGTTGTTCCTGATCGAACAAAGACTCTTCGAGAAGGGGCGATGATCCCGTGGAATCCGATTTCTTCACAGTATTATCCGCAATTACTTGAACAATTCTGTAAGTCAGTCGGGATCGATATGGATACACCATTTAATAAGTTATCAAAGAAACAACAAGAGCAAGTCTTATACGGTAATGGAGACAAAACATTCCACTTCCATTACGAAAATGATTTTGGCGGTGTCCGTGATGTAGATGTTCCCTTTGAGGGTGTGATCAATAATGTTAAGAGGCGCTATAAGGAAACTAATTCCGACTTCACTCGAGAGCAAATGCGAAAGTATATGACAGAACTCCCCTGTCCAGTTTGTCATGGGTATCGGCTTAATCAACGGGCATTAGCCGTAAAAATTGCTAGTCAAAATATCGGTGAAGTTTCTGAGTTACCAATTAGTGAGGCAATTCCGTTTTTTGAAGGGATTAAACTTTCTGAGCAAAAAGAAAAGATTGCTCAGCCGATTCTCAAGGAAATTTTGGATCGCTTAACCTTTATGAAAAATGTTGGTGTTGAGTACCTAACCCTTAGTCGTTCGGCACGGACGCTTTCAGGAGGAGAAGCGCAACGAATCCGTTTGGCCACTCAGATCGGTTCAAACCTTTCTGGCGTAATGTACGTTCTTGATGAACCATCGATTGGGCTACATCAGCGAGATAACGATCGGCTGATTTCCTCATTGAAAGCGATGCGTGATCTGGGGAATACCCTTATCGTTGTTGAACACGATGAGGATACTATGCGAGCAGCCGATTACATTGTTGACATTGGACCTGGTGCGGGTGCTAATGGTGGAAAAGTAATGGCTGCTGGAACTCCTAAGCAAATTATGCGTTCACGAAAATCGTTAACGGGTCAGTATCTTTCTGGAAAAAAGATGATTGAAGTTCCTAAAGAACGCCGTGAAGGTAATGGAAAACATATAATTCTTAAAGGAGCTGCTGAAAATAACCTAAAGAACATTGATGTTGATTTTCCACTTGGTAAATTTATTTGTGTTACTGGGGTTTCCGGTTCAGGGAAATCGACTCTGGTTAATATGATTCTAAAACGGATCTTAGCGCAAAAGTTGAATAATAATTCCGCCAAGCCAGGAAAGTATAAGTCAATTAGTGGGATAAAAAATATTGAAAAGATTATTGATATTGACCAGTCTCCAATCGGCCGAACACCACGGAGTAATCCTGCCACCTATACTGGCGTTTTTGATGATATTCGCGAACTCTTTGCCCAGACTAATCAGGCAAAAATGCGAGGCTACAATAAGGGACGTTTTAGTTTTAACGTGAAGGGAGGACGTTGTGAAGCGTGTCATGGTGACGGGATCATTAAGATTGAAATGAACTTCTTGCCGGATGTTTATGTTCCGTGCGAGGTTTGTCACGGTACCCGTTATAACTCTGAAACCCTTGAAGTGGAGTACAAGGGGAAAAATATTTCACAAGTTCTGAACATGACCGTTTCTGAAGCCTTGAAGTTTTTCAGTGCAATTCCCAAGATTAAGCGGAAACTTCAAACAATTGAAGATGTCGGCTTGGGTTATGTTACTCTTGGTCAACCAGCAACCACACTTTCAGGGGGTGAAGCACAGCGAATGAAGTTGGCTGCTGAACTTCACCGGCAATCACGAGGAAAGAGCTTCTATATCCTTGATGAACCAACAACGGGACTACATATGGATGATATCAAACGGTTATTGGCAGTTTTGCAGCGACTCGTCGATGCAGGAAATACTGTTTTGGTAATTGAGCATGATCTTGACGTTGTTAAGTCTGCTGACTGGTTGATTGATCTTGGACCTGAGGGAGGAGAGGCAGGTGGTTATGTTGTAGCTACCGGGACTCCCGAAGAAATTGCTGAAGTTAAGGAAAGTTATACCGGACAATATTTGAAAAAGATGCTAGAACGGGATAAAGAACTTGAAGAGAAGAAAAAGCAACATTAGAACAATTTAAGATTAGTTCAGAATGATTTTCAATCGTCCTGAACTTTTTCTTTAGGTATAAGTTTCCTTCTTTCTAGGTGCAAGACGCTGTTATCAGGAAAGATAGTTCTATTGTTCCTAAAGCTAAGGAACTCACTGTGGCCTACCTCTTCCTTCCTTGATTAGGAGCTAATCATCGTTCGGGATTCTTTAGCACTCAATTGCTAACCCGGCATAGCTTGCACCATTTTTGAAAGACACGCCCGGGGTGTTGTGATACAATGAATAGGTATAAGTGTAGAAAAGAGGGGGAGAAAAAGATGCGAGTGGTTATTATTACTGGGATGAGTGGGGCTGGTAAAACAGTTGCGGTTCATAGTCTGGAAGATTTAGGTTATTTCGTGTTTGATAACATGTTACCTAACTTAGCAGAAAAGTTTGTCGATATAATGGAGAAGGCTAGTCAGTTTAATAAGGTTGCAATGGTAATGGATTCTCGTTCTCAGGGATTTTATGATCAGGTGTTACCTGCAATTAAAGAACTAAAGAAGCGTGATGATCTTAAGGTAAGCGTCCTTTTCCTTGATGCAGATGATAATAAACTTATTTCTCGTTATAAAGAGACACGGCGTTCCCACCCGTTATCACCACATGGAAGACTATTGGATGGGGTAACCGCTGAACGCAAGCTCCTTAATAATTTAAAGAGCGAGTCAGATATTCGGATTGACACTACAACTTTGACACCCCGAAACCTTAAACTGAGGATCAATAAAATTTTTGGTCACGGCGAAGGAAGTAATTTCTATATTGAAGTGATGTCATTCGGTTTTAAATATGGGATTCCATTAGATGCTGATATTGTCCTTGACGTTCGTTTTCTCCCTAACCCATTTTATGTTCCAGAGCTCAAACATCTGACTGGAAATGACGTTCCGGTTCAAGAATATGTAATGAAGAGTCCATTGGCGAAGGAATTTTATAGTCATTTGAAGGCACTGTTAGAAACGGCAATGCCCGGGTATATCCATGAAGGAAAGAGTAACCTTACGATTGCGATTGGTTGTACGGGGGGACAACACCGTTCCGTTACAATTGCTAACAAGGTTGCAGAAGATCTAAAAAACGATGGTTATCAAGTAAATGTTCATCATCGAGATTTGGATAAAGCAAAATAAACAGTAGAGGAAGGATTATATGTTTCACAAGCCAAAGATCGTTGTGATCGGGGGAGGGACTGGATTGCCAGTTGTTCTCCGTGGGTTACGCGATCAAAATGCTGACATCACAGCAGTGGTTACCGTTGCTGATGATGGTGGTTCATCAGGTATTTTACGGAATTATATTAATGTGGTTCCCCCTGGTGATATTCGAAATGTTTTGGTTGCTCTTTCCGAGTTACCAAAGCTCCAACGAGAGATTTTTCAGTACCGCTTTAAGACCACTGATCAATTTTTAGCTGGTCACGCGATCGGTAATCTTATTATTTCCGCGCTTTCAGAAATGCAAGGTGATATTTTTGATGCTGTCCAGGAACTTTCAGCAATGATGGAAATTCGGGGACATGTTTTTCCTGTTTCTGACGAACCATTAACGTTAAACGCTGAATTTACTGATGGTTCAACGTTGAGCGGTGAATCGGAAATTACTCATGCTCACAAGCAAATTAAACGAGTATGGGTAACACCCTCAAATGATCAGGATGGTCATGAAGCAAAAGCAGTTCCTGAGGTGATTAAGGCAATTGAAAATGCGGATCAAATTGTTTTGGGACCAGGAAGCTTGTTTACTAGTATTCTCCCTAATTTGATGATTCATGATGTTGCCAAGGCTGTTTGTGAAAGTAAAGCTGAAGTTGTCTATATCTGTAATATCATGACGCAAAAGGGTGAAACTGACCACTTCACTGATGCTGATCATGTTCGTGTTTTGAACCAACACCTTGGTAAAAATTTTATTGATACTGTTTTTGTTAATATTGAACCAGTTCCTGATAATTATATTAATTTTAAAGAATGGAACGAAATTTCCCAACCAGTTGGTCATGATTTTCAAGGCTTACGTAAGCAGGGATGTCGGGTGATTAGTTCTAATTTCTTGCAACTAAAAGATAATGGAGCATTTCATGACCGTGATAAGGTGGTCAATGAATTAATGAATCGCCTCCATGAAGTTCACGATTAGGAGGTGAGAACCTTGTCTTATGCTAGTGATGTTAAAAAAGAGCTAACAGCGATTAAGGTTCACCGGGATAATGCTAAGGCTGAGTTAATGGCTCTCATCAGGATGAATGGTTCAATCGGAATTAGTAACCATCACCTTGTATTAAATATTCAGACTGAAAATCCAGCAATTGCTCGTCGAATTTATTCTTTGCTGAAAGATTTTTACCATGTTGAAAGTGAGATTGTTGTTCGCCGTAAAATGAAGCTGAAAAAGAACAACCAATATATTGTTCGTTTGCGTTATTCCGCAGAACGAGTTCTGGATGACTTACAGATTTTACAGGGGATGCAGATAAAAGAGCAAGTTCCTGTAGAATTATTAAAGAATGAGTGGATGGTCCGATCATACTTACGTGGTGCTTTTTTAGCTGGTGGATCAGTGAATAATCCTGAAACCTCCCGTTATCATCTTGAAATTTATTCTTTATATGAAGAACATAATGAGATTATTGCCCAGATGATGAATCAATTTGGCCTAAATGCACAAACAACTGCTCGCCGAAGCGGCTATATTGTTTACCTTAAGGAAGCTGAAAAGATTGCTAACTTTATGTCGTTAATTGGTGCGACAAATTCGATGCTACAGTTTGAAAATATTCGGATTGTTCGTGACATGCGTAATTCTGTAAATCGGTTGGTCAATTGTGAAAATGCCAATATGAATAAGATTGCCAATGCTTCAACTAGGCAAATTGAGAATATTAAATTAATTGAAGCCCGCGTTGGTTTGGAGAGCTTACCAAATAAATTACGGGAAATAGCGGAAACCAGATTAGCACACCAAGAAGTGAGTTTAAAAGAACTTGGCGAATTAGTTCCCGGTGGTCCAATTTCTAAGTCTGGAGTAAATCATCGCTTGCGGAAATTAAATGCTTATGCCGATGAGTTGCGGGGGTAAATTATAACTAAATAAAAAGAGACTAGAGAAATTTCTCTAGTCTCTTTTTATTTAGTTATAATTACTTCAACTTAGAATTGTTTTCCATGATTCCATCAAGCAGACCATAATCAACAGCTTCTTGAGCGGTTAAGTAGTGGTCACGTTCGGTATCACGGTTGATCTTTTCTATTGGTTGTCCTGAATTCTTAGCCAGAATTTCATTAATCATCTTCCGGGTCTTCAAGATTTCAGTAGCAGCAATTTCAATTTCAGTTTGTTGCCCTTGAGCACCACCAGATGGTTGGTGAATCAAGACTTGTGAGTGTGGTAAACCAAAACGCTTACCCTTAGCACCAGATGATACCAAGACGCTGGCCATTGAAGCAGCCATCCCAATAACAATAGTTTGGACATCAGACTTGATAAAGTTCATGGTATCGTAAATTGCCATTCCAGAGGTAACTACCCCACCTGGAGAATTAATGTACAGGTAAATATCCTTAGTAGAATCTTGCGCATCCAAGAAAAGCAATTGCGCAACAATTGAATTAGCCATTTCGTCTTCGATTGGACCAGATAACATAATGATCCGATCCTTTAGAAGCCGTGAGTAAATGTCATATGCACGTTCACCACGAGATGATTGTTCAATGACAGTTGGAACTAAATTCATAGTAAATTGGCCTCCTTTATTTTTAGCACTTGTTAGTCTTATTTGCTAACTTATGTGAATACTATACTCGTTTGGTCAAAAAAGGTCAAATGTTTTGCTACGAAATAATTGACCTTTTTGCGGTAAAATTACTGTGATCTTACATATTAAATCAAAAGAGGTTACTAACTAGGCACTTAAAGTATTAGCTAGTTAGTAACCTCACTATTCTCAATGGAGGATAAATAGTTAACCATAATTATTGCTGATTATTAATGAGGGTCTTTAGCGATTAAAGCCAATTCAGTAGCAGCTGATTCTTTATCAAGAACTGTCCAGTCAGTATTATTGAATTTAACAATTGCTTCGAACATATTTTTAGTCATAACAAATTACCTCTTTTTTAGTATTGGTGAGCTCTTTAATTACTTTCATCTTGATTGCAACTATATAGTACCTTATATTGGTATTACTTTCAATTCATTTGTATCACAATTCTTTTAAAGGGGTTATTTTAAAATGGTCTAGGTAAATTGGAGAGAAAAATTTAGCTACTAATTATTGCTGCAATAGGATCGAACGATTAGGGATTCTTTAGAAGGGTTGCTTTTTAATACCATGACCGGTATAATTGGAGCGTTAATTATTTTACGTTTAATATATTAAGGAGGCATTTGCTATGCGTAAAGCACACCCATACGGCGTTCAAGGTCGTCGGCCAATTGCTCCTAAGTACAAGCGAGCATTAAAGGAAAAAAAGATTGAAGCTATTCGTAAGTGGGCTAAGGAAAAGCCAGCTGAAGAAAAGTAATTTAGCTTTATAAAGCATAAAAAGGTTGACTGGAGTGATTTTAGTCAACCTTTTTATTTTAATCTATAAAACTGGATAAAAAAACCATCGCTTACAAAGCGATGGTTTTTTAGGTGAAATATGTAATCAAAATCAAACACCATAAAAAAATGCGCCCCCCGAGAGTCGAACTCGGATCTCGAGAACCGGAATCTCACGTGCGATCCATTACACTAAGGGCGCGTCAACAAATACTATACTATCCTACTTCAAATATAATTGCAATAACAAATTTAAAATTTTTGAAGTGATAACGCTTCCACAAGAAAAATCAAACTTTTCGGTCTAATTAGATAGACAAGTTAGTGAATTGTGAGTATTATTAATACCGTAAGGTTGTAATTGCTAAGTCATGACTTGAGATAGATACTTGATATTGCTTAATTACAGTCAATATTAAGTAAATGTGATTGAGTTAGCAAAGACACTAATTATGTTTTCCTAAAGGAGGAAATTGCAGTATGACTGTAAAGATTGGTATTAATGGTTTCGGCCGTATTGGTCGTTTGGCATTCCGTCGTATTCACGAACTTAACACTGATGATATCGAAGTTGTTGCTATTAACGACTTGACTTCACCAGAAATGTTAGCTTACTTACTTAAGTACGACTCAACTCAAGGTCGTTTTGATGGTGAAGTTTCATCAAATGACAAGGGTATCGTTGTTGATGGTAAGGAATACCCTGTATACGCAGAACGTGACGCACGTAACATTCCTTGGGTAAAGAACGACGGTGTTGACTTTGTCCTTGAATGTACTGGTTTCTACACTTCTGCAGAAAAGTCACAAGCTCACTTGGATGCCGGCGCAAAGCGTGTCCTTATTTCTGCACCTGCTGGTAACATTCCAACTGTTGTTCCTGGTGTTAACTTGGATACTTTGAAGGCTGACGATAAGATTGTTTCAGCTGGTTCATGTACCACTAGTTGTCTTGCACCAATGGCATACTGGTTGAACAAGAACTTCGGTATCAAGGTTGGTACTATGACCACTGTTCATGCTTACACTGGTAGCCAAGCTGTTCTTGACCAACCACGTGGTAAGAAGTTCCGCAACAACCGTGCCGCTGCTGTTAACACTATTCCTCACTCAAGTGGTGCTGCTAAGGCTATCGGTCTTGTTATTCCTGAATTGAATGGTAAGCTTTCAGGTCACGCACAACGTGTTGCAGTTCCTGATGGCTCATTAACTGAACTTGTTACTATCATGGACAAGAAGGTTTCTGTTGATGATGTTAACAACGCTATGAAGGAAGCATCTAAGGATAACCCAGCATTCGGTTACACTGATGACCCAATTGTTTCAAGTGATATTATTGGTTCTACTTTTGGTTCTGTATTTGATCCATCACAAACCGAAATTATGGAAGGCGAAGATGGTACTCAATTAGTTAAGACTGTTGCATGGTACGACAACGAAAATGGTTTCACTTGCAACATGATCCGGACTTTGCTTCACTTCGCAAGTCTTTAATCTAATTGCTTAAATAAGCTAAATGAAAGGTGGGAGGAGGAAACTCCAACCACCTTTTTCTTCACAGAGAAGGAGGAAACATAATTCATGGCAAAATTAACTGTTGAAGATTTACCTCTCGAAGGTAAGAAGGTTTTAATGCGGGTCGACTTTAATGTCCCAATTAGTGACGATGGTAGTAAGGTTGAAGATGATAACCGGATCGTTGCTGCATTACCAACTATTAAGTATGTTATTGATCACAATGGTAAGGCAATCTTGTTCTCACACCTTGGCCGAATCAAGAAGGAAGAAGACAAGCCTGCTAAGTCACTAAAGGCTGTTGCAGAACGTCTTTCTGAATTACTTGATAAGCCAGTTAAGTTTGTTCCAGTTACTGAAGGTAAGGAACTGGAAGATGCTATTGACGAACTTAAAGACGGTGATGTATTACTTGTTCAAAATACTCGTTATGAAGATGTTAAGGATGGCGAATACGTAAAGCGTGAATCAGGTAATGATCCTGAATTAGGTAAGTACTGGGCATCCCTTGGTGACGTTTTCGTTAACGATGCCTTTGGTACTGCTCACCGGAAGCATGCGTCAAACGTTGGAATTGCCACTAACATGCCAGGAAAAGCTGCTGCTGGTTACTTAATGCAAAAAGAAATCAAGTTCTTGGGTGATGCTGTTGATAACCCTGAACGCCCATTTGTTGCTATTCTTGGTGGTGCTAAGGTATCTGACAAGATTGGTGTTATTGATAACCTCCTTGAAAAGGCTGACAAGATCATCATTGGTGGTGGAATGGCATATACATTCTATGCTGCTAAGGGGATTAAGACTGGTGACTCACTTGTTGAAAAAGACAAGATTGATGTTGCTAAGAAGATCCTTGAAAAGGCTGGTGACAAGTTGGTTCTTCCAATTGATAACGTTGTAGCTGACAAGTTCGATAATGATGCTAATACCAAGGTTGTTGAAGGCGACATTGATGATGGCTGGATGGCCCTTGATATTGGCCCAAAGTCCATTAAGGAATTTGAAGATGTATTGAAGAATGCTAAGACTGTTGTTTGGAACGGTCCTATGGGTGTCTTTGAAAAACCTAACTTTGCTAAGGGAACCCTTGAAATTGGTAAGTTCCTTGGTACTTTAAGTGACGCTACTACTATCGTTGGTGGTGGTGACTCAACTGCCGCCGTTAAACAATTGGGTGTTGCTGACAAACTTACCCACATTTCCACTGGTGGTGGTGCTTCATTAACCTACCTTGAAGGTAAGGCTTTGCCAGGAATTGCTGCAATTTCTGAAAAGTAATATATAATAAGGGGAGAAAGTTTACGGGTTCGTTTATTGCCGCACTACTAACTTTCTGTAAGTCCCGTGATATAGGGTCCAAGTACTCGGAAGGTTCCGGGTGGTTGGACCTATTTGTGTATTGTGGATGATTTATACTACAGTACCGCTATAGTGAAAAGGAGTGATTTTATGAGGGTGCCAATTATTGCTGGTAATTGGAAAATGAACAAAACGGTGGCTGAATCAGTTGAGTTTGTTAAAAAGATAAGGGAACAGTTACCACCGGCAAATCAGTTGGAAACAGCACTTGCAGGACCAACCCTCTCCTTAGTTTCAATGAGAGAAGCTGCTGACGGTTCCCCGCTAAAAATCGCTGCCGAAAACTGCTATTATAAAAATGAAGGTGCCTATACTGGGGAGACAAGTCCCTATGCTTTATATCAAGCAGGCATTCATCATGTAATCCTTGGACACTCTGAGCGGCGAAAATACTTTCATGAAACCGATGAAATTATAAATAAGAAGATCAAAGCAGCTTTGACTGACCATCTTTGCCCCATTGTCTGCTGTGATGATACAATGGGGCGCCGAACAGCCGGTAAGAAGGTTCATTGGGTGGTTAACCAGATCTTATCTGACGCTAAGGGGCTTTCGAGTGATGAAATTAGGCACGTAACCATCGCCTATGAACCAAGTTGGGCAATTGGTACTGGTCAAAGTGCCGATCCAGATGAAGCAGAGGAAGGATGCTACTTAATTCGGCAAACGATTGCCTACATGTATGGGAAAGAAGTTGCTGGTGATGTTCGGGTCCTTTATGGTGGTAGTGTCACGACTTCAAATATCAATGCGCTAATGGCTAGTCGAGACATTGATGGGGTCTTAGTAGGCGGTGCAAGTTTAGATCCTGAAACATTTTTACGGTTAGTTAACCACTAAATGCTTGTTTTTGGATGCACAAAATAATACAATATTAATGAAATAGCGCGACTGCTATCGAATTTAAGACAGAGGAGAGATTCATCAAATGTCACTTATTACAGATATTTATGCACGTGAAGTTCTTGATTCACGTGGTAACCCTACAGTTGAAGCTGAAGTTTATACTGAAGCTGGTGGTGTTGGCCGTGGAATCGTACCTTCAGGTGCCTCAACTGGTGAACACGAAGCCGTTGAATTGCGTGACGGTGATAAGAACCGTTTTGGCGGCAAGGGAGTATTAAAGGCCGTTGCTAACGTTAACGACGTTATTGCTAAGGAAATTGTTGGTATGGAAGTTACCGACCAAATCGCAATTGATAAGGCAATGATTAAGTTAGACGGTACTCCAAACAAGGGTAAGTTAGGTGCTAACGCCATCTTGGCTGTTTCCCTTGCTACTGCTCGTGCTGCTGCCGACGAATTACAAGTTCCTCTTTACAATTACCTTGGTGGTTTTAATGCTCACGTATTACCAACACCAATGATGAACGTTATCAACGGTGGTGCCCACTCTGATAACAAGGTTGATTTCCAAGAATTCATGATCATGCCAGTTGGTGCACCAACTGTTCGTGAAGCAATTCGTTGGGGATCAGAAACTTTCCACGCTTTGAAGAAGGAATTGGAAGCAGCTGGTAAGGTAACTTCTGTTGGTGACGAAGGTGGATTTGCTCCTGACTTTGCTAACAACGAAGAACCATTCGAATACTTGATTAAGGCTATCAAGGATGCCGGCTACAAGCCAGGTAAGGACATTGCTATTGCCTTTGACGTTGCCGCTTCAGAATTGTGGAATGACGAAGACAAGAAGTACAAGCTTCGCTGGTCAACTGGTGAAGAATACACTACTGAAGAATGGATTAACTACTTGTCAGGTATTATTGAAAAGTACCCAGTAGTATCTGTTGAAGACCCAATTGACGAAAATAACTGGGATGACTGGGTAACTATTACCAACAAGCTTGGTAAGAAGGTTCAACTTGTTGGTGACGACTTCTTCGTAACTAACACTGATTACCTTAAGAAGGGTATTAAGATGGGGGCTGCTAACTCAATCTTAATTAAGCTTAACCAAATTGGTACTTTGACTGAAACTGTTGAAGCTATCGAAATGGCTAAGGAAGCTGGTTACACTGCCATCGTTTCGCACCGTTCTGGTGAAACTGAAGACACTACCATTGCTGACTTGGTTGTTGCTACTAATGCCGGCCAAATCAAGACTGGTTCAATGAGCCGGACTGACCGTCTTGCTAAGTACAACCAATTAATGCGGATTGAAGATCAACTTGGTGATGTTGCTCAATACAAGGGTATCCACTCCTTCTATAACTTGAGTGAACAAGCACGTCAAGACATCGAAAACCGTTAATTTAATTAGCACTAAAATGTAAATAGGTTCCTTGCATCTGGGCAAATCTGGATGTAAGGAACCTATTTTTTGCTTTTTAAGTTGAACGATTACTCTTTTGACTATCCTAATTAATGATGAGAAAACGATGAGAAGGATCTTGGCAATTGATAATTCATATAATATAATTTGAAAAGTTATAGTTTGAGAAAAGGATTTGATACTAGTGAAAGATTCTGCGCCAAAATTACGGCGATCAATGACTGCTAACCAGATGGAAATGATTTCCTTGGGAGGCGCTATCGGTGTTGGGTTATTTATGGGATCAACTTCAACGATTAAGTGGACGGGACCTTCAGTTCTTTTAGCGTACGCATTCGTTGGCTTAATTCTTTATATCGTTATGCGGGCCCTAGGGGAAATGATTTATATTAATCCAGGAACTGGTTCCTTTGCAGATTATGCTACCGAATATGTTCATCCTCTTGCTGGATATCTTGCTAAGTGGGCAAATGTTTTTGAGTACATTGTAGTGGGAATGTCAGAAGTGGTTGCTGCGACGGAATACCTGAAATTTTGGTGGCCACATATGCATACATGGATTGCCGGAGTGATAATCATTGTCTTTTTGGTATTAGCTAATCTTGCTAGTGCTAAGGCGTACGGTTCACTTGAATTTTGGTTTGCGATGATTAAGGTCGTCACCATTATTTTCATGATTTTTCTTGGGTTTATGGTGATCCTTTTTGGCTTTGGTAATGGTGGCCATCCGACAGGCTTTAGTAATTTATGGGCACATGGTGGTTTCTTTACCGGTGGGGTTAGTGGTTTCTTCTTCTCAATGTCAATCGTCGTTGGTTCATATGAAGGGATTGAACTATTAGGAATTTCTGCTGGTGAGGTTGCCAATCCGCAAAAAGCAATTATCAAATCGGTTAAGTCCGTTCTTTTCCGGATTTTAATCTTTTATGTTGGTGCTATTTTTGTAATTGTTACGATCTATCCGTGGGATAAGTTAAGTAGTGTTGGCTCACCGTTTGTTTCGACTTTCGCTAAGGTTGGAATTACTGCCGCAGCCTCTATTATTAACTTTGTTGTTTTAACGGCTGCTCTTTCTGGGGCTAACTCTGGGATCTATAGTTCAAGCCGAATGTTATTCAAGCTTTCGCATGAAGGGGATGCACCAAAGGTTTTTGGTCGACTTTCTAAACGAATTGTTCCAAATGCGGCGATCTTAGGAATCTCTGGTGGAATCTTAATTGGATTCATTATTGATATGATTTCATCTGCTTATAGCCATTCAACCTCTGATATGTTTGTGGTTGTCTTTAGTTCATCCGTTTTGCCGGGAATGATTCCGTGGTTTGTAATTTTACTTGCTGAATTACGTTTCCGGAAGAATAATCCTGACTTAATGACAGAGCACCCATTTAAGTTACCCCTTTACCCGTTCTCTAATTACTTTGCGTTTATAATGCTAATTGTAATCGTGATCTTTATGTTTATTAATCCTGATACACGAATTTCTGTTATTGTGGGGGCGATTGTTCTGGTTGTTGCAACGACCGTTTACCTGATTCGTCATGGCTTGAGTAAACCAACAGTTAAATGATTTAAACTAGGTGAGGCCGGAAAAACATTTTTTCTGGCCTCATCCTGTTATTAAGAGTCTCCAAGCTTATAGAGTCTAATCGCAGAAATTAACCAGCTCCTTAGAGCCTAACGACGAATGATTCTGATGATTTCATCATCATTCGTCGTTTTCGGTTAGCCAATCAAGCTCTTGAAAAGGTTAATTATCAGCTTCTATTTTTTTATCTTAATTGATGTAGTACAATACTTTGTTGTATCTTTTGAGGAAAGTTGTGAGATAGAATGGATAAAAAAGTAATTACCAATCAAAATAGCCAAGTTAAGCAATTGATTCGTGCAATCATTATTGGATTATTAACAGGATTAGTGGTTAGTACATTTCGGTTAATTATTCAACATTTTTTGCAATTTGTTCAGATTAGCTTTAACTATTTTCACCAGCAGCCAACTGGTCTAATTTACTGGGCAGTTGGTTCTGTTATTTTAGCGCTAATATTGGGCCATTTTGCACAGCGATACCCCAATATTAAGGGATCTGGAATTCCTCAAGTTGAAGGGCAATTAAAGTGTCAGTTTGAGGAAAAATGGTGGCCAGTTCTTTGGCGAAAATACCTTGGTGGAATCTTTGCAATTGGGTCAGGACTATTTCTTGGTCGGGAAGGACCTTCTATTCAATTAGGGGCGACAATTGGTCAAGGAGTCGCTGAAACAGCACATGTGGATTCACTAAACCGGCGAGTAGGGATTGCGAGTGGGGCAGCTGCAGGACTAGCAGCGGCCTTTAATGCGCCGATTGCCAGTACTATTTTTATTCTTGAAGAAGTTTACCATAACTTTTCACCGTTAATTTGGCTAGCAACCTTCATTAGTTCACTTTGTTCCAACATGGTTTCAATGACTATTTTTGGGCTTAAACCAGTCCTAAACGTTCCTTATCACTATGAACTACCAGTTGGCTTATATTGGCACTTGATTATTTTAGGGGTTATTCTGGGAATCCTCGGTCGTCTTTATCAGGTCGTGATTTTGCACCTTGATTATTGGTCCGGAAAGCTCACTTGGCTCAAGCCTACAGCTTATCCAATTATTCCGTTCCTCCTAGTAATTCCGGTTGCCTGGTACCTTCCTTATACTCTTGGCGGTGGTAATCAGTTGATCGCAGAATTACGTCTTTTGCCATTTTCCCTCTCTCTTTTCGTGGGCCTCTTTATTCTACGTTTTATTTTTTCGATGATTAGTTACGGGAGTCAGTTGCCAGGGGGGATTTTTCTTCCGATTTTGACCTTAGGAGCTGTTCTTGGTGCAGCTTATTGTGCCTTAATGAATAATTGGGGGATCCTGCCAATTCAGTACTTGCCAAACTTTATTATTTATGCGATGGCTGGCTACTTTGCTTGCATCAGTAAGGCACCGTTTACTGCAATCCTCCTTATTACTGAAATGGTTGGCTCACTAGCCCACTTAATGCCTTTAGCAATGGTTTCTATTATTGCTTACTTAGTTGTCGATGTTCTTCATGGTAAGCCGGTTTATACCGAGATGTTTGAAAACTTTATCGGGTTACGGACCGAGAAGAAGCCACTTCACCAAGAAACACTTTCCATATCAGTTTACCCCGGTTCTGAGCTAGATGGTTGCAAGATTGCAGATTATAATTGGCCAGCAGACTGCATTGTTTCCTTAATTTACCGGGGAGAAGATAAGATTATTCCGAACGGAAGAACAGTTTTGTTAGCAGGAGATACCCTTGTAATTCAGGCGAATATTTCTGATAAGAACAAGCTACAAGAAATATTGGAGCAAGCATCTCATGCACCAAAAATGTAGAAATTAGGTAAATAGTATGTTATTATTTATCTGATATAGTGGGTAATTATTAGGAGGAAAAATCCTTGTATAACACATTAATGACTTTATTTTTAATAGACTGTGTAGTCTTGATTGCATGCGTTATGATGCAACCAGCTAAAAACGATAATGATGCAATGTCTGCTTTAAGCGGTGGTGCTGGAGACCTATTCTCACGGCGTAAAGCTCGTGGCTTTGAAGCGGTAATGCAAGTTGTCACTACAATTTGTGGGGCAATTTTCTTTATCCTTGCTTTAGCCTTGGTTTTCGTTTCATCACATTAGAGTAGCGATGCCTCCTGTATCATGTATTCAGGAGGCCTTTTTTTATTTTTAAGGAGTAAGAAATAATGGAAGTTAGCTCGGGCAAGCCTTTTTTATTTCCGCATGGGAGCTTTGGGGTTGTTTTACTTCATTCATATACAAGTAGCAGTGCGGACATGCGAATGCTTGCACGACACTTAGAAAGACAAAATTATACGATTTATGCTCCAGTATTTACGGGACATGGTAGGGATCCCCTTACTGTTTTAAAAAAAGGTAATCCAGATGATTGGTGGGTGGATACGCAATTTGCAATTCGCAAGTTAAAAGACCTTCGAATGGAAAAAATAGCGGTTCTTGGTCTATCATTAGGAGGGTTACTGGCAACAAAAGCGTTAGAAAATGATCCAAGCTTAGCTGGAGGAGGCGTTTTTGCTTCGCCCGTGACTACTTGGGGTAAATCTAACGTTCCCCAGTTTTTTCCTCGGTTAGCTGCTACTTATTACCAAAATGCTGGATTAAGCTTGCGGCAGATTACGGAGCGGATTGCTGAAATTAATCAGTTGTTACCTAGGCAACTAACCGAAATTAGTCAAATGACTCGAGAAATCGATCACCACCTTGATCGGATCCACCAACCATTTTTTATTGGTCAAGGAGGAAAAGACGAGATGATTGATCCGCACTCTGGAGAAAAATTAAAAAATAAATTATTAGCGCAGGGGACACCAGTTGATTACCATTATTACCCACAAGCGGGGCACGTGCTTACCGTTAATGATGCCCACCGGCAATTATTTACTGATGTTACTAACTTCCTACAAAAAATATTTGAGGTGTAATATGACAACAAAAACAAAACTAAAAGATCAGATATTAGACTATCTAAAGGATAATGCAAACGTTAGCTTTTCTGCAGAAAAGTTAGGTCGGGCATTAAAGATGGATGATGCCGAAGCCTTTACGCCAATCATTCAGACACTTGCCGAACTCGAACGAGAGAAGCAGGTTGAGGTAACGGATCAGGGAGAATTTAAAGCAATAATTAAGCCCCAAGCGATTGTTGGTACCTTCCATGCTAATGGTAAAGGGTTTGGCTTTGTTGATTATGACCCCGATCTACCGGATATGTATATTAACCCCGATCATACGATGCACGCTTTGAATGGTGATCAGGTTGAAGTTAAAATTTTGCGTCCCGCTAAGTCGGGAAGCGATCAGGGTCCGGAAGGCCAAGTTGTTAAGATCGTTGAACACAATTATGATCAGATCGTTGGTGAATTTAAGCAGGAAACTGTTGGAAAGTATGTTGGTGAAATCCTCCTTAAGGATAAAAAGCTTTCTAATTATCGGTTCTTCGTCAATGATCAGGGTCTCAAACCAATGGATGGTCAAGTGGCAACGGCAACTGTTGCTACCTACCCTGATGATGAGACTCCCGAAATCATGACTGGGGCAGTTAACGAAGTAATCGGAGATAAAGATGAGCCAGGAATTGATATTCTTTCGGTAATCTATGCTCATGATGTTCCTCATGAATTTCCCAAGGAAGTAATGGATGAGGCGAATAAGATTCCTTTAAAGGTTCTGCCTGAAGAGAAGAAGGGGCGGGAAGACATCACTAATCAACCACTTGTGACAATTGATGCCATTGAGTCAAAAGACTTGGATGACGCAGTTGTTGCTTGGAAGATGGATAACGGTCACTACCATCTTGGGGTTCACATTGCTGATGTTAGTCACTATGTAAAGCCTGGTTCTGCCCTTGATAAGGAAGCATTTAAACGGGGAACTTCCGTTTACTTAACTGATCGGGTGGTTCCCATGCTCCCTAAACGCCTCTCTAACGGTATCTGTTCGTTAAATCCAGGAGAAGAGCGACTTTCAATGAGTTGTGAAATGGAAATTGATGAACAAGGCCGGATTGTTAAACACCGGATTTTCCCAAGTGTTATGCGGTCACATGCCCGGATGACTTATAAGGCTGTTAACCGGATCTTGGAATCTCACGATGCCAAAACAATGGCCCAATATAAAGAACTAGTCCCAATGTTTGAAACTATGCGGGATATCCACAAAATCCTTCTAAATGCTCGGAAACGGCGCGGTGCAATTGATTTTGAAGCTCCGGAAGCAAAGATCGTTGTTGATGACAAGGGACACCCAACCGACATTCAACTCCGAGAACGAGGGTTGGCCGAACGGATGATCGAATCATTCATGTTGGCTGCCAATGAAACTGTTGCCGAGCATTATTACAAAGAACACGTGCCATTTCTTTACCGGATCCACGAACAACCTGATAACGAGAAGGTTAAGTCTTTCTTCGAGTTTTTGAGTGTCTTCGGAATTAATGCTCATGGTGATGTTAATAATATCAAGCCCAAGATGCTTCAAAATGTTTTGAAGCAGGTTGCTGGAAAGCCAGAAGAACAGATGGTCCAGGTAATGATGCTACGAAGTATGCAACAGGCAAAGTATGACGATGAAGAAGTCGGTCACTTTGGCTTAGGCGCAAACTACTACACACACTTTACTTCACCAATTCGCCGTTATCCTGATGACACTGTTCACCGTTTAATTAAGTGGTACGAGAAGCATGGTAAGGATGAAAAAGCCAAGGCTGCTTGGCGTGATCGCTTGCCTGAGATTGCGGAACACACATCATTTACTGAACGACGGGGAATCGATACTGAACGAGACGTTGACAGCATGAAGAAGGCTGAATACATGGAAGACCATGTTGGGGAAACTTTTGATGCTGTCGTTAGTTCAGTGATGAAGTTCGGCTTATTTGTTGAACTAGAAAATACCGTGGAAGGGCTAATTCATATTAGTGTAATGAATGATGACTACTATGAATATTCTGAAAAGCATATGGCTTTAATTGGACGTAGTCACCACCGAATCTTCCAAATTGGTCAGCCAATTAAGGTTAAGTTGGTTCGGGTTGATAAGGATCTGCGTGAAGTTGATTTTGAGTTGGTTAACCCTAAAGAAGCCCCAACAACCAAGATCCGGGTTCCTCATAATGATGATCGACGTCGTGGTGGCCGAGGAGGTCGTCATAATAATCACCGTCATGGTCATAATAAGGAACGCTTCCGGAATACTCAAGGAAAGTGGAAGCATAACGATCATGAGAATGGTCACCTGAATAATCGGCAAATTAACCGTGGTCAGACCCGTCATCATAACAACTCTCGTGATTTTGAAGGTCATCATCAGCGTCGTCACTAATATTTTGACCTAATGGAGGGATACCATGGCCAAAAGGAAACAAAGTAATGATAATTTAATTGCTCAAAATAAAAAGGCTCGCCATGATTATTTTGTGACGGATACTTATGAAGCAGGACTAGTTTTGACCGGAACTGAGATTAAATCTGTTCGTGCCCATCGGGTAAATTTAAAAGATGGTTTTGCTCAAATTCGGAATGGTGAAGCTTGGTTAATGAATGTTCATATTAGTGAGTATGATAATGGGACTTACTTTAACCAGGACCCACTCCGCAACCGGAAACTTCTTCTCCATAAGAAGGAGATTCATAAAATTGCCGGTGCTCTCCAAGACAAGGGGGTTACCCTAGTACCATTAAAAATGTATATCAAGCATGGATATGCTAAGGTTCTTCTTGGCCTCGCTAAAGGGAAACATGAGTACGACAAGCGTGAATCCATTAAACGTCGCGAAGCCAACCGGGAGATGGAAAGGGTAATGAAGCATTATTAAAAAGAGTGTGTGAGCCAGCGAAGCCTAGAAATAATTGTGAGCTCAACATTTTCAAACGAATGATAAAAAAGCCATCCAGAGGTGATCACTTCTGGATGGCTTTTGTCATTTAATCGGGTATACACTATCTGGTATTGATGAAAAATCAATACCAGTTTTTTGTACACAAAAAAGGACAACTGTTGCCCTCGTATTGTACAATCAATTCACCACAAAAATCATGTAAAGAAGGT